>CAYVWU010000167.1:0-5864 GCA_964455575.1 uncultured Cyanobium sp. | reverse complement strand
CTGCTCGTGCAGCATCTTGCGCTGCTCGTAGCCTGGATCGCGACGCCAATTCAGCATCGATAAAAACTGTCGCCACCGAGGCAAGGATGCAAGGGATTCCCCATCGCTGGGGGAGGGGGTAGGAGCGTTCGGCGAAGAAGACGTGGTCATAGGAGGAGAGCAGGGCGATCAGGCCAAGGAACAGGCCGCCGAGGGCCTGGATCACGCCAAGCTGATCGAGGCTTGGCCAGGGTGGTTGCGTTAAACGTGAGTCTGGCGGAAGCGGTGGCGGCTCGCTGGCATCGCCAGTCGCTGTCGAGGTCGATGTTGAGGCTGAGGCTGGGTCAGAGGACGGTGGTGGCACGGTGAAGGGCTGGAGCGGGCGCGGGAAGGTGCGGTTGCGGCTGGGTGGGGAGACGCATCAGCCCCCGATGGATGAATGCCACCCCTTGTCACCCATCCGTGCGCAAAGGCATCACCATCCGCACTGGCGGCCTGGATCGACGCGGATCCCCAGATCACCGGGCGATGTGAGCTGCCCACCTCAAAACGGCGCTGCTCTCCGGTGGAGGAGGTTGGCCTCAAGGACAAGGAGGAGGGAACAGGGGCTTCTGGCAATAAGTGAGCTGGCGCTTCAGCGGTTTGGTCGAGAAAAGCAGCCTTGGCAAAAGGCTGCTCCGCAAGACTGGTAGAATTTGATCCAACGGGCGGCGGCATGTGTTGATCAGCACCATGCGGGCCGATCTGGAGTTGGTCGACCGGCGGGAACATGTAATGAGGCCGTTGTTGCGCTTCATCAACCAGCACAACCCATTCTTGAATGGCTCTCAGATCGGACCCAGCCCCAGTGATGGGTGCGCTTGCCTCTGGGTGGAGAATGATCAGGTCATGGCCTGCTGGCTGCTCGCTTATTCCCCTCCCAGGCCCCAGGTTGGGTGCACGGGCCAGCCGATCCACATTGCTGAAGGCCAGCTGGCCGCCTTCACCTCGAACGGAGGCTGGAGGTAATCAGGGCATGTTCAGGCATCATGTTTTCATCAGCTATGCCAATGCCGATAACCAGCCGGTCATCAAAGGGCAGAAGGGCTGGATCACACTCTTTCAAGTCACCCTCCAAGTTTTACTCAGCGAGAGACTGGGCGAGGAAGTCCGAATCTGGCGCGATGTCACTGCCACATGGCAGGGAAGCGATAGCTTCAGCGAGGAAATCTTGAATGCCATTCGAGATGCGGCGCTGTTCTTCTGCATTGTCACTCCACGCTACATCCGCTCCAAGTGGTGCATGCGCGAACTTCAGGAATTCTGCCGGCATGCTGAACGTACCGGTGGTCTTGTTGTCGACAACAGATCGCGGGTGTTCAAGGTGATCAAAACACCCTTGGCTGACACTGAGCGCTTGCCCGATGTTTTGCAAGACATTCTTGGATATCCATTTTTTGTGGAGGGAATACAGGGCGAGCTCCAACTCGACCCCTATTTCGGCGAAAGCAAGAGGGATTTCCGGGCCATGATCGCAAGGCTGTCCAAAGACGCTGCTCACATGATCGAACGCTTGGCAGCCGTCCAGGCCGAGGCGGGCGCTCAGCGGTTGGAGGACAAGCAGAGCCTCAGCAACAGGCAAACCTCCACGCTTGAAAACAGCAAAGTCGCCGAGGGGCCGCATCCGATCGCGGAGCGCCTCTGGGAGGAGCTGCGGGAGCCGGCGCTTGAGGGGGAGCGAGAGGAGCGCGATTCCGAACCCTCGCCTGAGCCCCTTGTTGGCGATGATGAAACCACCGCTTCCGAACACATCATTCGCTGGCGCGTCAGATGTCGGATTTGGCGGGAACCTTTGGCGAAGGAGGTCGATCTGCCGATGGCCTGGGTTCCATCGGACACCGCCACACAGGTCGGGGAATTCCTGCTCGGTGTTGAGCCTGTGTCCCTGAGGCAATGGCGGGAGGTGGCTGGTTGGTCTTCGCGGGAGAACACGCTGAATCTCGCGACTCCCGCGCGGGGTGACCTTGATCAACCCGTCACCGGGATCAGCCAGGAACAGGCTTTGGAGTTTTGCCGCCTTCTGGCCCTTCACAGTGGGCGCTACTACGAACTGCCCGGCGAGGAGCAGTGGGAGCATGCCTGCCGAGCGGGCAGCACCTCGCCCTACAGCTGGGGGGACGCCTGGTCGGGCCACCTGGCGAGGGCGACCGCCAATCCTTGGGGGCTTCGACGGATGCATGGCGCTGTTTGGCAATGGTGTCGCGGCGGGGCCTTGCGCGGTGGCGCCGCAAATCAACCGGTCGGCTTGCGTGTGTGTTGCCTCCCCTTTGGAACGCCTTATTTCCACTTGGAAGCCTCCAAGAGCCAGTGGCGCCCGCTGATCACGCATGCCGCTTGCGCTCGTGCGCTGGCCAGGCCGCTCAGCGAGGCGGAGTTCCTTCAGCTGGAGCAGGCGTTGCGGCGGTTTCGGATCCTTGGTCTCTTGCACCTGCGTTTGTTTCTCAGTCTCTTGGCCGATCGATTGGGGGACGGTGCGGCTGACCCTCAACATCCGCTGGCGTTGGAGACGGATCCGGATGGTCTCCGTCGTTTGGCCACACCCGCCGCCACGGATCCCTTTACAACAGCGGCGTTTGCCTGGCAGGAGCGTGATTGGCGGCGATTGGCGGATTCCGCCAGGTCTCCTCAGGAGCTCTTGGCGGAATTGGGCTTGGTCAGCGGGGAACGTCAGCAGGCTGTCCTGCACGCCATTGACCGTGCCGCTTCCGCTTTTCCGGAGCCTCGGTGAGGCGGAATCATGCCGACCGCTGTTTTCAAGTTTTATCTCTCCAGCACCTTCCGTGACCTGAGTGGCCAACGGGAAAAGATTCACAACTTCTTGGTTCAGACGGAAAATTTGCCCATCGAAACTGTCTCGGCCAGTGCAGACCCTGTCTTGGCGCAATGCTTGCGTGATGTCGAGGCCTGCGATGCCATGATTCTGTTGGTCGCCAACAGCTATGGAACCGTGATTGAGGCTCCGGATGGCCAGCGGCGCTCGATCACACACTGCGAATTCAATCATGCTCGCAGCAAAGGACTTCCAGTGTTGGCGTTTATTCTGGATTATGTGGAGCCTCCTGAGGAGCAGACCGAGGAGCAGAAGGAGAAGCTCCAGATCCTCATGGGCGAGCTGAAAGACCTGCGGCAGATCCCGTCCCGTGTGCAAGAGGCTGAGTCATTGGGTTTCCAGATTTCAACGGCTGTCAGCAACCAGCTTAAAAAATTCACAAATGCTCAAATCATGGGTTCAGTCGGTGATGCTTTGGGTCTGGAAATACCCACGAAAGCATCGGTGTTTGATCGCGTGCTTGCATCCGCGACAACCACCGAAATCTATCTGCAGGTGCAGCTGAAGCCAAAAGGCGACTGGGCGAGTCATTTTCTCCTCATCCCCGAGGTTTTTGTCCGCTCGTCAAACCCTGATGCTGGCCCCTGGCAGGCTCTTTCAGAAGCGGATCCTGAGCCGGTGGAGAATGTTCAGGCGGCTGATCTGGTCGCTCACTTGCGGGAGCTTGGCGATCAGGCTGAACAGGCCGTCTTCGCTTGTGGTTGGACAGGCTTCGACCGGCTTGTGATGGAACTGCTGCTGCCAACTGAATTGCTGGCGGAGTGCCTGGGTCGCCAGTCCGCAGCTGAGGCGTTGCGTCAGGCCTTTTGTGACCTTGACATGCCCTATCTGGTGCGTTCCCTGGATCGGGCGGAGACATGCAAGCGCGCACCCTCTCATTCCAACCGCCTCCGCAACCACTGGAACCATGCGCACGGCCCGCAGCCGCGGCTGCTGGCCTGCAGCCGCTGGCCCGCGGCCTCCTCTCCAGACGACCCTCTGGCCCCTGGCCTCCGTCCCTTCACCAACAGGCTCCAGGAGCCCGACGGCGAGAAGCCCGAGGGCAAAACCACCGCTTTTGTGGGCCTGGTGGATTGTCCGGATGACAAGCGGCACATCGGTGCCCTCCTCAAGGCCATCTTCAGTTCGCCGCTGCCAGTGGTGTTGCTTTGGCGCGCGGACGGCGCCGATCGTTCGCTTCGTTGGACCCGCGCCGGTGAGCTCCTCTCCCGCGACAACTTGCCGGCCTTGCCTGAGGCTGCCTTCGGGACTGAGCCGGCCGAGGGCGCGGCTCTGCATGTCTTGGATCTGGCCGCGAAACCGTGGTGTTCCCTGGAGGCCGCCCTGCAACGGAAACGCCTCCTTGGCGCCAGCAAGCTTTGGGTGGACCACGCCCTGTTGGTGGTGGATTGTCCGCAGCGTTGGCCCGCTCGCCTCAGCGCCGACCCGCGGGCGGCTCCGCTGCGCCTCCGCCGCGCCAGCTCCTCTTAGCCCCCATCCCAAACATCCATGACACCCGACTCCCGATCCTTTGAGCTGTTTCGCCGCATCGAAACGGACATCGGTGCTCCTGCCTCGCCTCCGCGCCAGGAGGTTTGGCCCCCGTCGCCACCGTGGCGCCCAACCCTTGAAGAAGACGAGCTGAAACGGGTGATGCCTGAGGAGACGGACCGCGAGTTGTGGGATCAACTGCTTTCTGCGCCTGCTCCCGGTGGCTTGGAGCAGAGCAAAGGGGCTGTGCTGTCCTTGCCGGAAGATCAGGTGGAGAACGGGGTGACAGCCGGCGACCGGGTGCGCTTGGCCGTGAACGCCGCGATCCATCTGCGCCGCCCCTTGTTGGTGTCGGGTGATCCGGGCACGGGCAAGACCAGTCTGGCGTATGCCATTGCCTGGCAACTCGGGCTGGGGCCCGTGCTCACTTGGCCCATCACCGCCCGCAGCCGCTTGCGGGAGGATGGCCTCTATGGCTACGACGCCATCGGCCGCCTCTACGCCACGCAGATCGCGGCGGCTCAATTGGAGACACCCGATGACAACGCTGAAGCCAAGCGAGCGGCACAGCGGGCCAGCTCCATTGGTCGCTTCATCAAATTGGGCCCGGTGGGCACCGCTTTTCTGCCCTCGCGCTGGCCGCGAGTGCTGTTGATTGATGAGATCGACAAGGCTGATCTTCAGCTGCCCAATGAACTGCTGCATTTGTTTGAAGAGGGGCAATTCACGATCGATGAACTGCGCCGTGAAGCCGGTAGCAGTGTGCAGTCTGTCCAGACCTGTGATGAGCGGCAGGTTGACATTCATGGTGGCAAGGTTCAATGCCATGCGTTCCCGATTGTGGTGATGACCAGCAACCGCGAACGCGATTTTCCCCCGGCATTTCATCGCCGTTGCCTGCGGGTTGACATGCCCCGGCCGACCCAGTCAAGCCTCGAGCAGCTGGTGAAGCTGCACTTTCGAGGCCGCGGCGTCAGCTGGAATCCCGCCAACGACTCCCTTCTTGATCAGTCGATCAAAGACTTTCTGGTGGGAGGCAACAACCCTGACCGTGCGATTGACCAGTTGCTCAATGCCATCTATCTCCTCACCCAGACCAGCGCTGAGCAGCTGGCGGAGGCGCCCATCAAGGAGTTGCGGCAGATCCTGCAACGGCGCCTCAGTGAAAGCGGCTGATCATGGCGCCCTCGCTGCTGCGGCAGGTTCTTCAGGCCTTGGCCTCCGCCGTGCCGGACACACCGGATGCGCTCACCCTCGCGGAAGCACTCTGGCTGGCGCCCTTGTTGCCCTCGCCGGCGGCTGAGGAGAGTCCCCTCCCTGAACGCGACCCGGAGGAAGGCCTAGGCCCGTTGGCAGGCGATTTGGAGCCGCTGGACCGCGGTCCACGGCCGGGGGCGAGCGATGCTCCGCCTGACCAGGCGGAACCAGAGGCGCCACCAGCGAAGGCCATCACAACCACGGTGGAGGCGCCCTCGGACCCCTCACCGTCCATCAGCGCGCCCACGCCCGCCGCGGCGTTGCTGCCCCGGGCGGCCCTTCCGCGGGA
>CAYVWU010000166.1:0-5876 GCA_964455575.1 uncultured Cyanobium sp. | reverse complement strand
ACCCAGACGTGATGGATCGGCAGGTGGGCGAGGTCGTCGCCGCGGAGGGCGAGGTGGCAGTGCAGGAAGCTGGCGCAGGCGGGCGTCGCCTGCTGCTTCTCCCGCCAGCGGTTGGGAACGGCGTCCTTTCGCAGCAGGCGGAGGGTGTCCCAGGGGCTGGCGTTGCTGATCACGCCCCGCCGCGCCCGCAGGAGCTCGCCGCCGGCCAGGCGCACGCCCCGGGCTCGCCGCTCCTCCACCAGGAT
The DNA here is from genome assembly GCA_964455575.1 of uncultured Cyanobium sp. GTDB lineage: Bacteria > Cyanobacteriota > Cyanobacteriia > PCC-6307 > Cyanobiaceae > Cyanobium. Next base: position 5,631 of record CAYVWU010000166.1, on the reverse strand, counting down.
CTCCTCCACGGCCGCGCGGGTGCGCAGCTGGCCGCCGTGGCGCTCCAGCCCTCGCACCAGGGCGTCCACCACCGCTGGACTGCCGCCGAGGGGGTAGTCGAGATGGGCCTCCGGCAGAAACCATTCCCCGAAGAGCGTGGCCATCGCCGCCGCGCTGGTCTGCTCCATCCCCAGACCGGAGATCAGGAAGCAGAGCAGCTCCACCCAGTGCAGGAGGAAGGGATCGCTGAGCCGCTGCCGCACCAGGGGGCCGAAGGCTCCCCCCAGTTGGGCCAGGCGGCCCGCCTGCCCCAGCAGCGCCATGCCGCGGGCGCCGAGCACGGCGGCGGTGCCCAGCCCCGGTCGCAGGGCGATCAACGGCAACGCGCGGGCGGCCTGGCAGAGGGGCTGCAGGCTGTTCATGAAGGCCTGCCATTCCCGCGCGGCCCCCTCCCCCCGCAACTCCCGCAACACCACCAGGAACGGCTCCAGCCCCACCCCCACCCGCAGATGGCCCTCCGGCAGCAGCAACCCCCAGTCGTCGTAGGTGGCCACCGGCACCGACTCGCCGATCAACCGCAACACCTGAGCGAGCGGATTGGCGCTCGGCCATTGGCCCAGACCGCTCCAGAGGGAGGGGCCGGATTCGAAGTGGAAGTCGCCATGGCGAAAGCCATGGGCCGCGCCACCGGCCGTGGTGTGCGCTTCCAGCACCACCACCTCCAGGCCATGGCAGGCCGCCACCGCTCCGGCGCAGAGGCCCCCCAGGCCGCTGCCGACAACGATCAGATCCACCTCCCCGGAGGGGTGATCAACAGCGGGGGAGGCGGAGGCGGGTGCCGGTGGGGAGGGCATGGGTGGTGGGGGTCAACCGCCCGCCAGGAGCGAACCCACCGCGTCGCGTTTGCAGGCGCCCGCGCGGGCGGCGCAGAGCTGGTCGAGGCTGGGCCGGCCTGTGAGGCGCAGCCGCCAGCGGGCCCAGAGCCCGTAGGCCGCCTCCGCCAGGGCGCCGACCACGGGCCAGCGGGTGGGGGCATAGATCCAGCCCCAGCCCACCAACTCGTAGGCGCGGCGGAAGGCCGCCAGGTCGCGCAACACCGTGCCATCCGCCTGCAGGCCATGGATCCGGCCCATCGCCTGCTCGTAGGTGACGCCCTGATGGCCTTCCGGGTTGTAGTCGGCCTGATCGATGTCCACAAACGCGAGCCGTGGCGCGTCGCCATGGCAGGCGCGATCGCGCCGCTCGAGGGTGTTCACTTCCCGGCGGCAGAGGGGGCAGCCGCCGTCATACAGGAGGGTGAGCTCAGTCATGGGCGCAGGTTAGGGGCTTCCTGTCCCGCGCGGGGGGGCCTGAGGTGCAGGGAGCCGCGCCGGGTTGAGTAGAGATGCTGATCGGTCATTCCCCCCTCCAAGTCCGTCGCCAGCGGGAGAGTGGACGCAGCCAAGAGGAGTGGCCATGGACGCGATCCGCCGTCTGGCCCGTGAGGATTGCCTGGGACAAACCTGCATGAAATGGCAGGGAAACGGGGAGTTGAGCGCCGTGGATCGGGACCTGATCCTGCAGCGCCTGATGCGCGTGGATGGTTGCTCTTCTCCCCGGCTGGAGTGCTGGGTGTTCTCGGAGGAGCACGTCGAGGGCTGAGGGGCGCGGCGTGCGCTCAGCGTCGGCGGGCCGGCGCGGTTCCGCCGCGGGCCCCGCCCGCCGCGCGCTCTCCCGTCGATGCGCGCCCCTCGGACGAGCCGCGCCCGCCACTGGCCACGCGCCCGCCGCCGGCCGCCCGCCCGCTCGCCGTGGCGCGCCCGCCGCTCGACGCCCGTCCACCGCCACCGCCACCGCCGCGGGGGGTGCGGCCCCGTCCGCCGCTCAGGTCGAGGGGGGGCGCGGAGAGCACGGTGGGTTCAAAGCCCGGCACCTCCCGCTGCGGCAACCGTTCCCCCAGCAGGCGCTCGATCGCCCGCAGGAGTTCGTGCTCCTCCGCCGCGACGAGCGACACCGCCTGGCCGACGCAGCCGGCCCGGCCGGTGCGGCCGATGCGGTGCACATAATCCTCCGCCTGATTCGGCAGGTCGAGATTCACCACATGGGGCAGTTGCTGGATGTCGATCCCGCGGGCGGCGATGTCGGTGGCGACCAACACGCGCAGCTCGCCGCTCTTGAAGCCCGACAGGGCGCGGGTGCGGGCGCCCTGGCTCTTGTTGCCATGGATGGCCGCCGCCTGGACGCCATCGTGGCAAAGCTGTTCGGCCACCCGATTGGCGCCGTGTTTCGTGCGGGAGAACACCAACACCTGTTGCCAGTCGTTGCTGCGGATCAGGTGGCTGAGCAGGGCGGGCTTGCGCGCCATGTCGCAGGGGTGGAGGATCGCCTCCACGCTCGGCGCCGCCTGGTTCTCGGGCGTGGCCTGCAGCTGCACCGGCTGGTGCAGCAGGCCGGTGGCGAGATGGCGGATGTCCGACGAGAAGGTGGCGGAGAAGAGCAGGGTCTGCCGCCGTTGGGGCAACAGGGCGAGGATGCGGCGGATGTCGCGCAGGAAGCCCATGTCGAGCATCCGATCCGCCTCATCGAGCACGAGGATCTCCACCCGATCGAGCTTCATCGCCCCCTGCTGGTGCAGATCGAGCAGCCGTCCCGGCGTCGCCACGAGCACGTCGGTGCCCCGCCGCAGGCGATCGATCTGGGGGTTGGGGCTGACGCCGCCGAACACCACATCCGACCGCAGGTCGAGGAAACGGCTGTAGGCGCGCACGCTGTCGTTCACCTGGGCCGCCAGCTCCCGCGTGGGGGTGAGCACCAGGGCTCGCACCACCCCGCCGCGGGCATGGGCGCCGTGGAGCAGCCGTTCCAGCAGCGGCAGGGTGAAGCCGGCGGTCTTGCCGGTGCCTGTCTGGGCGGCGGCCAGCACGTCGCGCCCCGCCAACACGGCGGGGATGCACTGCTCCTGGATCGGCGAGGGCCGGTTGTAGCCGCAGGCCGCCACCGCCTGGAGCAGGGGCTGGGAGAGGCCGAGGGCGGCGAAGGCGGGCGCTGTGGCCGTTGCTGTGGCCGGCGGGGGCTCAGCCGCTGTGCCTGAACGAATCGGCTCGGGAGCGGAGGCCGTTCGGGACGACGGGAGGGCTTCACTGGCCCGGGCGCCGGAGGGGCGCGACCGCGTCGTGCGGGAGCGGGTGGTGGAAGGAGTGGACGGTGTGCTGATCGGAACGCCTGGATCAAGCTCCACCGTAATGGGCTCCAGGCCCTCCCGGGCCGGCTCCCCCCGCCCCCCCCGTCGCTTCAACCGCTGGACAACGGGAGGTCCGGGGCCTCGGGGGGGCGCTCCACAGGGGATGGCGCGGGGGAGACGATCAGCGCGAACGGCACCCTGCGCACGGCCCGCCAGGGATCGCCCGTGACGAGTTCGAAGCGGGCCACGCCGGGCGCGCGCGCGAGGATCGCGACCGCGTTCGGCGGGCCGGCGGGGGTGAGCACCTCGTGGTGAAGGCCGACGACGCTGCTGAGGAACACCCCCAGAAGGGTCGCCACCGCCTCGCCATCGCGCTGATGGGCGCCACAGGCCTCCACCACCAGCAGATCACCGGGTTGGACCTCCAGGCGAGGCGGCAACGTCTCCGGGGACTCGATCGTGATCAGACGCGCCATGGGCTCCAGCGGCTCGGCGTGGGATCGGCCCCGTGTCCGTCAGGCCAGGGCCAGATCCTCCTCCCGCACGTCCTCCGACGGATCCCAGTCGTCCGCCTCGCCGCCGAGGGAGCGACCCGCGCCGAGGGAGCGACCCGCGCCGAGGGCGTCGGCGCTGTCCTCCAGCTCCACCACGCCCTCGCCCTCCAGCGCGGCGGCGTCGGCGGTGGCGACGCGCGGATAGACCCGACCGATGAAGGCGTAGTCCGTGGCGTTGATGTCCATCCCGCCGAGGATGGGGCGGCCATCCCGGGTGATCGATCCCGGCAGTTGATAACACATGATCGAAGTCTGATCGGCGGGTGTGCCCATCAGGGAGGCTTCATCCAGGGGGGTGAGCACCTGGGCATCGACCATCGCGCGATCCCAGCGTTGCGTACGCCAGAAATAGTCATAGGCTTTCCGCGGATCGATGCGCGCCACCAGGTCGCGCCGCATGTGTTCGTGGGGGCAGCCCAGGGTGTGACCGGTTTCGTGGCGGATGACGCGTTTGTATTCCGCTTCCGGCGTGTTCATGGTGAAGGCTTCCAGGTTCATCGTTTGCCGATTGCGCGGAATCAACAGCACATCTGTGCCCAGATAGGAGTAGTAACCGCCGGAGCCACGGGAGATGCGGATGTCTCCTGTTCCCGCGGTCCACACGAAGGAGATGGATCCGGTCCGGGTCCAGGCGTTCATGTGGGCGAGGATCCGGTTGCGCAGATCCGTCGGCGTGCTTTCCATGAAGCTCACCGTGAGCTGCCGTGGCCGGGCGCCCCAATATTTGCTGGTCAGCAGGGCAATGCGGGCAGGCGCGATCACCTGTCCGTCCAGCCCCCCCTCCCCCGCGGGGAAGAGGCCGGCCATGACCGGCGCGTTGACGGGGTTGATCTGGCTCGCTGTGCGGGCTCCCCGCTCCAACAGCCGCGCGGGCAGGGTTTTGGGGGTGCAGGTGAGAGGCTCGGCGGCGGCGCCGTTCTCCCCCTGCTGCTCGTGCGGCTGGCCGCAGGCATGGGGATGCTCGTGCAAAGCGTCGTCAGCCGCTTTGGCGATGTGCTCCAAGGCTTCGAGAAGCATGGATTCCCTGCGTTTCATACAAACTCCTCCGGCTGATTTCAAGCTATGCAGCCTGGCCTGACTGGAGAGAAGGAGACACGGAAATTCATAACGGATATCCAGCGTTTTCTGGCACAATTCTGAGCCTTTTGCGTGTTTTGCCTGGCTATTGGTTGGTGATCGATTCATTGGCCGATCGACCCCGTCCTCCCTTCTGACGCTCGACCCGCCTTCCCCTTCAACAGCCCGTCAGTAGGGAAGCGTGAAACCGGATTGCATGTGGCTCACATCCAGCATCACCCAGGTGAGCCAGACCAGGAGGGCGACCCCGCCGGACACCGCCGCGACCCAGGCGATGTTGCGCAGCGCCACTTCCAGAAGGCTGACCTGTTTCATGAAGCGGACTGTGGGGATCACCGCCAGTATGGCCGTCGGCTGAACCGGAGGAGGGGAGGAGCAGGGGAGGAGGAGGCAAGTGGCGCGCGTGGCCCGCGGCCTCACCAGCGGTTCCTCAGGGGCGAGCTGTGCGGGTGGCGCCGCGCCCGCTCGGGGCCGCTGGCGGCGCCCTGGCGCTTGAGGAGGTGATGCACCGCCTGCACCGCCACCCCGAACACACCGGAGGAGGCCGTTTCCAGTCCCTCCAGGGGGAGCGGCGCCTCCGCGCGGCTCAGGGCGGCCAGTTGCCACCGCCCGTCCTCCACCACCAGCGGACGCAATAAAAAACGCCCCCCGTGGGCGACCACGAGGAGCTGGCCGGGCCGTGGCTCCACGGCCCGATCGATCACGAGCAGGTCGCCATCCCGCACGCCCCAGTGGGTGAGGCGATGCCCCCGCACGCGCATGAAGAAGGTGGTGAGGGGGCTGGGGATGAGGAGCGTGTTCAGATCGAGGCCATCGGGATGGGCCGCGCTGCGATACGGGATGGGCTGGGCGAGGGGGAG
>CAYVWU010000165.1:0-5911 GCA_964455575.1 uncultured Cyanobium sp. | reverse complement strand
CTCCATCCCCATAACATTGCCCAGAAGACCGAGGTCATGGTGGAACACTTTCATCACTCCACCCGCCACAAGATCGGCGGCCATGCCAAGGCGATTGTGGTGACAGGCTCCCGACTGGAAGCAGTGCGCTACAAACAGGGATTCGATCATTATATCCAGGACAAGGGATACCCGATCAGAAGCCTGGTCGCCTTTTCCGGGAAAGTTGAGGATGACAAGCTGCCGAATACCAGCTACACAGAAGTGGACATGAACGGTGGCATCAAAGAAAAAGATCTGCCCGACGCCTTCGCGACACCCGAGTATCAGGTGCTGTTGGTCGCTGAAAAATACCAGACCGGTTTCGATCAGCCCCTGCTGCACACCATGTATGTCGACAAGCGGCTCTCGGGCATCAAAGCCGTCCAGACCCTGTCGCGCCTGAATCGCACCCATCCGCTCAAGGACGACACCTTCGTATTGGATTTTGTCAATAAACCAGAGGAGATTCAGGAAGCCTTTAAGCAATATTATGACGGCGCCGTGATGGGTGAGGAGGTTGACTCCGACAGGCTGTATGAACTGCAGAGCGAGCTCGACGCCTCAGGCATCTACCTGCAGACCGAAGTCACGGAGTTCGCCCGCATCTTTTTTGCGCCGAAGCGTCGACAGAGCCTAGGCGATCACAAGGCGATGAATGCCGTTCTGGATCAGGCCCGAGCCCGCTTTATTCAACTCCAAACCCAGGAGGCGGAAGAGGCTGAGAACTGGCGCGGCAAAGTGCAAGCGTTCAGCAACCTGTATGGCTTTCTCAGCCAGGTCATCCCCTACCAGGACAGCGACCTGGAAAAGCTGTACACCTATCTACGCCATCTAGTCCTGAAGCTGCCCAAGCGAAGCCAAGGCAAAAGCTATCAGTTTGATGACGAGATTGATCTCAACTACTACCGCTTGCAGAAAATCAGTGAAGGGTCGATCAGCCTTGCCGAGGGCCAAGCCAAAGCTTTAGACGGTCCCCATGAGGTGGGAACAGGGGCCTCCCGTCCCGAGCAGCTACCGCTGTCTCGTCTGATCGATCTGATCAATGAGCGTTTCGGCGGTGAGCTCAACGATGCTGATCAACTGTTCTTTGATCAAATTGCCGAGGCCGCCTCGCAGAATGCCGAACTCGAGCAAGCGGCTAAAGTCAACTCTCTTGGTAAATTTAGGCTGGTCTTCAATCAGGCCTTAGATGCGTTATTTATTGAGCGCATGGAGCTTAACGAGGGGATTTTTGCCGACTATATGGGCAGGCCTGAATTGCGTGATCTAATAAGCAGCGCCCTGGGAGAGCAAGTTTATAAGCGATTCCGAGAGGCCATGAGAGCAGGCCCTGTATCAGAAAATCTGGCCGATTGATATACCAAACTATGCGAGCATGCGAAACACTGGCTATCGCTTGCAGGAGGTCGAACAAGCCGATGCACCTGGCCCGCCTCCCATGCTTCTAATGATCTCCATTACATTCTGCGGGTAGGTGATCGGAAGCGTACAACCTCCTCTCAGCTCCAAATCGGTGTGCACGACATCGGGGAAACCCCAGTGGGCCGCGAAACAGGAGAGGATTCCATCTCGACAGCGATCTGACCATGGTCATAAGACCACGGCAACGTGCCGAAGCGTCAGAGCGCCCCGCGCCACCCTGATCAGCGCCAGATCGATCACCGATCCTGGAGCTCCGCCCCTCAGGAGGCGCCAGCAACGGTCCGCCCAGCTGGCGATCGCCGCGGCAACGCCGAGCAGCTCAGCCGCTTGGCGCGTGCTGATCGGAGCCTCGGCCCCTGTCTGCCGCCAACCGCAAGGGCACGGCCGGCTCCCTGGTGACCCTGTTGGGCAACCAGGTGCTGTGCGCGGGATCTGCATGTGCGCGAGTCGCTGCCGAGCCCTCGCGCACCACGCCGGCTGACCCTGGCGCTATCTCAGCCGCGTGGCCACATGAAACCGTTCCAGCCAGCGGTTCACCCGCCGTCGCAGTCGGGGGGGCACCTCCTGCGCCAGCCGCACCAGCTCCTCGGCGGCCAGGCGATGCAGCAGCCGGGCATCCACATGCCAGAGCGACTCCGCCTCCCGAATCAGGCGCGCCCAGGACCGCACCGTCTGCCAGCGGCGCAGGCGCTCTTGCATGGGATCGACGGGCCTGCCCCCGTCCGGGCCGGTGCCAAGAGGCCCCGGGGCGATGTCGCCTGCGGGATCGGAGCCGGGAGGGGGGTGCTGCATGCCATCAAGGTGCCGCGGCCCATGGTCTAGAGAGCCGCTTGCACCTGTGGGCTTCGGAGAGTAGAAGAAATTCCGAACAAAGCAGAAATTCCGAATAAAGCAGCCAAACGGAATAAAGTTAGGTAGACCCTCAATCGCTGTCCACCGGCTGCACGGGGAAGGGCAGGGCGGCGACCTCCCGCTCGCTCAGCCGCTTGCTCCAGGCGCCCGGCACGGGTTCATTCCAGCGAAAGCCCGCCTCCTTCGCCAGATGGCGATCGTTGTAGCTGAGTTGGGCCCGATAGAGCCGCCGCGGCTCACAAGCCGCTTGCAGCAACCCCTCCAGGTCTCCGCAGCGCTCGAAGACCTGCACCAGATAGATGCAGTCCGTGAGGGCCCGATGGGCGGCCCAGACCGGCACCCCATGGGCGATCGCCAGGTCGCGCACGGACGGGGCCGCCCGCAGGTTTTTCTCCCGCGGCCAGCGGATGTCCTCCATGGAGCAGATCCAGGGCTTGTCGAGGGCGGGCAACGCCCCCCGGCCGAACCACTGCCGATCAAACGCGGCGTTGTGGGCCACGATCGCGTCCGCCTGAGCCACCATCGCCAGAAAGCACTGCAGGGCCTCCCGCCAGGGCTGGGGCAGCCGGGTCACCGCTGCGGGAATGCCGTTGATCGCCTCCGCGCCGTTCTCCTGACACGGCAGCAGGAACGACACCTGGGTGAGCACGGCGCGACTGGCCACCGCGAACAACACCGCCCCCACTTCGATGCAGTCCCCATCCTCCGGACGGAGGGCGGTGGTTTCGGTGTCGAGGATCAGCAGCCGCTCCAGGGTGGCGGGCCTGGCGCGCGGGACCGGCGTCGTGAACTCCGGCAGGGAGATCGCTGGCGCCACGACCGGGATCTCCGGTGCCGCCACGACCGGGACCTCCGGCGGTGCCACGACAGGGATCTCCGCCGCCGCGGCCGCCTCGACCGGGGAGGGCACCACCGCCGCCGCGACCGCGAGCACCGGGGATGGCACCGCTGGCGGGACAGGCGGGGGCTCTGAGGCCCAGGCCCCGAGCAGGTCGGCCTGTTCCCATTGCTGGACGGCTTGCTCCACGGCGTCCACCCGCCCCCTGCGACGTGTCCTCCCATGCTCTCAGGCCGCGCAAGGGCGGCAGTCCGCCCCGATGGCGGCGCGGCTGAATTCCTAGGGTTTGTAGGCCTTCCCTTCCCGCCGTCGTGCCCGCTTCCCTCGCTCCCGGTGACCGGGCCCCCCTGATCGCCCTCAAGGACGCGACCGGCACCGAACGCCGCAGCGACCAGCTGGAGGGTCAGGCGCTGGTGCTCTTCTTCTATCCCAAAGACGACACGCCGGGCTGCACCATGGAGGCCTGCGCGTTCCGCGACAGCTTTGCCGACTTCCAGTCCCTCGGCGCCCAGGTGTGGGGCGTGAGCGGAGACGATGCGGCAAGCCACCAGCGCTTCGCCACCCGCCACCAGCTCCCCTTCCCCCTCCTGGTCGATCAGGGCAACACCCTGCGGCGCGCCTTCGGCGTGCCCAACGCCCTCGGCTTCCTTCCGGGACGCGTCACCTACGTGATCGATGGCGCCGGCGTCATCCGGCATGTGTTCAACAACCTCCTCGACGGACCGGCCCACCGGCGGGAGGCCCTGGAGGCCGTGCGGCGGATCGTGACGGAGGCCAGCGGTGGTTGAGGGGGAGTGGCAACGGCGGGGGCCCCTGCTCGAGCTCGGTCCCTCGCGGGGCCGGGGGGGACGGGGCGCGGTGGGGCTGGTGGAATTCATCGGCGGCAGCTATCTGGCCACCACCCCCCACATCAGCTACCGCCGCCTGCTGGAGGCCCTCGCCGCCCGCGGCTGGCTGCTGCGCGCCTGGAGCTATGTGCCCGGCTTTGACCATCAGAGCCAGGCCAACGAGGCCTGGCGCGCCTTCCGCCGCGCGCGGGAGGAGGCGCCCCTCCCCGGCGCGGGCGCCGTGCTTCGGCTGGGGCACAGCCTCGGCTGCAAGCTCCACCTCCTCGCCCCCGACAACGGCCGGGCCTGCTCCGGGCTGGCGGCCCTCAGCTTCAACAACTTCTCCGCCGAACGCTCCGTGCCGCTGTTGAGCGAGCTTGGGCAACAGTTCGGTTTTCGCAGCGAATTCAGCCCCTCCCCCACGGAAACCCTGCGGCAGGTGGGCCTCAGCTACCGCCAACCCCGCAACCTCCTCGTGCGCTTTCGCAGCGATGGCCTCGACCAGAGCCGCCGCTTGCACGCCGTGCTCCAGGAGCGGCCCGACGATGCCACCACCCTCCTCGATCTGCCCGGCGATCACCTCACCCCCGCCAGCGCCGGCCTGCGCAAGCAACTCCTCGGCGACTGGGCCGATGACCCCAGCCGCCAGCGCCAGATCGATCGGCTGGCCACCACCATCTCCGACTGGATCCAACCAGGACCGGGCTGAGTCGGCGGGTTCAGCGGCGTGGTGATCCAAAGATCAACGCTTGACAGCCCAGAGATCTGTTTGCAAGTTGGGACACTGTTTTATCCCTGGGCGTCCATGACTCCTCTGGTCAAGTATTTCGTGCTGGCCTGGCAGCGCAGCTTTGACTATGCGGGCCGCTCGTCAAGGCCAGAGTATTGGTGGTTCATCTTGGCCTACACCATCATTGGCGTCGCCTTGGCATGTCTCAGTGCCGTTGCCGACGTGTTTTACAAGCTCTTCCTTCTCTACGTCTTCGCTTCGATTGTTCCCAACCTCCCCCTGCAGATCCGTCGCCTGCGGGACGCCGGCCGCGCCTGGCCCTGGATTTTCATCAGTTTTGTGCCCCTGATCGGAGGGATCTGGCTGATCGTGTTGTTCTGCCAGCCGTCGGTGGGGCCGGTCTGAGCAACCCACCCGGCCCCCACTCCTCTCACACCCGCAGGGCATCCAACACGCTGCGATCCTCCAGGGTGCTGGTGTCGCCGCTCACCTCCTGGCCTGAGGCCAGGGAGCGCAGGATGCGCCGCATGATCTTGCCGCTGCGGGTTTTCGGCAGGGCCTCGCTGAACTTGATCACATCCGGCCGGGCGATCGGGCCGATCTCCTTGCTCACATGGGCCCGCAATTCGGCCACCAAGGCGTCGTCGCCCCCGCGCCCCGCCTCGAGCGTCACGAAGGCCACGATGCCCTCGCCCTTCAGCTCATCGGGCCGGCCCACCACGGCGGCTTCCGCCACCGCCGGATGGCTCACCAGGGCACTCTCGATCTCCATCGTGCCCAGCCGGTGGCCGCTGACGTTGATCACGTCATCGACGCGACCCATCACCCAGAAGTAGCCGTCCGCATCGCGGCGGGCGCCATCCCCGGCGAAATACAGCCAGCTGCCATCCGCCGGACGGATGTGTTCCCAGTAGCTGCGGCGGAAGCGATCGGGATCGCCATGCACCGTGCGCATCATCCCCGGCCAGGGGCGTCGCACCGCCAGGTAGCCCCCCGCATCCACCGGCTGGGAGACCCCCTCCAGATCGACGATGTCGGCGGCGATGCCGGGCAGGGGAAGGGTGCAGGAGCCGGGCTTGGTGGGCGTGGCGCCAGGCAGGGGGCTGATCATCACCCCGCCCGTTTCCGTCTGCCACCAGGTGTCCACCACCGGGCAGCGGTTGCCGCCGATCACATCCCGATACCACATCCAGGCTTCGGGATTGATCGGTTCCCCCACGG
>CAYVWU010000164.1:0-5975 GCA_964455575.1 uncultured Cyanobium sp. | reverse complement strand
TGGAGGCCACCAGCTGCACGCCCTTCGCCAGCCGGGCCCTCGATCGCGGCCTGCCCGCTGTGGTGGTGGCCCTGGCCCGTCACCTCCACCCCGCCCTCACGCCACCCAGCGGGGCCATCGCCGCCGAGGCCCTGCAACAGGTGGGGGAGTCGATCGTGGAGGCCCTGAGCCAGCGCTGCATGGATGCGGGAGCCGCCGATGAGGCCCTTGGCGAGCACTGGCCGCAGAGGGTGGCGGATCAGGCCCGCAGCCTGCTGCAGGAGTGGTGGCGCCTCACCCAGCAGGAGGAGTCGCGTTTTCAATACTGGAGCCACGAGAAGAAAGGCGCGGGTGGTGGTCTCCTCCATACGCCTCTCGATGAAGACGCCAGGGCCAAGGCGGAGGGGTTCAAGCATTTCCGTGCCAACTGGAGCCTGCGGGATGTGGAGCCGGCTGTGCCGATTCGCCTGGTGAATTTCGGGCAGACCTTTGACGAGGAGGAGGATTGAGCGATGGCCCCACCGCGCTCCCGCTCCCGCCGCAAGCTGCCCTCCATCGGCGAAGCCCGCCAGAGCCAGGTGCTGCAACTGTTTGGGCCCGGTTCCATGGTGGATCTGCCCAATCATTCCGTGCTCATCGGCGGCCTGGACTACTGGAACGACAGCGGCAGCGCCACGATCGATGAACCGCGCCTGTTGCAACTGGTGCGCGCCGCCACCGGTGTTCCCCATGTGGAATTGCGTACACCTCCTCGCGGTGAGGATGGACCGAATGGGTCCAACGGGTCGATCAAAGCCTTGCGTTTTCCCCAGTGGTCCCTGGCCCAACAGGTCACGGAGCGCTTTGTGGAGGGACGCCCCTATCGCGCCCGGCCTCTGGTGCATTTCCGCGATGGCTGCGTCAAAGATTGGAAGGTGTTTGAGGATGAGGAGGGCAAGCGCTGGCCCCTGGTGCCGATTCGCTTCGTCATGGCCTGCCCCCACGGTCACTTGAGCGACATCCCCTGGCGTGATTTTTGTTTTCGCACCCCGAACTGTCGCAATCGCGAACGCCTTTATCTGCTGGAAGCGGGCACCGGCAACGACTTCACCCAGATTTATGTGCAATCCGAGAGCGGTGCTTATCGCAAGCTCGCGGAGGCGATGGTCACCGAGATGACGCCGCTCTACCTCTGCCAGGGCCGCACCCCCTGGCTGGGCCCGGGCAGCCGCGACAGCGAACCCTGCCGCTCGCTCAATCGCCATGGCCAGGAGGAACCCACCAAAAATCGTCTCCTGGTCCGCTCCGCCACCAACGCCTACTTCACGGAAACCCTTTCGGTGATTTCCCTCCCGGCCGATCGCCAGTCGCTGGCCAAACGGGTGGCGGAACACCACGACAACCTCAAGCTGCTGATGGACGAGAGCCAGGTGGCCCTGGCACTGCAGGTCTTCCCTCCTGTCAAGGCGGCGTTTGCGGATGTCTCCGCGGCGGAGCTGTGGGCCGCCATCCAGGCCCATCGCAACCAGACGACACCGTTGGGCGCTGAACCGAAGGATGAGGAGCTGGCGGTGCTCACCGGATCGATGGAGGGCGTCTCCGACCCCTCGGAGGACAGCCTCTTCCATGCCGACATCTGGCAGCCCGCCTCGCCTCCTCCCTGGTACGCCAAGGCCATTCGCCGCGTGCTGCTGATTCACCGCCTGCGGGAAGTGCAGGCCTTGGTGGGGTTCACGCGCTTCACCCCGCGCACCAGCAGCCTCGGCGGCCTGCCCATCCAGACCACGAACGCCAACCGTCGCGCCAACCTGGCGACCAACCTCACCTGGGTGCCCACCAGCGAAAACAAGGGCGAGGGGCTCTTCCTCGACTTCGAGCCGGCCACGCTCCAAGCCTGGGCCTCAACGGCTGCTGTGCAAGATCGCTGCCGGCAATTCACCAACGCTTTTGAAAGCGAATGGCTGGCCTCCAGAGGCCTGACCACCTCCGACTTTCGCTTCCCGGGGCCGATCTATCTGTTGCTCCACTCCCTCAGTCACCTGTTGATCACCGAGATGGCGCTGGATTGCGGCTATGGCGTCAGCGCCATCCGCGAGCGCATCTACGCCCGCCCCCTCGACGCCTCTCGTGAAGGCAGTGAACGTTATGGGATCTTGCTGTTCACAAGCAGTGCCGGATCCGAAGGAACCCTGGGCGGGCTCGTGGAGGCGGGCAAGCGCTTGGACCACTACCTGCAGAGGGCCTTTGAACGGGCCTTGCTCTGCAGCAACGATCCCTTTTGCGCCGAGCACGATCCGAACCATCCCTTTGACATCCGGCCCACTCATGGGGCGGCCTGCCATGGTTGTGAATTGATCGCCGAAACCTCCTGCGAACAACGCAATGACTTCCTCGATCGGGCGCTGGTGAGCCGCACGGTCGCCAGCCACGGCCTGGAGGCGGATCCATCCTTCTGGTCTTATCTGCAGCCATGAGTCGGCCGGCCCTGACGCTGCCATCGCGCACCTTGCGGGCCGTGGCGCAGGGGTTGCGGCAGATGGGCCATACCCCTTCCAGTTGGGCGGATCTGTTGGAGAGCTATGGGAGCGGAGTGCGGCGTCAATTGGAGCCGCTTCTGGTGGACCTCACCCGCCAAGGCGCCCACCCCCGTCTGATTGCCACGCTGGTGGAGGAGGTGACAGGGCAGCGGGAGCAGCTGGAGCTGGAACGGCAGGGGTGCTCCTTTGTGTGGTCTGGTCCAAAACCCCTGCACAACACTGTCAGTGACACTTGGGCCACGATCAGCGCTTTGATCGAGGAGGCCCAGTTCTCCGTGTTCATTGCCACCTACAACATCGGCCTGAGCGAAGACCGCCGCGACCTGTTTCGATCGCTGGCGAATCGCTTGCGCCATGGCGAGCTGGAGCAGGTCGTCATTGTCTTTCACCCCAAACAGATCGAGCACACCCTCGGCGCGAAGCCGCTGGAGACGATCACCACCTGGTTTGATCAAACCGTTTGGCCCTGGGATCCCAAACCCGCCGCCTTTGTCGATCGTCGCTTGGTGGAGCCGATGCACGCGGGTGGCTACCAACACGCCAAGGTGGTGCTGGTGGATGAGGGTACACCCCATGGCAAAGCTCTCGTCACCAGTGCCAATTTCAGTGAAACCGCCCAGCGTTACAACCTGGAGGCGGGATGCCTGTTCACCAATGCCTGGCAGGTGGAACGCGTCGCCAACTATTTCCAGTTGTTGATCGCCAATGAGCACATTGTTCCGCTCATTCGTTCAATGGACGCCTAACGGCACCATGAGCAGCGAGCAAACCAGCGATCGAGTTGCCTGCTGGCATCTTGAGGTTGATCACTCACCCAAACCCCTTGCCTCCACCCCGCCCACGCGACGACACCAAAGGAATCTCAATCACCACCCCCTGCTCCACTAGAAATCCATCCACCAGGAGGTGCTGATCACTGGAGAGGAGGGTGAGGGGCGGATCCAGGTCAAGGGCCTCCAGGAACACCATCACCAGATCCTCTCCGGGACCGAGAGCATCCGGGTGGCGCTTGATGTCTTGGCGGAAGCGGAGGGAGGTGTATTTCTTGAGGTCGGGCCGGGCGGAGAGCACGTTGGTGCGCAGGAAGCGGGTGTTGCCGTAGTCGGTCTCGTTGACGAAGAGCACATAGGGAGACTCGTCATCCGGCCCCGGCAGTTCATCTTGGCTGGTGATGATGAGATCGGTCACCGGGGCTGTTGGCGGCATCGCCTCCAGTCTGTCTGATAACAAGGACATTGCGGCGGTGCTTGCGACTCAACAATCCACCACAAGAAGGAGCCCAGGCTCACCCCAGGGCACATGCGCTTCAACCAATCGACCCTAAAGCGAGCCCAAGCAACTGCTACACATGAATAAAATCGAGGCCCAAATTTAATTCACGATTAAACTCTAGACTTGTTTTTCTTTTAACCAGCCTGGAATGCGTAATAGATCAATGTATGTCTTAGAAGGCGGCATACATTCATATTTACATGTGTAAATCTTTTGAGAATTGACCGGATCTCTAATCATGATATCAAAAAAGTTTATCTCAGGAAGCAGTCTTTTTATAATGGGCATGGATTTGCTAATTTCAATAAAATAACCATTTTCATCATTCTCAAAGTGCATCATAATGCTCGCTTCCGATGCGATGGCCGCTCCGGGAAGCTCCCCAGAGTGGGTGTGATCCGATAGTTTGTTAAGATAGTACTTTAGCTCTGCTTTGCTTCTGCATGAAATGCCGTCGTTGATAATTGCTTGCGCTATATGAAATGTGCATTTTGAAAAATCGTACTGTTGATCTCTTGTAAGTGCGGTTAACGATTTCATTGTGTTCTGATCGATTCCAGTAAGTTCTCCGGTATTTTGGTCAACCTTTGCGATCCGATGAACAAGGCAGTTTCGATGTTCAGTAGTATTTGCATATAAATCTAAAATAGTGTTCCATGTCGCACTGTCGCATCCCAGACTTGATCCGTCAATGCTTCGTTTCTGCGCATGTTCTATCTTTTCTTTGATTTGGAAGTTGCGCCGTGATGGTCTAAAACCACATCGATTAAGCTCATGCTCTATCAGTAGATCAAGTACTTTCCAGCTCGTTCCAAATAGCAAAGGTAGAATCTTGTTCTTAAGTTCAGTTGTGTCCAGCATGCTCAGATTCTTGGCTGAATGTCTCATCGTAGGATTCCCTGGGTCTGTTAGATCTAACATCCCCACCCTCCGCCTAAAAAAAGAATCGCCAGGTCCCAAGAAGGTCTCGATAACAAGCAACTCAAAGGATACCAAGTCTTTAAATTCCTGATGGCTCACATGTATTGGCATGGCTCAGTTTCTCGATCTCAGGCAAGGGGCGTGATTAGTGTTGAAACTGTCATAACTTTGATATCCTTACAAAGGAGAATGATATGCCCTCAAGCCAAGTTTTGCAGGCTATTGACACTGTGGTTTTTGGACCTTAACGATTTGCCAAGCATAAGCAATCTAAAATTGTAAGGAGTCATGATACATGTTATTCGTTGAGTGATGTGGGCACTCAAAGAATAGCCCTTGCTTCTGCCAGGGGCCAGGCTGATCGAAATCAAGTGAACCTCAGCCACTAAAGAGTGCCTCACCATCCAGCAAGCCTTGCCCCCTCAGAAAGCCCTCACCCCTTCTGCCCCCGCAGGTCCCAAAACGCCGCCCCATGGCGCCAGGAGGCCATCCCTGTGGCCTGCTCATAGGTCTGCCGCGCCTTGAGCCGGGCTTCCATCTCGGCCCACAAGTTGCTGTAGGCCCACTGCTTGCGGCCCTGGCGGCGGCTGAGGAGGGTGCCGTCCTGGAGCTGGTAACACCAGCCTTCGCTGGAGGGGGCGAGGAGGTGGAAGAGATCGCCCCGCAGGTGGGCGAGCCGCAAGGTCTCATGGAGGGCCTTCTGCTCGGCGTTGAGCTGCTCCAGGAGCCGCTTCACCTCAACGAGGCGATGGGTGAGGTGGCCGATGGCGA
This sequence comes from uncultured Cyanobium sp., assembly GCA_964455575.1. GTDB lineage: Bacteria > Cyanobacteriota > Cyanobacteriia > PCC-6307 > Cyanobiaceae > Cyanobium. Next base: position 516 of record CAYVWU010000164.1, on the reverse strand, counting down.
TGGGGGAGAAGCGCTCGTCATCGGGGCCGAGGGGTTCACCGGGGCCGGGCTTGGGGGCGACACCAGCTTCCGCGAGGAGGGCGAGGGCTTCCGGGGTGCCGGGGGCGGGTTCGAGGCCGAGATCCTGCATCAGGGCAGCGGCGTCGGTTTCTGCTGGTTCAGCGTCAGGGGTCTCGGGCTGGCGGGTGGCGATGTCCTGGGGCGTATCGGCGGGAGGCTCTACGGCCTGCCCCTCAACCGCCGGGAGTGCGTCATCGGGCTGGGGCTCCCGCGCAGGGGCCAGGAGCGCACGGGGCTGGAAGGGCACCACGGCGGGAGTGGCTTGGGCGGACAGGTGCATCGGCGCCGAGGGCGAACCCACAGGGGACGCGGCGATGGAGGGCGCGGCGACGGGGGGCGCAGCCACTCCTGGAAGGCTGACCCCAGAGGGGACTCCAGAGAGGGTCCCAGGGGCAACGGGTTGGCCGGTGCCATGCACCTGAGCCCCCGCAGGCACCTTGGCCCGTTGGCGGCGAG
>CAYVWU010000163.1:0-5997 GCA_964455575.1 uncultured Cyanobium sp. | reverse complement strand
TATCACGTGGTGATCTCCCTCGGAGCCGTCATCCGCGGAGACTCCCCTCAGTTCGATGTGGTCGTCGCCGAAGTGAGCAAGGGGGTGGCCGCTGTGGCGCGGGACACGGGCGTTCCCGTGATCTTTGGCGTGCTCACCACGGACACCCTGCAGCAGGCCTTGGAGCGAGCAGGCATCAAGAGCAACCTTGGCTGGAGCTATGCCCTCCAGGCCCTGGAGATGGGAAGCCTCATGGCCCAGCTCCCCTCGCCGAGCTGAGGTCGCCGGAGGAGTCGTCACCCGGCGATTGACGGCGGGACAGGCCATGGGGCATGCTGATAAGGTCGCGAAAGCGACGGCACACCTCCAGCCTCAACTTCAAGCGCGAATCAAGCAAATTCACTCCCTTATGGGAATGAATTTGAATTTGGTATCACTGGAACTCCCCAAGCCGTCCCTAGGCTGGGTGAAAATTGTCCTTGTTATCTTTTGGATGATGACATGACACGTTCCGCGATGCGTTAAGATGAGATGAAGGCACTGCCTGATGCGGATGTAGCTCAGTGGTAGAGCATCTCCTTGCCAAGGAGAGGGTCGAGAGTTCGAATCTCTTCATCCGCTTTTTTCTTTGATCATTAAGATCTGGCTTGGGTTCGTGCGGAACCCAATTTTTTTGTAGAAGTCTGCGCTGTTGGTTGTCATCAGGTAGATCCGCTCGCAGGGGATCAGCGCTGGACTGTTCAGCAGTGTTTCCACGACGGCCCTGCCGATGCCCTGGCCACTGACGGCGGAGTCCACCACCACATCCCAGATGGTTCCTCGGAAGACCCCATCACTGGTGGCCCGCCCGAACCCGATCAGCTGCTGTCCATGCCAGGCGGTGACGCACACCGCGCTGTTCCTCACCATCCGCCGCAGATCCTCCGCGGAGCGGCCCTTGCCCCAGAAGGCGTTGCCGTTCAAGAGATGCCGCAGCTGCTCCATCGCCCTGGACGGCCGGAAAGAGGGATCCAGGCCGAGTCGCAGCCCAGGGGCGGAGCGGCCATGGCACACGATCCGCACGGAGTTGAGGCCACCCCGACCAGCCGCCGCTGGTTGGTGCGCGTTGTTCATCAAGACAAACTGCCATGACGATCAGGAACCATAGACTCCGCCCCTCAGCCGCCAGCCACCCCTTGCTGGCGGACCCCGGAAGGGAGCTCCAGGGCAGGCTGGGACGACGGCTGTGCATCGTCAAACCCCTTGCCCTGTCTCACATTTGGACCTCAGCGTGGACGCCTGCAGTGTTACGATGAACTCTCATAAGTAGTCTGTTCTCCATGCTCAAGCTGTTGCTGGGTGACCCAAACGCTCGCAAGCTGAAGCGCTACCAGCCCCTGGTTTCAGACATCAACCTTCTGGAGGAGGAAATCAGTCCACTCTCCGACGATGAGCTGCGTGGTCTGACGGCAGAATTTCGACAAAAGCTCGATAAAGTTGACCAACTTCCACGTAAAAAAGCGCTGCTGGATGAGCTGCTGCCCCAAGCCTTTGCCGTCGTGCGCGAGGCGGGCAAGCGGGTGCTGGGGATGCGCCATTTTGATGTGCAACTCATCGGCGGCATGGTGCTCCATGACGGGCAGATCGCCGAGATGAGAACGGGAGAGGGCAAGACCTTGGTGGCAACCCTGCCCGCCTATCTGAATGCTCTGACGGGGCGGGGCGTGCATGTTGTGACCGTCAATGACTACCTTGCCCGACGGGACGCGGAGTGGATGGGGCAGATCCATCGCTTCCTGGGCCTGAGTGTCGGACTGATTCAGCAGGACATGTCGCCAGCTGACCGTCAGCGAAATTACGCCTGCGACATCACCTACGCCACCAACTCTGAACTGGGCTTTGATTATCTGCGCGATAACATGGCAACGGATCTTGCTGACATTGTTCAGCGAGATTTTCACTATTGCATCATTGACGAGGTTGATTCCATCCTCATCGACGAAGCCCGCACACCCCTGATCATTTCCGGGCAGGTGGAACGCCCTCAGGAAAAATATCGTCTGGCCTCTCAAGTGGCGGCGCAGTTGATTCGTGCCCCTGAAATGGGAAAGGATGGCATCGATCCAGAGGGTGATTATGAGGTCGATGAGAAGCGGCGCAACGTCACGTTGACGGATCTGGGCTACGTCCATGCCGCTGATCTTCTGGGCGTGCAAGATCTGTATGACTCCGCTGATCCCTGGGCTCATTTCATCAATAACGCTCTTAAAGCCAAAGAGCTTTTTGCCAAGGATGTCAATTACATTGTTCGCGGCAACGAGGTGGTGATTGTTGACGAATTCACCGGGCGGGTCATGCCCGGACGGCGTTGGAGTGATGGTTTGCATCAAGCGATTGAATCCAAGGAGAGTTTGCCCATCCAGCCCGAAACCCAGACTCTGGCGAGCATCACTTACCAGAATTTCTTCCTGTTGTATCCACGTTTGGCGGGCATGACGGGAACCGCGAAGACGGAAGAGCTGGAGTTTGAAAAGACGTACAAGTTGGAAGTCACCACAGTGCCGACCAACCGCAAGAGCTCCCGGGTGGATTGGAGTGATCAGGTTTATAAAACTGAGACGGCCAAATGGCGCGCGGTGGCCAATGAAACCGCCGAGATCCACGGCCGGGCCAGGCCTGTGTTAGTGGGCACGACCAGCGTGGAGAAGTCGGAGGTGATTTCGGCGTTGTTGTCGGAGCTCTCCATTCCTCACAACCTGCTCAATGCCAAACCGGAAAATGTGGAGCGGGAAGCCGAAATCATCGCCCAGGCTGGTCGGGCCGGCGCGGTGACGATCGCCACCAACATGGCCGGTCGCGGGACCGACATCATCCTTGGTGGCAACAGCGATTACATGGCGCGCTTGAAGGTGCGTGAGGTTTTGCTGCCCCGGCTGGTTCGCCCGGAGGATGGCCATGGGGCTCTGGTCGCCGCGCAGCGTTCCCTTGCCAAGGGGGCCGGGTTCGCGGCGGAAGGTGCTGCCGGCGCCGGTGCTGTCCAGGAGGGACGCTCCTCGGGCACGCTCTACCCCTGCACCCTCACCCCCGACACCGAGCAGGCATTGGTGGCCCTGGCGCGGGAGCTGGTGCAAGCCTGGGGAGACCGTTCTCTCACCTTGCTCGAGCTGGAGGATCGCATCGCCCTGGCTTCGGAAAAAGCCCCCACCGCTGATCCGCACATCCAGGCGATGCGCGATCTCATCCAGCGGGTGAAGGCTGAATATGACGTTGTTGTCCAACAGGAAGAAGCCCAGGTCCGAGAAGCCGGCGGTTTGCACGTCATCGGCACAGAACGGCATGAGTCCCGACGTATTGACAATCAGTTGCGGGGCCGTTCCGGCCGCCAAGGCGATCCAGGCACCACGCGTTTCTTCCTCTCCTTGGACGACAACCTGCTCCGCATTTTTGGCGGCGATCGGGTCGCTGGCCTGATGAATGCCTTCCGGGTCGAGGAAGACATGCCGATCGAGTCCGGCATGCTCACCCGCTCCCTGGAGGGTGCGCAGAAGAAGGTGGAAACCTACTACTACGACCAACGCAAGGATGTGTTTGAATATGATGAAGTCATGAATAATCAGCGTCGAGCTATTTATTCTGAGCGTAGAAGAGTGTTGGAAGGGCGAGAGCTCAAGCTGCAGGTTTTGGGCTACGGCGAGAAAACGATTGATGACATCGTTGAGGCCTATGTGAATCCTGATCTTCCCCCCGAAGAGTGGGATCTGCAGCGCCTCTTGGATAAAGTCAAGGAGTTCATCTATCTCCTCCAGGATCTGGAGCCAACCCAGCTGCAGGGATTGACGATGGAGGAGCTCAAGGTGTTCCTGCAGGAGCAGATGCGCAATGCCTATGACATCAAAGAGGATCAAGTGAATCGCGTGCGCCCCGGGCTGATGCGTGAGGCGGAGCGCTTTTTCATCCTGCAGCAGATCGACACCCTGTGGCGGGAGCATCTGCAATCCATGGAGGCGCTGCGCGAAACCATCAACCTGCGGGCCTATGGTCAGCAGCAGCCGATTATCGAATATAAAAATGAGGCCTACGATATGTTCCGGGAAATGATGACGCAGATGCGCCGCAATGTGATTTACTCCATGTTCATGTTCCAGCCTCAGGTGCCTGAGCAGGTCACGGCTTGACCTGGTCGGGCCATGGCCGGACGCCGCTTGCGCCTCAGCCTGGTTCTGGCGGGTCGGGGCTCAAGATCAGGCGCTTCCGTTGGTGGAGAGGCTTTCCCCCGGAGGCATGACGGTGTCTCCGCGGGCGCCATCCTCCATGGGCCGACTCGGCTTCGGCTCGATCGCTTCCCCCAGAAACTCCAGGATCTCGCGGTCGCGGATGTTCTGGGCCGAGCCGGCGCAGGGGTCTCCCAGGGGCCGGCCGGCCGCCACTTCTCGCAGACATTGCTGCAGACGTCCCACCTCCGACTCCAGCTGATCAATGCGCTCCATCAGGTTGCGGATCACCCGCGCCTCCGCATCCGGCAGCGCTGAGTGGGCGAGCGGGTCGATGCGCACCCCGGATTGGTGCACCACCCGCCCCGGGACGCCCACCACCGTGCTGTCGGCATCCACATCGCGCAACACCACCGAGCCAGCCCCGATCCGGGTGTTGGACCCCACCGTGATCGCCCCCAGCACCTTTGCGCCGGCTCCCACCACCACGTTGTCCCGCAGGGTGGGATGGCGCTTGCCCTCCTGCTTGCCGGTGCCCCCCAGGGTCACGCCCTGGTAGAGGAGGCAGTTGTCGCCGACCACACTCGTTTCGCCGATCACCACGCCCATGCCGTGGTCAATGAACACCCCATGGCCGATCACCGCTCCGGGATGGATTTCCACCCCGGTCAGCAGGCGCGCCAGCTGGCTCATCAGGCGCGGCACCAAGGGGACCCGCAGCCGCCACAGGCGGTGGCTGAAGCGATGCATCACCAGCGCATGGAAACCCGGATAGCACAACAGGATCTCCAGGGTGCTGCGGGCGGCGGGATCCCGCTCCCGGATCATGGCCAGGTCCGCGGCCATGGCCTTGAAGATGGGACCGATGGACCGCATCACCCGGCCAGGAGGCCGATTTCCTTGCGCAACTGATCGATGGTGGCGCTTCCCAGATAGCTCTGGGCGCAATGCACCACCGGCAAGCGCATCAGCTGGGCGCGGTTCTGCCGCAGGGTCTGCTCCACCAGGGGAAGGCTGGGACGGTCGCACAACACATGGCTGGCGGCCCGCAGCAGCGCCAGCAGACGGCTTCCCGTGTCGGGATTGGCGGTCATCACCAGCAGCTCGTTGCCGCGCATCGAATGCAGAATCACCTCCGCCGCTCGCAGGATGCCCGGGCTGATGCTCACCAGGCCCACACAGCTGCCGGGCCGCAATTCCTTGAGCAGATCGAGCTCATGGCGGAAATCATTGAGGTCCACCGGCACGGCGCGAACCCCATGCCGTTGGGCGATCTCCTCCACCGGTTGGAGGAAGTAGCGACTGGTGACCACGGTGCCCTTGCTGGAGCTCTCCAGCACCGCCTCCAGCTCCTCCATCGGCACCACCTCCACGGGCACCTCCAGATGGGGTGTGAGCTCCTCGGCAATCAACATCGAGGCGCCGATGTCTTCCCGCGGGGTGCTCACCAACACCCGGGCGCCGCACCGCAGGCGCCAATCCACCTCCCGGGTGAGCAGATCGCGGGCCTGCTGAAGGGTGCAACCGGCATTGAGAAGGCCATCGATGCTCTGGCGGACCACCCGGTCGATGTCCGGCAGCACCTTGGTGCGCAACCCTGGCGGTGGCTTGAGTTCTCGCGGCTTCTGTTGGTCGCGCACGTAGATGCCAGACCCGGCCATGGCCTCCACAACCCCGTCGGTTTCCAGTTGCCGGTAGACCTTGCTGATGGTGTTGCGGTGCAGGCCCGTCTGCATCGCCAGCTGGCGCGTGCTGGGCAAACGGTGCCCCGGCGGGTAGTGGCGAGCGGCGATGGCGAAGCAAATCTGGTTGTAGAGCTGCGTTGAGG
>CAYVWU010000162.1:0-6006 GCA_964455575.1 uncultured Cyanobium sp. | reverse complement strand
CGCGCGGCTGGTGGGGAGGGTGGCTGTTGGCGCTGATGGGGTTGGCCCTGAGCGGGGGCGGGGCTATCGCGTCGACGGGGCCCTTCCACCCCTTGGCGCTGAGTGGACCGGAGTTTTTGCTGTTTTATGGGGTGTTGAGCCTCTTAACCGTGTCGCTTGTGAAAGAGGTGCACAAGGGCCTGGCGAACATCCCCGGGAAAAGGATGAACGACACCCCAAAACTGTCTCTGCTGGAGATGGCCTATCTGGCGGGCGGGGAGCGGCGCGCCGTGAAGACAGCGCTATTGCGGCTGGTGCTGGAGGGACAGGTGAAATTGGCAGCCCGTGGCGTCTGCAAGCTCGTGAAGCCCGTGACGGTGCCGCAGGGCGACGCGCTGGAGGGGAGGCTGCTGGGAGCCTTGAAGGGACAGCCGCCGCGCGGTGCGGCGCTGCTGAAGACGCTGGCGGGGGAGCGCCCGTTGTTCGCCTCGATTCGCCAGAGGCTGGAACAACACCAGCTGATCAATTCGGAGAGAGTGGTGGCGCTGGGCCGGTTTTGGGCAGTGGTGATGTTGGGGGGCGTCTGGGTGTTGGGGGTGATGCGGTTGCAGCTGGGGCTGGCAGCTGGGCGTCCGGTGTTCTTTCTGATCCTGTCTCTGCTCCTGGTGACCGTGGCCTGGTTCACGTTTGTCCTCGCGCCCTTGAGATGCACGGACTGGGGGGAGAACCTCAGGAAAGACCTCAGCCGCACCATGGAAGGGTCGGTCAGCGGGATGCCCCTTGGGCTGGAAACGCAGCTGAGCGCCTTTGCCGTCCTGGGCTGGGTGCCGTTGGACAAGTATTTGACCTTGAGCCTCGAGGAGGCGGGGATTCGCACAGCGAAGGCGACCGCCACGAGCAGCAGCGATGGCGGAGCGGGGAGTGACGGGGGTGGTGGGTGTGGAGGCGGCTGTGGTGGGGGCTGCGGGGGCTGCGGGGGCTGCGGGGGCTGCGGGGGGTGAGGTGCCTGTGGGCCAGATCCGCTGGCCCACAGACGCGGCGATCCAGGACATCGTCCGCCCACGGCGGACCTGCGCAGCCCGCGACATCGCGCCGTCCCTCGGAAGGAGCGCCGCCGGGGCGACGCTTCGAGAATGACGGGAACGCCCCCGCTTCGGATGGCTGGACACGAACGTGCGGATAGGACTTGGCGCCGTTGCTGACGATCTGCGGGAGATCTTCACCTTCCGCAGGTTCTTGGCAACCAGAGCGGAAGGGACGGATCCGCCTGCCCTTCACCCCGCACCCTTCACCCTTGATGCGGATTCCGCCATTGCCGGGCCTGGTGAGGCTGCCTGCGGTGGTGTCGCGAGAGCACATCGGCGCCACGCGATTGCGTGCCACCAGCCATCCCCAGGTCTCGCTTCGGGAGCCTGTTCCCGACGAGCCTGAAGGCCCGAGAGATTGGATGGGCTCAATCCCTGGCGGCCGCGATGGTGCCCTGAGATCCACCGTGGACCGCGAGGCGCGGGCCCAGGGATTCGGAGGCGCAATCCTTGAACAGACGCGAACTCCATCTCCACGTCGACAACAAAACCAGCACAGACGGCTAGTTTTGACTGGAAGAATGTCTTGCACGAACGTGATGTCGATCTCGGACAGTCATTTCCATGGGCTCTGGCAAGGCATGAGGCTCAACAAATGCAACTGCCCTTATTTGCCTTGCTTGAGGCGTTTTTCGTCAACCCCTGGCAGAAGCCTACCGCGAAGCAAGGCGGAAGGGCAGCTGATGAATGGATGGCAGGCGGCAAGTCTTTCGGGCTGAAGGGGACAACCACTCTGAACAACAGATTGTCGATGGATGCGGTTTTCTTGCCAGGGCTACATAGAAGCTTTTAATCAGGCAAACAAGGTGTTTTAGACACAATTAATCACAGTTTACTAAAGCATATATCCCATTTACCATCAAGGACGGCACTACCTTAAAAATAAAGAGCTTCAAAGATAATGGTCTTTTATTTATTCATTAAGAATCAGGAACAGGCTTTATCACTGAGGTTTTGGATGATCTGACAAATCTGGCTGAAAGCTAATTTCACATCCAGATATCCTCGAATCAGACCTCAAAAGACTAAGCAAAAGCAATTTGGGTCTTGCAATAAGGACTTGGACAGGCTGCAATGCGCACGAACACCTCAAGGACCATGAGTTATCCTAATATCATTTCAGGAATTACAAGTCCCATTCCACTTGCGTGGTTGCTTGCTCCCCAATACGGGTCAGGATAAAACTGAACTCATCATAAAGGCGCGAAGAATGCTTCGTCATCTTCAGGAGTAGAAGCTATGCTTACCCCAGGCCTTCCAATTGTTTCAAGGTCAACCCAACTACCCCGCCATGAACTCCAAAACTGTAAATTCTGCGCTTCTGGTGAGTATTTTCGCCGCATCCGGCGTGCTCCTTGCCAGTCCGTCCCATGCAGGCTCGTGCACAGGCAACCTCTTCGGCAATGCCAATAACTGGGCAGCCTGCACAAGCGGCTGGAATACCATCACCACGCCAGGCGGCGCACAATATCAAATCGACCTCAGCACCCTGAGCATCACCGGCTTTAATATTGAGGATATGGATACGATTGACATCACCCCACTCACTGGCAATGAGTTCACAGTAAATTATACTTTCACTCCTACGCTTGGCTCCACGATGCCAAATCGTCCAAATAGTTCCGGGACCCTTGCCTATACGGTCAATATTCTTAATGGCTTCTACTACACTGCCGCACAAAATAATATCACTGGTTCCACGCTAAGCGGCGGTAGCTACACCACATCCACGACGGAGGCAATGAGCGCGTTTGCTTCCTTGACCTCGGACAGCACCAACAACCCAAGCATCGTTTCACCGATTGTTCCAGGAAAAACATCACTGAACATCACCCAGACCTTTTCCCACGTCGACCCCGCAACCATCACTGCCTTCGGCAGCAATTTCACCTCCCAAGTCCCCGGCCCTCTGCCGATCGCTGGCGCAGGCATGGCGTTTGGTCTGTCGCGCCACATCCGTCGGCGCATTCGCCAAGCGGCTTGACCCTCTCGGGAATGATCCAGCCGCTCACCCCCGAAAGGGGGTTTTTTGCTGCCATTCCAGAGGGGGCCAGCCGCTGGTCGAGGCCCCCCAAACCCCCAAACTGGCCAAACAACCCTCAACCCCCCATGCGCTGGCTGAGCAACGTGCGCCTGCCCAGGGAGACGCCCTGCACCCACCGGCGCGAGCGGCGCTGGCGGGTGGCGATCGATGAGGCGGGGCGCATCGCCCGGCTGGAGCCGATCGGCGCGGACAGCGCCGCCTCTGGCGACGACTGGGGCGGCGACTGGCTCAGCGCGATGGGGATCGATCTGCAGATCAACGGCGGTCTGGGCCTGGCCTTCCCTGAATTGAGCGACGCTGACCTGCCCCGCCTGGAGGAGCTGCTCGCCCTGCTCTGGCGGGATGGGGTGGAGGCCATCGCCCCCACCCTCGTCACCTGTGGCGTCGGGCCCCTGCGCCAGGCCCTCGCCGTGCTCGCCCGCGCCCGAGCGGGCCACCGCCCCGGACGCTGCCGCCTGCTCGGCGCCCACCTGGAGGGTCCCTTCCTGGCTCCCGAACGGCGCGGCGCCCACCCCGAGGCGCACCTCTGCCCCCCCAGCCTGGCCGCCCTTGAAGAGCGCCTGGAGGGCTTCAGCGGCGGAGCGGAAGCGGATGTGGCCCTGATGACCCTGGCGCCGGAGCTGGAGGGCGCGCACGGGGTGATCGGGGCCCTGCGCGCGAAGGGGGTGGTGGCCTGCCTGGGCCACAGCGCCGCGAAGGACGCCCAGGCGGAGGCGGCCTTCCAGGCCGGCGTCGCCATGATCACCCACGCCTTCAACGCCATGCCTGGCCTGCACCACCGCGCCCCCGGCCCCCTCGGCGCCGCGGCCCTGCGGGGCGATGTGGCCCTGGGCCTGATCGCCGATGGTGTCCATGTGGCCCCCACCATGGCCGTGCTGCTGCAGCGCCTGGCGCCCGCGGCCACCGTGCTCGTCAGCGACGCCCTCGCCCCCTATGGCCTCGCCGACGGGGCGCACCGCTGGGATGACCGCCTTCTGCTCGTGCGCGATGGCAGCTGCCGCCTCGAGGACGGCACCCTGGCAGGCACCACCCTTCCGCTCCTGGAGGGCGCGATCCGCCTCGCCCGCTGGGGCGTGCCGGCGGACCAGGCGATCGCCGCCGCCACCCTCACCCCCCGCCGCGTGCTCGGGGAACGGCGTCCCCTCACCCAGCTGCTCGTGGGCCGCCCCCTGGCCGCCTGCCTGCGGTGGGGATCGCGGGAGAACGGGCTGGGCTGGAGGCCCGCCAGCGCCTGACCCCCGCCACTCCCGGGGCCATCACCCCCTGCCGGCCCCTGGCGCCGGCGCGGGTCCGCGGCCGCCTCAGCCCGACGGGAACCATCGCCGCGGCCAGGTGCCCCCAGCCCCGCTGCCTAGGATCCGCCGCGCCCTCCCCCGCCGCCCCATGCCCTCCGACCCCCAGCAGGCCACGCCCGGCAGCGGATCCGCCACCGTGACCAGCGACGCCCCCGACGCCAAAACCGCCGAGAAGGACGTGGTGCGCGCCTACTTCGAAAGCACGGGCTTTGAACGCTGGAACCGCATCTACAGCGACAGCGCGGAGGTGAACAACGTTCAGCGCAACATCCGCCTCGGCCATCAGAAAACCGTTGACGCCGTTCTCGCCTGGCTCCAGGAGGAGGGTGGGCTGGAGCAGCGCAGCTTCTGCGATGCCGGCTGCGGCGTCGGCAGCCTCAGCCTGCCCCTCGCCCGCCTCGGCGCCGGCTCCGTGCTCGCCTCCGACCTCTCCGCCGCCATGGTGGAGGAAGCCCGACGCCGCGCCGAGGAGGAGGGTCTGGCCAACGACCGCCTGCGCTTCGCCGTCTCCGATCTCGAGAGCCTCAGCGGGTCCTTCGACACCGTCATCTGCCTTGACGTCTTCATCCACTACCCGCAGGCGGCGGCGGAAGAGATGGTGCGCCATCTCGCCTCCCTCTCCGAACGCCGACTCATCGTCAGCTTCGCGCCCTACACCCCCCTCCTGGCGGTGCTGAAGGGCATCGGCCAGCTCTTCCCCGGACCGAGCAAGACCACCCGCGCCTATCAGCTCAAGGAGGACGGCATCGTGGCGGCGGCCGCCAGCGCGGGCTTCCTGCCCGTCTACCGCAGCCTCAACCAGGCGCCCTTCTACTTTTCCCGGCTGGTGGCCTTCAAGCGCGCCTGACCAACCCCCGCAGCAGCTCCGCCAGCCGCTGATCCGCCTCCCGCACCGCCAGCCGCTCCATGCCCGCCCGCAAGGTGCGCAGGGGATCGGCCTCGCCGCCGCCACCCCGCAACCGCGGGCCCAGCAGCCGCCAGACGGCCTGTTCCAGGGCTGGTTCCCCCGGCTCGTGCTGCCAGACGATCACCGCGGCGCCCACGGCCGCGGCCGCGGCGGCATTGGCGTCCTGATGGCGATCGGCCGCCTGGGGGAAAGGCACAAGGATCGTGGGTGTGCCGCTCACCGCGAGCTCGCTCAGGCTGCCCGCCCCCGCCCGGCTGATCGCCAGGTCGACATGTTGCAGCAGCCCGGGCAGCTCATCGCTGAACGGGCGCTCCACGACCCCCTCCAACCGCAACCGCCCCGCCTCGGGATCCTGGCTGCCGGTGAGGTGCACCACCCGGCAGCCCTCCGCCGCCAGACGCGGGATCAGGGGACGCACCATGCGGTTCAGCCGCAGGGCGCCCTGGCTTCCCCCCATCACCAGCACCAACGGCCCATCCCCCCGCGGCACCCAGTCGGGCAGGGGAGCGGGCTCCAGAAAGGCCCGCCGCACCGGCGTGCCCGTCACCAGGGGCCGGCAGGCGGGCAACCGCTCCGCCGCCTCCTTCAGGCCCACGGCCACCCGCGCGCACGAGCGCCCCAGCAGCCGAGTCACCTTGCCAGGGATGGCATTGCTCTCGTGCAACACCACCGGCACGCCGCACCAGCGGGCGGCCA
>CAYVWU010000161.1:0-6134 GCA_964455575.1 uncultured Cyanobium sp. | reverse complement strand
CCCGGCGAGGCCGGCGCCCTGCCCCTGGGGCGGTGGGACTGGGAGCCGCTGCTGGAGGCCCTGCTGGCGCATCGCGCCGCCGGGGGCGGCGCCCCGGAGGCGGCCTGGCGGCTGGAACGGGCCCTGGCGCGGGCCCTGGTGCGGGGCGCGGGCGCCGCCGCCCGCTCGACCGGCTGCCGGCGGGTGGCCCTGACGGGGGGCTGCTTTCAGAACCGGGCCCTGCTGGAGGCGACCGCGGGCGGCCTGCGGCGGGGGGGCTGGGAGCCCCTCTGGGCCGAGCGGGTGCCCACCAACGACGGCGGGCTGGCCCTGGGACAGGCCTGGGCGGCGCAAGTGTTCCAACCGGACGTATAACGAAAGCAGAGCCCCCGCCGCCGCCATGTGCCTGGCCGTCCCCGGCCGGATCCTTTCCATCACCTGCGATCCGCCGCGGGGGGTGGCTGGTGGCGAGCCCGGGGAAGAGGTGTTGTGGCGGATGGCGGAGGTGGATTTCGGCGGCGTGCGCCAGCGGGTGAGCCTGGCCTGCCTGCCGGAAGCCCGAGTGGGCGATCAGGTGCTGGTGCACGTGGGGTTCGCCCTGAGCCTTGTGGACGACACCCCGGAGACCGCGCCATGAGCAGCCTGCATTGTCTGGATGGCAACGAGGCGGTGGCCCGGGTGGCCTATCGCCTCAACGAGGTGATCGCCATCTACCCGATCACGCCGGCCTCGCCGATGGGGGAGTGGGCCGATGCCTGGAGCGCGGAGGGACGGCCCAATCTCTGGGGAAGCGTGCCCTCGGTGGTGGAGCTGCAGAGCGAGGGGGGCGCGGCGGGCACGGTGCATGGCGCGCTGCAGACGGGGGCGTTGACGACGACGTTCACGGCGTCGCAGGGGTTGTTGCTGATGATCCCCAACCTCTACCGCTGGGCGGGGGAGCTGACGCCGGTGGTGGTCCATGTGGCGGGGCGGGCGTTGGCGGCGCAGGGGTTGTCGATCTTCGGCGATCACTCCGACGCCATGGCCTGCCGCGCCACCGGCTGCGCGATCCTCACCGCCGCCTCGGTGCAGGAGGCGGGGGATTTCGCCGCCATCGCCACGCGCGCCACCTTCACCAGCCGGGTGCCGTTTCTCCACCTTTTCGATGGCTTCCGCACCTCCCACGAGATCCAGAAGGTGGAGGAGCTCAGCGACGAGACGCTGCGGGCGCTGGTGCCGCTGGAGGCTTTGCGCGCCCATCGGCGGCGGGCGCTGACGCCGGAGCGTCCGGTGTTGCGCGGCACCGCTCAGAACCCGGATGTCTACTTCCAGGGCCGGGAAGCGGCCAATCCCTTCCACGACGCCGTGGGAGGGCATCTGAAGGAGGCGATGGAGCGTTTCGCGGCGCTCACCGGTCGCGCCTACGCGGCCTATGAGTATGCGGGCCATCCGCAGGCGGAGCGGGTGGTGGTGGTGATGGGGTCGGCCTGCGAGACCGCCGTGGCCACCGCCCGACGGCTCCAGGAGCAGGGACAGCGCGTGGGGGTGTTGAAGGTGCGCCTGTTCCGTCCGCTGGTGGCCTCCTGGCTGGTGGCGGCCCTGCCGGCGAGCACCCGGCGGGTGGCCGTGCTCGATCGCTGCAAGGAGCCCGGCGCCGCCGGGGAGCCGCTCTATCTCGATGTGGTCACCGCCCTCGCGGAGCAGTGGGACGAGCGGCGGGGCGAGGAGGCGCCCCTCCCCCGGGTGGTCGGCGGGCGCTATGGGCTGGGGTCCAAGGAGTTCACCCCGGCGATGGCCAAGGCCGTCTTCGACAACCTCGCCGCGCCAACGCCGCGCAATCACTTCACGGTCGGCATCGACGACGACCTCACCCAGCACTCCCTGCCCGTCGCCAACGACTTCCACGTCGACGCGGACGATGAGGTGCGGGCGGTGTTCTACGGCCTGGGGAGCGATGGCACGGTGGGCGCCAACAAGAACACGATCAAAATCATCGGTGAGCACACGCCGCTGCATGCCCAGGGGTATTTCGTCTACGACTCCAAGAAATCGGGCTCGGTCACGGTGTCGCACCTGCGCTTCGGTCCGCGGCCGATCCAGGCGCCCTACCTGATCGAACGCCCCACGCTGGTGGCGGTGCACCAGTGGGATTTCCTCTCCCGCCTGCCCGTGCTCGACGGCCTGGTGGAGGGGGGAACACTGCTGCTCAACAGCCCGGGCGAGCCGGCGCGCACCTGGCGTGAGATGCCGGAAGACCTGCGCCGGCAGGTGCGGCGGCTGGGGCTGCGGGTGTGGCAGGTGAACGCCGCCCGGGTGGCGCGGGAGGCGGGGATGGGGGGCCGGATCAACACGGTGATGCAGGCGGCGTTCTTCGCCGTCAGCGGCGTGCTGCCGCGGGAGGAGGCCCTGGAGCGGAGCCGCGAGGCGATTCGCCACAGCTACGGGACGAAGGGGGAGGCGGTGGTGCGCATGAACCTCCAAGCCCTGGATGCCAGCCTGGAGGCCCTGCATCCCGTCGACTGGCGGGCGCTGGATCAAGCGAGCGCGGAGGCCGCCGCCGCCGCCCCTGCCGCCGTCAACGCCGCCGCAGCCGCCACCGCCACCGCCGAGCCGTTGGCGACGACGCTCGCCCAGGCGCCGGATTTCGTGCGCGAGGTGATCGGTCCGATGCTTGCCCATCGCGGCGAGGCCCTGCCGGTGAGCGCCCTTCCCTGCGATGGCACCTGGCCCACGGGCACCGCCCGCTGGGAGAAGCGCAACATCGCCGCGGCGGTGCCGGTGTGGGAGAGCGACCTGTGCGTGCAGTGCGGCAAGTGCCTGCTGGTCTGCCCCCATGCGGTGATTCGGGCGAAGGTGGCGTCAGCGGAGGCCCTGGCGGAGGCTCCCGCCGGCTTCCGGGAGGCGCCGGCGCGGGATCCGGCCTTCGCGGGCCAGCGCTTCACGATTCAGGTGGCGGTCGAGGACTGCACCGGCTGCCAGCTCTGCGTGGAGGTGTGCCCCGCCCGCGACCGCCAGGAGCCGAAGCGCAAGGCGTTGGCCATGGCGCCCCAGCGCCCGCTGCGGGAGGCGGGCCGCGCGAACTGGGACTTTTTCCTCGGCCTGGCCGAGGCGCCCCGCGCGGGCCTCAACCTGCACAAGATCGGTCAGCAGCAGCTGCAGCAGCCCCTGTTCGAGTTTTCCGGCGCCTGCGCGGGGTGCGGCGAGACGCCGTATTTGAAGCTGTTGAGCCAGTTGTTCGGCGATCGGTTGTTGATCGCCAATGCCACCGGATGCAGCTCGATCTATGGCGGCAACCTCCCCACCACCCCCTGGACGACCAACAGCGCCGGCCGCGGCCCCGCCTGGAGCAACTCGCTGTTTGAGGACAACGCCGAGTTCGGCTATGGCATGCGGGTGTCGCTGGATCAGCAGCGGCGGATGGCCCTGGAGCTGCTGGCGGGGGGAGTTGCGGCGGGACGCGTCCCTCTGGCTCTGGTGGAGGCCCTCGTGGCCGCGGCCGGGCACCAGGAGGATGAGGCGGCGATCTACGCGCAGCGGGAGCGGGTGGCGGAGTTGAAGCGCCTGCTGCGGGCGCAGCTGGAGCCCCTGTCCGCGGCGGAGCAGGCCGCGGCGCCCCAGGCCCGGCTGCTGGATCTGGCCGATGCCCTGGTTAAGACGAGCGTGTGGCTGGTGGGCGGCGATGGTTGGGCGTATGACATCGGCTTCGGCGGGCTGGATCATGTGCTCGCCGCCGGTCGGGATGTGAATGTGCTCGTGCTCGACACGGAGGTGTATTCCAACACCGGCGGCCAGGCCTCCAAAGCCACGCCCCTGGGCGCGGTGGCGAAATTCGCCAGCGGCGGCAAGGCCGCCCCGAAGAAGGATCTGGGCCTGATGGCCATCACCTACGGATCGGTCTATGTGGCGAGTGTGGCGATGGGCGCCAAGGATGAACACACCATTCGCGCCTTTCTGGAGGCCGAAAGCTATCCCGGACCGTCCATGATCATCGCTTATTCCCACTGCATCGCCCACGGGATCGACATGGCCAAGGGGATGGAGCAGCAGCGGCTGGCGGTGGAGTCTGGCCGCTGGTTGCTCTATCGCCACGACCCCCGCCGCCTGGCGCGGGGACTGGAACCTTTGCAGATCGACAGCGGCCAACCGCGCCGTTCCCTGCGCGAGGCGATGGCCACGGAAAACCGCTTTCGCATGCTCGGCTACACCGACCCCACGCGAGCGCGCCAGCTGGAGAAGGACGCCCAAGCCCAGGTGCAACGTCGCCTGGCGATGTACAAGGCGCTGGCGGGGGGTGGCACGCCGGAGGACGCGAAGAGCTGAGGGGGAAGCAAACACCCGGATCAGGTGAATCGAAAACAGCCAACAGCTCCTGGGTTAAGGTCGACATCAGCTCGGCATTTCATCCATGCGCTTGACAATTGGGATCGGTCTTGCGCTTTTGGTTGGTTCCACCTCGGTTGCGGTCGCCCAAAGCGTTGAGCCAAAGATCCACAAACTCTGTGTGGAGGCCAAGGATTATGTCGGCTGTGTCCGTGCCATGAAAGGTGACACCTCCCCAGCGATGCCCCAAGGTGGCGGCAGAGGCGCGGAGGTCAGTGAAGGCAACCAATGTCCGGTGGGATTTGCCTATATCGGCGGTGGCAATTGCCAGCAGGTCTATTGCCACTATCCCTCCACCGACACGGGACATAACCAGATCGTTGCCGGAAAGCCGGGCTGGGGGTGCAAATACCACTGGTGGCGTGGCGCCGGTGAACTCAGACTGGGGGCCGTGGGCCGGGTGAGCTTCAACCCCAAATGCCCTCCTGGCGAACCGCCGATTGGCTACAACAGCACCTGTGATGTCGAGAACAAGACGGAGGTGCAGTCTGTCGATACGCCTTCGGGCACGCCTTGAAGCCCGGCAGGCGACGGCCTCTGGGGGAAGCAACCGCTGAAGGATCTTTGTGGCGGTTTCCCACAACCCGAGCGAGGGCACGTGGGCCTCGGCGGCCCGCAGGCGCGACAGGATCGCCCGGGCGGCGGACCAGTTTTCGCTGTCGCCTGACAGGTGGGACTGGGAAGGACCCCAGCATTATGGGAATACGCCTGCCGAGCGGGGACGACCACGCCCTATGCCTTTGGAGCCTCCCTCAGCCAGCGCCAGGCGAATCTGTCCATGACAGTGACGACGGAGGTGGGCCAGTTCCCCGCCAACGCCTGGGGGTTGCGCGCCATGCACGACAGTTATCAGGGGGCTCCGGTGGATGGGAGCTTCTGGCTGGATCCCAATGCAGGTGTCAATGCGCCAAGGCTGCTGGGCAGTGGGAGCGAGCGGGTGCCTGACTGGAGTGACTGGTCCGCAGGACGGAAGCCGCGACAACGCTGAGAGCGGCCTTGCGCCGGGGGACGGTGATGACTGTCGCCAGTCCATGGACGTATTCCGGCAGGCCACGGCCAGCTGGCCACGGCAGGTGGTACGCCGCCGTGTTGCGTAGCTCCCTGGGTGTGGGGGAAGGAGACATTCCGGAGGCGCGGCAGGATCGGGGCTGATGCAGGAGGTGCTTGCGGCCTCGGCTCGGCTGGCGGATCGGCGAGATGAACCCGGTCCGATGGCGCCGCAAAACGCAGTACGAAGAATCGGGCAGAACAAAGCCTAGGGATTGCTTTGGTGGTCAGTTGTCGCAACAATGGCCTGACCGTGTTGCCAGACGGCGTTGTATGTTTAATACAATTAGGGGGGCGGAAGAGGGTTTTGTTTCGGATCCGCTTATTCAGCGTCGAAGGATCGGAATAATCAAAACAAGCCCACGAGAATGGTCGCAAGGAACTCATTCATGTGATGATTGATATCTCTCGGATTTCATTGGTAGATTGCCTGAGTGACCGAGGAATCTCGTCGATGAAACGAGGGATTGAACATGCTGTTGACGCGCTCATGTTAAACTCTAGAATTCTAACCCTTGCTCTTGATTATTCTGGCGTTCCCAAGTCCGCCTCAGAAGTATTAGGCAGGGCTCATTTGCCCTGGCGATAGACCTTACGAATTCAGGAGTCTCGTTCGGGGCAAACCCTCCCCTCGGTCCCCGAAGCAGTTCGTAGCAACCGCAACTTGTGGATATCGGGTCCGATAACCACTGTCCCTGCCAAACACAATCGCTCCGAACCGGTTGCGGGTGTTAGAGACAAACTATTTA
>CAYVWU010000160.1:0-6180 GCA_964455575.1 uncultured Cyanobium sp. | reverse complement strand
AACGCCGATGACCAGGAAAAACTCATCCAGCTCGGCCTCACCGATCCCTCCCGCACCCGTCTGATTCGCGGCTCCGGCGTGGATGTGGACCACTTCACCCCTCCGGAGGCCAATGCCGGACGGTTCCACTCCCCTCTTCAGGTGCTCTTCCCCTCGCGCCTCATCCGGGAGAAGGGCATGGAAGAGGTGCTCGAGGCCTGCCGCACCCTCTGGCGTCAGGGTGTCGCCCTGGACCTCCTCGTCGCCGGCGATCTCGACGGCGGCAATCGCAGCTCCCTCACCCCCGCCGATCTCGCCGCCCTGCGCGCCGAACCCCGCCTCCGCTGCCTCGGCCATGTCACCGACATGCGCGCCCTCTATGCCGCCAGCGACATCGTGGTGCTGCCGTCCTGGCGGGAAGGGCTCTCCCGCGCCCTGATCGAAGCCGCCGCCATGGAGCGACCGATCATCACCACCGATGTGCCCGGCTGTCGGGATGTGGTGGATCATGGCCGCACCGGTCTGCTCGTGCCCCTTCAGAACGCCTCCGCCCTCGCCCTCGCCCTGCGCCTCCTGATCGAAAATCCCTCCCTCGCCGCCGAGCTCGGTCGCAACGCCCGCCAGAAGGTGGTGGAGGAATTCCAGGTGTCGCTCGTCAACGACGACACGCTCATTCAATATCGCCAGCTCCTCGCGGCTCCCATCCGCCCCTCCCGCTTCCGCTGGCGGCCGCGCCTCGCCTGATGTGCGGCATCGCGGGCCTCTGGCATCCCTCCCCCACCGCCACTCCGGACCTCGCGGCCCGCGCCCGCGCCATGGCCGATGCCCTCGTCCACCGCGGTCCGGATGACGGCGGCGTCTTCACGGATCCCGCCGCCGGCTTCGCCCTCGCCCATCGCCGCCTGGCCATCCTCGACCTCTCTCCCGCTGGCCACCAGCCCATGGCCAGCGCCAGCGGGCGCCAGCTCCTCGCCTTCAACGGCGAGATCTACAACCATCGCCAGCTCCGTCGCGAGCTCGAGGCCGCCTCTCTGCTCCGCCGCCCCTGGCAGGGCCGCTCCGACACCGAAACCCTCCTCGCCGCCATCGAGGCCTGGGGACTGCTCGACACCCTTGACCGCTGTGTCGGCATGTTCGCCCTGGCCCTCTGGGATCGTCAGGAGCGCACCCTCCACCTGGCCCGCGATCGCTTCGGCGAAAAGCCCCTCTACTGGGGCTGGCTTCCCGCTGCCAACGGCGCCGCCGGCCCGCCCGCCCTGGCTTTTGCCTCCGAGCTCGCCGCTCTGCGCGCCCTCCCCGGCTCCACCGCCATCGCGCCCCAGGCCCTGGCCGCCTATTTCCGCCTGGGCTGCGTGCCGGCGCCCCTCTCCATCCAGGCCGGCATCCAGCAGCTGCCGCCTGGCCATCACGCGCGCCTGGAAGCCGGCCCCTCCGGCTGTGCCCCCAGCGTCTTGCCGGCCCCCCTGCCGTGGTGGTCGCTGCCGGCGGTGGCCGCCGCCGCCGCGGGGCCGGGCCCCGGCGCGCGGCCTCAATTCGCTGACGAGACCGAGGCGCTCGACGCCCTGGAGGCCGTGCTGCTGGAGGCCGTGCGCGGTCAGGCCGTGGCGGATGTGCCCCTTGGCGTGTTCCTCTCCGGCGGCATCGATTCCTCCCTCATCACCGCCCTCCTCCAGCGCTGCAGCTCCCGTCCGGTGCGCAGCTTCACCATCGCCTTTCCCGATTCCGGCGCCGGCACCGCCGGCTTTGACGAGGCCCCCTTCGCCCGGGCCGTCGCCGCCCACCTCGGCACCGACCACCGGGAAGCGCCCCTCACCGCCGCCGATGCCCGCGCCCTGATCCCGGCCCTGCCCCGGCTCTACAGCGAGCCCTTCGCCGACTCCTCCCAGCTCCCCACCCACCTCGTCTGTCGCGAAGCGCGTCGCAGTGGTCTGACCGTGGCTCTCAGCGGGGACGGGGGCGATGAGCTTTTCGGGGGCTACAACCGCCATCGCCTCGGCCCGCGCCTCCACCGGCTCTTCGGCTGGCTTCCCGCCCCCCTCCGCGCCCTCCTCGCCGGTGGCCTCGCCCATTGGCCCGTCTCCGGGGAGGGCCTCGCCCGCGACAAGCGCCAGAAACTCGCCGCCGCCCTCCGCGCCGCCGGCTCCCTCGCCCAGCTCCATGGGGCCCTCACCAGCCTCTGGTCCACCCCTGAGCTCCTCGTCGCGCCGGGCACCCCCTGGTCAGCCCCTCCCCTCCCCCGGGCTCCCTCCGAGGCCGAGCGGCTCATGCTCGCCGATGCCCTCACCTATCTCCCGGCCGACATCCTCGTGAAGGTGGATCGGGCGGCCATGGCCACCAGCCTCGAAACCCGCGCCCCCTTCCTCGACCACCGCGTCGCCGCCCTCGCCTGGCGCCTGCCTCTGGCCATGAAGCTCCGCCCCACCGCATCGGGCTCCAGCGGCAAGTGGGCCATGCGGCAGCTCCTCCACCGCCACGTTCCCCCCGCCCTGATCGACCGCCCCAAGGCCGGCTTCGCCATCCCCCTCGGGCCGTGGCTCCGCGGCCCCCTGCGCCCCTGGGCGGAGGACCTCCTCTCCCCGGCCCTGCTGCGCCGCCAGGGCTTCCTCCGGCCCGAGCCCATCGGGCGCCTGTGGGGGGAACACCTCTCCGGACGGGCGGATCACACCCCGCGGCTCTGGGCGGTGCTGATGTGGCAGGCCTGGCTCGCTGAGTGGGGCTCCTGAGCCCCACTCAGCCGCGATCAAAAAAGCGTTTGCCGTCCGCACGGCGCCCGCCGGCTCGACGGGCCGCCTGCCGCGTGAACTGGCTCACGCTCGGATTCGGCACGAGGGGATCCACATGGGCCACCTGTTGCCACAACTCCCGCGGCGCCCAGCTGACGCTGTGATGGCTGCGGTCGTGCTGCACCACATGGCACCAGCGAGAGCCGCCGCACCGCGGGCAAAACAACTCCTCCAGCCATTCATTGCTCAACACCAACACCGGGTGCGCCTGGATCACCAGCTTCGCCTTCTTGTCCGACATCCCCCGGGCGCGCAGCTCCTCGGGATGGAGAAGATGTAAAAAATATTTCCTTCCGTTTCCTTCGATGCGTTGCTCTGGATGGGCCGGGCAGAACAGCTGTCGTGAACGGGGGCGCCGATTCCTTTTTGCGGGAGCGGCCAGGCTGTTCTCGGGGGGCTGGAAACTGTTCAAGGGTCGATCACGGCAGGGTGGCTTCTGATGGGGGCATCCGACATGAAGCCGTATCGATTTCTTGATTGGATCGCAGCTAGCAAATAGGCTTTGTCATTCCTGTCTCCACGCTGGTTCTTGGCGACAAACGCTGCTGTTGGCCGCTCGACCGCCGCGATGGGCAGTTGTGTGTGGCCCAGCAGGTTCGAAGGTGTCAGTGAGCTGAACACGAAATAGATCCTTGGGATGAGTTTGAGGGGGATCTCGATCTAGAAGTGGTCAGTCAACAAGCGCTGTTCTGGTTAGGTCGGGTGAATGAATTTTAGCATGGGTTCCAGTTGAGTCTCGGATTCGTGACAAGAATGCGGGCCTCCGCCCCGGGTCGCGGCTCACGCGGGCCCGGGGCGGCTCGCCGGCCTGGTTGCGGAAGGATTGGGGGCTTGATTGTCAAGAAAGTTGGGCACGTTCGTCGTCTCAGGCGTGCTTGCTTCGGCGGCCCGGGGCTGGCGGTCCCCCGCGCGTCGCCTCCCGGCGCTGTGTCGGCGCTGTGTCATCGTCGCTGCAGCGCTGGTGTCCTCCCGTTCCACCGCCCATGTCCGTTCTCGTCACCGGGGCCGCTGGCTTCATCGGGTTCCATCTCACGCAGCGTCTTCTCGAGCGGGGGACACCGGTCCTCGGGCTGGACAACCTCAACCCTTACTACGATCCCGCCCTCAAGCGCGCCCGGGTTGCCCGGCTGGAGGCGCTGTCCGCGCGATGCGGGGTGCCCTTCGCCCTCCTGCGCGGTGATCTGGAGGATCGCGAGGCCGTGGCGGCCGCCTTCCGCGGCGAAGGTCCCGGTGGTGTCGCCCTGGCGCCGGGCCCCCCGGACCGCGTCGTCAACCTCGCCGCCCAAGCCGGCGTGCGCTACTCCCTGGACAATCCCTCCGCCTACATCCAGGCCAACATCGTCGGCTTCGGCCACGTGCTCGAGGGCTGCCGCCACCACAAGGTGGCCCATCTGGTCTATGCCAGCAGCAGCTCCGTCTACGGCGGCAACACCGCCCTGCCCTTCAGCGAGCACCAGAGCGTCGACCATCCCGTGAGCCTCTACGCCGCCAGCAAGAAGGCCGATGAGCTCATGGCCCACACCTACAGCCACCTCTTCGGCCTGCCCGCCACCGGGCTGCGCTTCTTCACCGTCTATGGCCCCTGGGGCCGCCCGGACATGGCCCTCTTCCTCTTCACCCGGGCCATCCTCGCCGGAGAGCCGATCGATGTGTATAACCAGGGCCAGATGGTGCGGGACTTCACCTATATCGACGACATCATCGAGAGCCTGCTGCGCGTGCTCGACAAGCCCGCCGCCCCCGACCCGGCCTTCGATCCGGCGGCACCGGACCCCGCCACCAGCTGGGCTCCCCATCGCCTCTTCAACATCGGCAATTCCAATCCCACCCCCCTGATGGCCTACATCGAGGCCATCGAAGCGGCGCTCGGCCGCCCGGCGGAGAAGCGCCTCCTGCCCATGCAACCCGGCGATGTGCCCGCCACCGCCGCCGACACCACCGCCCTGGAGGCCTGGACCGGCTTCAGGCCCAACACCCCGGTGCGGGACGGCGTCGCCCGCTTCGTGGCCTGGTACCGCGAGTTCTACGGGGTCTGACCCCCGGGGCCGGTGCCCCGCTCCGCTTTGAATGGTGGCGTTTGCGTTAGCGGCATGACGATCCTGGTGACAGGCGGGGCGGGATACATCGGCAGCCACGCGGTGCGCGCCCTTCAGCGCGCTGGCCTGCCCGTCCTGGTGCTGGACAACCTGGTCTATGGCCACCGCGCCATCGTTGAGCGGGTGCTCCAGGCGCCCCTCGTCGTCGGCCAGCTCGGCGACCGCGACCTCCTGGAGAGCGTTCTCCGCGGCGACCACTCCGACACGCCCATCCAGGCCGTGCTCCACTTCGCCGCCTACGCCTATGTGGGCGAGAGCGTGGTCGATCCCGCCAAGTACTACCGCAACAACCTCGGCGACACCCTCACCCTGCTCGAATCCCTCGTGGCGGAGGGGCGCCGCCGCGGCGCGCCGGTGCCGATCGTCTTCTCCAGCACCTGCGCCACCTATGGCGTGCCCGAGCAGGTGCCCATCCTCGAAACCACCCCCCAACACCCGATCAATCCCTACGGCCACAGCAAGCGGATGGTGGAGCAGCTCCTCCACGATTTCGCCGCCGCCTACGGGCTGCCAAGCGTGATCTTCCGCTACTTCAACGCCGCTGGTGCCGATCCCGCGGGCGACCTCGGCGAAGACCACGCGCCGGAAACCCATCTCATCCCCCTCGCCCTGGACGCGATCACCGGTCGCCTCCCCTGCCTGCAGATCTTCGGCGACGACTACCCCACGCCCGACGGCACCTGCATCCGCGACTACATCCACGTCAGCGATCTCGCCGAGGCCCACCTCCTCGGCCTGGGCCTGGTGGAACGGGAGGCCCGCCGCCTTGCCGACGGGGGCGACCCCGCCAGCGTCAGGCCGGCGGTCTTCAACCTGGGCAACGGCAAAGGCTATTCCGTGCGGGAGGTGATCCAAGCGGCGGAGGCGGTCACCGGGCGCCCGGTGCCGACGCGGGTGGCCCCCCGCCGCCCCGGGGATCCGCCGGTGCTCCTCGCCGCCGCGGACGCCGCCCAGCGCGACCTCGGCTGGCGGCCCCGTTTTCCCGAGCTGGAGGTGATCCTCGCCCATGCCTGGGCCTGGCATCAGAGGCGCCACCCCCAACTGCCCTAGAATCGCTTGAATTTTTCTCTGCATGTGCGGCCTGATCGGGGAATTCCGCTGGAGCCGGCCGGCCCAGCCCCAACCCCTGGCGGGCCTCCGGCAGCGCGGTCCTGACGCGGAGGGCGGCTGGCTCAGCCCGGATGGCCGCTGCTGGCTGGGCCACACACGCCTGGCCATCCTCGATCTCACCCCCGCCGGCGCGCAACCGATCAGCAGCCACTGCGGTCGCGTCACCCTCGCCTTCAACGGCGAGATCTACAACCACCTGGAGGTGCGCGAGG
>CAYVWU010000159.1:0-6196 GCA_964455575.1 uncultured Cyanobium sp. | reverse complement strand
TTCAAGAGCGTGGTTTTGCCGGCGCCGAGATAACCGGTGAGCACGGTGACCGGCAAGCGCTCGGCGGCGGGGACAGGGCTGGAGAAGGCCACGGGGGGGGAACGAGGCGTAGGCTCGTAGAGTGATAATGGTTCTCGTTCTAGCAGGTTGTGCCCCCGAGGGGCGCCCATGGCTGATCTTGTGGTTGTCGGGGCCGGGCCCCAGGCGCTCACCCTCTGCGCTCACTTGCTGCGGAAACGTCCGAAGCTGCACCGCCGGCTGCGGATCATCGACCCCAGCGGCGACTGGCTGAGCCGCTGGCAACGGCAGATGGAGCGCTACGAAATTCCTTGGCTGCGGTCTCCCTCGCCCCATCACCCCCATCCGAACGCCAATGCCCTGCGGCACTTTGCCCACAGCCAGGGGCGCCACCGTGAAATCGAAGGCGCCTATGGCCTGCCGCACACCGCGCTGTTTGCCGCTTTCTGCCGCGAGGTGATCGCCGAATTTCAACTGGAGCGGTGCGTGCGGGCGGCGAGCGTGGAGCACCTCGCTGTTCCCCGAATCGGCAAGGGTCCGCTGGAGCTGGCGCTCAGCGATGGGACAGCACTGCTGGCGGAGCGGGTGGTGCTGGCCACCGGCCAGGGAAGCCCCCAGTGGCCCGTCTGGATCACCAACCTCTCCAACGACCTTCCGCCCGACGCGCTACGGCACAGCGAGGCGATTGACCTGCCCGCGCTGCGACTGCGCCCTGGCGAGCGGATCTTGATCGTCGGGGGCGGACTCACCAGTGCCCATCTCAGCCTCGGGGCGTTGCGGCGCGGTGCGCGGGTGTGGCTGTTGTGCCGCCGCGCCCTGAAACAAAGGCCGTTCGACGCCGATCCTGGCTGGCTGGGCCCCAAGTTCCTCAAAGCCTTTCAGGCGGAACCCTGCATGCGACGCCGTCGACGGCTCGTCCTGGAGGCCCGCGATGGCGGATCGATCACGCCCGAGGCGGCGGCGGAACTCCGGCGGGCCCAACGGGGCGGCGCCCTGCAGCTTCATGAACACCGCCAGGTGCGGGCCGCCCGTTGGCGCGCTGCTCGCTGGGAGGTTCTGCTCGACGACGGCCAACAGCTCTCGGCGGATCGGATCTGGCTGGCCACAGGGCATCAGCAAGGGATCCGTGAGCACGCGCTGCTGCGTCAGCTGCACCAACAACGACCGATCGCGCTGGTGGACGACTGGCCGATCCTCGAACCCGACCTCCGCTGGCCAGGAACCCTTGTGCATGTGATGGGCGGCCTCAGTGCCCTCCAGCTGGGACCGGGGGCTCGCAATCTCTTCGGAGGACGCGAGGCCGCCCAGCGGATTGGCCGGGCTGTGATCAAAAATGGATCGGCGTCCCCCGCTCGGCAAGGAACACCCTGAGAACGGGCGGCACCTCCTCGGCGCTGACAGGGGACGTCGGTGGAGTTGCCAACCGCCAGGGTTCGCAAGCAGCCTTGGCGCAGACCATTTGCACTCGTGCCTTGGATCCGCTGAACGCACGTCGGGGCCCGATCGCCAGCGCCCTCGCCACGGCTCTCCTGACGACGTTCGCCATCGCGCTGACCACCGCTGGCGCCACCCTGCTGACCCCGTTGGCCGCCCGGGCCGGAGCCGTGCGGGGGGTCGCCCGGGTCCCGGTGACCAGCGCCCTGCCGGCCGACGCGGTGTTCGAAGCGGTGTTGCTCGATGCCGCCCTCGCCGACGCGCCGTCCCGGGAGCTGGGCCGCGTCCGCCTCCAGCCCGCGGGCCCGCCCCCCTTCCGCTTCACCATCCCCTACCGGGAGCGCGACCTGCGCCCCGGAGACCGCTACACCGTGCGCGGAACCATCCGCCAGGGCGAGCGCCTGCTGTTCACCACCGACACCTTCACGCCGGTCGAGCTCGGCGGCGCCAGCGCCCCTGTGACCCTGCGGCTGGTGCCGGTGGGCAGCGGCCGCGCTCCCGCCGCCGGCTTCCCCCTGGGCCGCCTGCCGGCAAGCTGGCGGGGCGAGCTGGCCGGCGCGGGCAGCCCCAGCCGCTGGCAAGTGGATCTGCTGACGGATGGCAGCTTTCAACTGCGCCAAACGTTCCCGGGGCGGCCGGTGCCGAATGTCTTTGACGACCTCGGTCGCTGGCGCCTGGAGCCCGGGGGGCCGCGGCTGGGACCCGGCAGCCAGCGGCTGGTGTTGCGAGGGGGACGGGAGGCGCCGCTGTTCTTCCAGCCGTTGGACGGTGGCGCCGCCCTGCGCAAGCTCGACCTGCAGGGGGCGCCGAGCCGCGCCCGCCAGCCCGATCGCCTGCAGCGCCTGGCCACGTTCGCGCCGATCGATCCACGGCTCCATCTGCAGGGGCTCTTCGTCTACCTGGCCGATGCCGCCAGCCTCCGCCTCTGCGCCACGGGCGCGCGCCTGCCGGTGGCCATGGAGGGCGACTACCGCCGCCTGGAGGAGGCCTATCGCAAGGCCCGACCGGCCGGCGCGGCGGGGCAGCCGCTGCTCGTCCACCTGGAGGGCCTGATCACCGAGCGCCCCTCCGCCGAACCGAGCCAGCCGCCCCGGCGCACCGTGGTGGTGGAGCGGTTTGTGGGGGTGCATCCGGGCCGGGGGTGTCCGGTGGCGGAGGAAACGTGAACGGCACGTTGGGGGTTGGCATCGCTCAAGGCAACAGCACTCCGCACCGATCGGCCAGCGCTCTGGCCAGCGCGCGAAATTCCTTCCCGCAATCCTGGGCCGCTTTGAGATGGCCCCCTAGGGCTCCGTCCGCTGGCGTGAGATGAAACATCGGTTTGCGGGCCTCCTGGGCCAGAGGCATCAGGCTGCGGTAGTGCCTGAGTTGGGCCAGGCAGTGGGGATCATTGTCTGGGGTGCCCCAGGCACCCTCCCTGGAGTTGTTCAATACGGCCGTGGCGTACACCGCCGGCACGCGATCCAGCCAGCGCTGGTAGGCCTTCACAGGACGATCGAGTCGGACCGCGTGTTGGAGCACCACATAGCCCACGGAGCGCATGGCGCCGCTTGGGAGCGGTTCCTCGAGCAACGTCTCGGGCACCCGCTCCAAACGCTCACGCCAACCCTCACGCCACCCACGCAGAGTGGGGCCCAGATTCTTCAGTCCTTGGATGGAATAGAGATCGGGCACCAGCGGGATCACGACATGGCTTGCGGCGATCAGGGCCGCACGATTCAAGGCCCCGAGGCTGGGAGCGACATCAATCAAGACAATATCGGCCTGGCGCTCAACGGCGGCCTTCGCCAACAAACGCCAAAACGACGTGATCACCCGAAAGGCGATCGGTTTTCGATCCAGGCAATCAGACCATCGCGAAGACAGTTCATCCTCCACCCGAGCGGAGAGGGCCAGATCACCCACCACCAAAGCAATTCCCGGGGCAATTTCAGCCATCCAGGGCATCATCACATCGCCGGTTCCGTCCATCAGCGGCGCCAAGCTTCCCACAACCGTTCTTGGGGTTTGTGGCTCCGTCCAGATCTCCTCAAGAGTGTCTTCATCGAGAAACATGCTGCTGAGATTGGCTTGGGGATCGAGGTCAGCCACCAGCACTGACAGGCCCAACTCAGCAAACATCCAAGCAAGGTGGTAAACAAGTGTAGTTTTCCCGACACCACCCTTATTATTGAAAAAAGCAATTGTCTTCATCACGTTGATATCGTCTCCACTGCTGGTCGCAGTGTTACATTCACGGCATTATTATTGACGACAAAAACCGGAGGCGGGTTGCCATTGCGCTCACAGGCCTGTCGAGCCGTGGCGATGCCAGCACCAAACCGTTGCGCAAACCCTGTTTCCTTGAGAAACCCTGCTAGATTTGGATTGCGATAGTCGGTATAACCTGGAAGGCCAAAGGTGTCGGCTGTCACGATACCCACAGGGCCTCCTGGGCTGAAGATCTCAAGCCGATCGGCATACCAAGTGACGCGAATCGGAGAGTTGGTGTGTTCATAGGTGCGATGCATCACAGCATTGCGAAATAACTGCTGCATTGCCACCAGAGGATAGAGCTGGGTGCTCAACTCCCTGGAGGCGCTGGTGAAATCCACTGGTGTGCGGTTGTGGGAGCTGAATTTATCTTCCACACGGTGGATCACATCCACCAATCGTCCCTCATAGTCTTGTGCATCGAGAGGCTTGTCGGCCAGGCTGGTCCCTCCCAGCTTGAGGAACTGCACATAAACACAAGGGAGGAAGTCGCGGGGATGATCACAAAGCGTGAGGATCCCCAAGTGCGTGGGTGTGGGCTCCAACGGGCTGAGAATCATGCGCGTACTGGCGAGTTGTTCTTCCAGCGAGCGCTGGTTGGCTTCAAGAACATCTGATGCGACGGCCATTGGCAGATAGGTTTCTCTATACCACCCCAAATCCAAATCGCTCTGTTCGGCGCCACTGCAGGGTCTGGCATCAAAGGGTTGATCGCGAAAGCGGCGTTTTTCATTGAGGATGCGCTCATCCTGGGCGGTGGCCAAATCGCGACGAGGTCCGACGCGAATCCAGATGCGTCCCTCATATCGGACCGGTGGCGAATCCGCGGGCCAAACCGTCACCACAGCCATCTCGCTCCCATGGAGATCGCGTTTCTCAACCGTCAGCGTGGGTGGTGGCACAATCTTTCCATCCGTCTTGATATCCGATAGCGTCTGTAAAAGCTGATCATCAATCGTGAGGCGCGCAGGGCTGCCGTCGTCCTTCGCGCCAACAATCAACACCCCTGGCGTCCCGTGGTTGGGCAGATCATTGGCAAACGCACAAACAGCCTGTCGACCCTTGGTGGGAGCACTCCCAGCCCAAGCCTCCTTGCGCTCCACCTGGTCGGATTCCACGTCCGCCAGCAGGGCTTCCAGGTCGGCGTCGGAGTAATGGCTCATGGGTCCCTCCATCCAGCCGGAGCAGAGATGGTTCATAACATATCTCTACACCGATTCGGCGACATGCTCAGGGGCAACAAGCGCAACTCGGTCATCCGTTCGGCAACGTCCTCATCGTCCGGTTGGGACAACGGGGCGAAGGTGTTGAGAAGCATGGGGCAAACGGGCCCCTCTCACCCAGGCGCGCCGCAACCGTTGTTGGTCAACCCTCACCCTTCCTGGTAGGCGTTCGGCACGTCGATCGCCTGCGCGCGGCAGCCCCCCTGGCGAACGCCGATGCCGTGCTGGCGCAACCGCTCGGGCCAGTCGTTGGCCTTGATGCCTTCGTCGAAGCCAATGGCCCGGGCATCAGCATCGCTGACGCCACAGACCAACCGCCGCACCCCGGACCACGTCACCGCCCCCAGACACATCGCGCAGGGCTCCGTGCATGACACCAACACGCGCGTCTCCGTCGCATCCGCGCCGAGATCCAGCAAGCCCAGACGCCTCTGCGTCAGGGCGATGGCCACCATCTCCGCGTGGGCTCCAGACCACACAAAGGACCGCACCAGATTCACGCCCGCCGCCACCATGCGGCCCGTTGTCGCCTCCAGGATCACCGCCCCGAAGAGCCCCCCGTGTCGCGCTCGACATGGCGACGCGAGAGCGTGATCGCCAAGCCCATCGCCTCCTCCTCCGTCGCCAAACGCTGGTCGGGATCTGGCGGAACCTCCTCCACCCAGTCCGGCAGGGCAATCGTCAGGCCGGGAAAATGCCAGCCGCCCATCAGCGACCCGGCGCCGCCGCAAACTCCCGCCGCCCGACGATCCACTCCTCGATCGCGACCCCACCGACGACGTGCTCCCGCACGATGCGCTCCACCCGCTCCGGGGTGACACCGCCATAGACCACCCCCTCGGGCCAGATCAGCAGGATCGGTCCCCCCTGGCAGATCCGCAGGCAATCGGCCTTCGTGCGCAGCACCACGCCCTCCGGTCGCTCGGCGTCCTCCAACCCCAGATCGCGGACCAGCTCCTTGAGCCGCGCCCAGGTGGCTGCTCCCACCGCCGGATCGCAACAGAGCGGTTTGGTGGGCGTGGCGCAGAGAAGCAGGTGGTGGGCGACGCGCATCGGGCTCAGGCCGGCAGCGCCGCTGGAGCCTTGGCCTCGAGACGGGCCGCCGCCTCCTCCACCGCCTGCCGCGCCCAGGCGTCCACGGCCAGCACGTCGTCGAGGGAGGGCTGGGCGCGCAGATCACGCCCATGGCGCTCGCACACGGTTTCGATCAGGGTGGGGATGGCCAGGAAGGGGATCCGCTCCTCCAGGAACAGGGCCACCGCCTGCTC
>CAYVWU010000158.1:0-6230 GCA_964455575.1 uncultured Cyanobium sp. | reverse complement strand
GCCACCGGCACCCCCAGCTCCCACATCCACTTGCGGGCCCGCTGCAACGCCAGCCGGTAGCGCTCGCCCTCGGGATCCAGAAAGCCCAGCTTCGCCAAGCGATCCGGCATCCCCGCGGGCATCACCAGCGCGCGCTTTCCCTGGGCCTCCATCGCCCCATCCCGCAGGGCCAACAAAAAACCGCGCATTCGTTCGCGCTCGCCGTGCGGGCGACCCTCCAGTGAGGCCACAAACGCCTCCCACACCGCTGCGCCCTCCACCAGCGCCTGTTCTTCCAGCCGCTCGAACTGCTCCGCCGCCGCCAGGTGATCCGCCAAGGGGTCCAGCGGAAAGCGCAAACGGCCCGCCGCCGCACCAGGTTGGAGCAACAGCCGCAGCGCAAGGAGGTACGCCAACAGCGCCGCGGTCTGCTCACGCCCCAGTCCCAGTCCGGAGGGCTTCTGGGCCATCAAGGCACCACAAGCCACCGCTTCGCTGAACTCCAAAGGTTGAAACAGGGGCTGGCCCGCTGGCCCCTGGCGGTGGCTGGCCAACGCCACCACCCGCAGCGCCCGCTGCACCAGCTCGCCATCCATCACCAGCCCAGCCCGCCGTCGCTGCTCCGGCTTGTCGGGAGTATCCAACCGCCGCACATAGCTGAACATCAGCTCCGGCACCGATCCCGCCAGCAACCCCTCCTCCCGGTGGGCGATCACGTCGTCGATGAACATCTGGGCCAACAGCACCGTGATCGGCTTGTCGCCCACGATCCGCTTCAGCTGCGCCTGGGCCGGCATCAGGTCGTCGTCGCTCAGGGCCTCGCCCTGGCCCTTGCGGCGCAGATAGTCCAGAAAGAAGGCCTGCAGCCGCTCCACCGCGATTCGTTGGGGCACGATTCGGCTCAAGGGGCGCTCCCGGAACCCATCGTCATCGCCGCGGCTCGTCACCACCACCAGCCCCGGTGGCAGGGCCGCCAGGAGCTGCTCGCGGGCCGCTGGAGCCAGCTCGGAGAGGTGGTCGATGATCGGGACAAGGAGCTTGGCCGCCAGAAGGGCCTCCACCAGTTCCGGGGGTAGGTCGCTTTCCGAGGCGCCGGCCATCCCCGCCAACTGCCCCCGCAGCCAGCTCCGCACCCGCTCCGCCACCGTCTCCCCCGGCGCCAGGGCCGTCTCCAGCAACACCGGCAACCGCACCACACCACCGGGCTGGCCCTGCAGCCACCAGCGGGCGATGGCAAACGCCAGGCTCGTCTTCCCCGCGCCGCCGTCGCCGCTCAGCAGGAGCACGTGGTCGCCGCTGTCCTCCAGGAGAGGAGCCAGGTCTTCAGGGGTCAGCAGGCGCGGCCCTTCCATCGCCGCCGCGCCCGCAAGGTTGAGGCACACATCCAGGGGCACGTGCACCTGCCTCGCTTGCACCGAGGGCAGGCCGAGGAAAGCCTTGCCCAGCTTGGCCTGGTAGCGCTCCACCCAGGTCACCAGTTCCGCCGGGCCATAGCTGGGGCGGGTTGGCGGGCGCGGGGTCGGGCCCTGTCCTCCAGCCGCCAGATGCACCTGCTTCTCCAATTCCCGCAGGGAGCTTTCCACCAACCCGGCCAGGTGGTCGGGCCCTCGGAACCGCTTGATGATCAGCTCGCCACTGGTGTGAATCCGGCGCAGGAAGGCTTGCTGGCGGTGGCCGTTCTCCTCATCCCGCTGCGAGCTGAGCGGCAGGCGCACATCCCCCGAATCGTCGTGGTCCTCCACAACAAAAATCAACCGGGGAATGCCCGCCGCGCTCGCCGCCTCAAACTCCTGCACCGTGTAAGACAGCTCCGGCTGTCCCGGCACCGGCGTCCCCCAGCGCATGCCATAGATGCCCACATACACCTGGGAATTCCGCACCTGGAGTTCGTCAAACTGACCGGTGTCGCCATCACTGGCGCGGTAGTGCTCCATGTTGCTGACGCGATGGTCAGCGGCCATCACGGCCCGTTCCGCCTTGTCGATGTAGGAACCACCCGTCCTGGGAAAGCGGCGGAACTCAGAGGTGTGGGAGAGAAACACCCGCCACGGCGCAGGGCTGCTCGGCAGACGGCGGGCCACACGATCGCCGCTCACCTCGGAACGGCCTGAATAGCCAATCCTCTCCCCAGCCGGCGGGCTGCCGTTCTCTGTCGTCATGGGGCCGGGAGTCCATTCGCGTTCATTATCCGCCCCTGGGCTGATGACTCTCCCGGGCGGGAGCTCGAACGCACGCGCGACCCCATGGATGATTCCGGGGGAGTGCCTGCTTGTGGCTTCCTGATGAGCGGGCACTGAGTGGCCTGAAGGCGGAAGGATGGCTGCTCCCGTGTCCTCCCGTTAAGGTTGCGCAAGTCATTGCGCGCAGCCTTGGCCCCCTGTGCCCATCTCCGCCTTCCTCTCCTATTCCCACAAAGACGAGGTGTTCCGGCAAGAGTTGGTCACCGCCCTGGCCACACTGGAGCGCACCGGGCTGATTGCGTGTTGGCATGACCGCCGGCTCATCCCTGGCCAGGAGTGGGAACCCCGCATCAGTGAAGAGCTGCTCAGCGCCGGGCTGATCTTGCTCCTGATCAGTTCGGATTTCATCGCCTCTGACTTCTGCTACAACATCGAGCTGGAGCAGGCGATGGACCGGCACGCGCGCGATGAGGCACGGGTGATTCCGATCCTGTTGCGGCCGGCGGACTGGAAGGGAACGCCCTTCGCGCGCTTGCAGGTCCTGCCCAGCGATGCGGTTCCCGTCACCGATTGGCGGAGTCGGGATGCGGCCTATCTGGACATTGTCCAGGGCATCCGCCGGGCGATCGCCGACATGAGCACCTCCGCTGATCCGGCTTCCGCCGTCGACGCGCCCGATGCCGCAGCCGCTGACGGGGCTTCTGACGCGGCCCCCGGCCGCGCCCAGGGCGTGACCACCGCCCTGCCTCAAGAGTCCCCGGAGGGGCCGGTGCCGCTCCAGTCGCCGTTCTACGTGCCCTCCCCCCTGGAGCCGCGCTGCTTCGCCGAGCTGGAGAGCCCGGGGGCGTTGATCCGCATCAAGTCGCCCAGTCGGATGGGCAAAACCAGCCTGCTTGTGCGCCTGTTGGCCCAGGCGGAGGCCCTGGGCCAGCGCTGCGTGAGCCTCAACCTGTTCGACCTGAACCAGAGCGCCCTGCGGAATCCCACCACGTTCATGCAGGCGTTCTGCACAGCCCTGTTGCGGGAGCTGGAGGTGCGCCGCCGACTGGACGAGCTCTGGGACGATTCCCTCGGTCCGAACGACAACACCAACGATCTGGTGCGGGAGCTGCTGCTGCGCCCGAGCGACCAAGCCTGCCTCTTGGCGATCGACAACTGCGACCGCCTCTTCGGCTACCCCGAGCTGGCGACGGAATTCTTCGGCCTGTTGCGGGCCTGGTATGAGCGGGCGCGCACCAAGCCCACCTGGGCACAGCTGCGTCTGGTGATCGTCTACTCCCAGGAGCCCTATCTGGTGCAGGACATCAATCAGTCGCCGTTCAACGTCGGCCTGCCGATCGAATTGGAGGCGTTCACCGAAGCGCAGGTGGTGGACCTTGGCCAACGGCATGGCCTGGCCTTCTCCCCTGAGCAACGGCATCAACTCTGGGAGCTGACGGGCGGCCATCCCTATTTGGTGCGAACCGGGCTTTACGAGCTGAGCGCGGGCGGCCAACCGTTGGAAGCCTTTCTGCGCACGGCCCCCACCGAGGCCGGCTGCTTCAGTGATCATCTCCGCCATCTGCTGGGGGTTTTGGTGGGGAGGCCGCGACTGGCGGAGGCCTTCAGGGCCGTGATCGCGGCCCAACAGCCGGTGCGGGTGGGCACGGAGGAGGCGTTCCAGCTCGACAGTCTCGGTCTGGTGACGCGGGTGGAAAACGACGTGCGACCCCGCTGCTCCCTCTACCGCCGCTACTTCCAGAACCGCTGGGAGCGCCCCGCATGAGCGGCCCCGCCTTTCGCTATCAGGTGGGCGGCAGCCTGCCGCTGGAGTTCCCGGGGTATGTGGAGCGCGGCGCGGATCAGGAGCTGGTGGACCACCTGCTGCGGGGCGAGACCTGCTCGGTGTTCAACAGCCGCCAGATGGGCAAATCGAGCCTCAAGGTGCGGGCGATGCAACGGCTGCGGGCGGCGGGCCGGCTCTGCGCCGTCATCGACCCCCAGGGCCGGGGCACCACGGTGACGGAGGACCAGTGGTACGCGGGCACGGTGAAACGGTTGATCGAGGATTTCGACCTGGAGGACCGGCTCCCCTACCGCCGCTGGAGCGCCCGGGCGGATGGGGCTCTGAGCCCGGTGGAGCGGTTTTTCGAGTTCATCGACCGCGACCTGTTGCCGGCCACCGGCGACACGCCACTGGTGATCTTTGTGGAGGAGGTGGACAGCCTGCTCAGCCTGCGGTTCGACACCGATGGCTTCTTCACGTTGATTCGTTCCCTGCACGAGCGGCGGGCGGATCAGCCGATGTATCGGCGCCTCTGCTTTGCCTTTCTGGGGGTGGCCACCCCCTACGACCTGATCCGCGGGGAGGGCCGCAGCGCCTTCAACATCGACCACGCGGTGGAGTTGGGCGGCTTCACGGTGGCGGAGGCCAGGCCTCTGCTGGCGGGGCTGGAGGGCCGGGTGGCGGAGCCGGAGGTCGCCCTGTCGGCCGTGGTGCAGTGGAGCGGCGGCCAGCCCTTCCTCACCCAGAAACTCCTGGCCCTGCTGTTGGAGGAGCCTCAGGGAGAAGCGAGCACGGAGGCCTGGGTGGCGGAGGTGGTGCGCCGGCGGGTGTTGACCGATTGGGAGGCCAACGACATCCCGCCCCACCTGCGCACGATCCGCGATCGCCTGTTGCTCAGCGAAGAGCGGGGCCGAGGACGCTTGCTGGGCCTCGCCCAGGCGCTCCTGGACCAAGGCCACCTGCCCATGGAGCCAACCGACGACCATCAACTGCTGCGGTTGACCGGCCTGGTGAGCCTGCGCCAGGGCCAGCTGGTGCTCGCCAACCCGATCGTGGCCGCCCTCTTTGACCAGGCCTGGCTGGAGCGCCAGCTGGCCGACCTGCGCCCCCCGATCTACCGCGAGGCCCTGCAGGCCTGGCAGGCGGCCGAACCGGAGCAGCGCGGCGAGCACCTGATCGCTGGCGCGCCCCTGCGGGAGGCCCAGGCCTGGGCCCGCGGGCGGCGGCTGGCCGATGCCGACCAGGAGTTTCTGGAGGCCAGCCGCGAGGCGGATGAGGCCGCGCAGCGGGCGGAGCAGACCGCGCGGGAAGCGGAACAGGCGGCCCGGCTGGCGCAACAAACCACCAGGCTGGCGGAGGAGCGGGCGGCGCGGGCGGAGGAGGAAGCCCGTAACCGGCGCAGGTTGGCGCTGGCCCTGGCGATCGGCCTGGCGGGCATGGGGGGGCTGAGCGCCGTGGCGCTGCAGCAGCGCCAAGAAGCCAACCGCAACGAAATCCGTGCCCAGGAGGGACAGCGGCAGGCCCGACTGAACGCGCAACAAGCCCTGCGCAATGCCAACCGTGCTCAAGACGAAAAGGGCCGGGCGGAACGGGCCCTGCTCAGCGCCCGCCAACAAAAGCAACTCGCCGATCGTCAGGCCCGCGAAGCCAACCGCCAACGCCTCCTCGCCACCCAACAGAAAAGCGAGGCCCTGCGCGCCCGCGGCGCCGCCGAGGCGGCCAGCCAGGCCGAAGCCCAACAACGGCGCAAGGCCGAGGGCCAAACCCTTCGAGCAGAGCGGCAGACAGCAATCGCCCGGCTGCGGGAGCAGGCAGCCCTGGTGCTGAGCGAGCTGAGCGGCACTCCGGGGGAAGCAATGATCCGGGCGCTGGCCCTGATCACCGACACACAAAACACTGCGGTTGCTGAAGTGTCCAATGTGGGGAGGGACGCCTTGGCTCAAGCCAGCGATCGCGACGTGGAAGTCGACCGAATACTCGGGCATGCAGCTCCGGTGGTCTCCGTGGCCTTCAGCCCCGACGGCCGGCGCATCGTCTCCGGCTCCTACGACAACACCCTGCGCCTCTGGGATGCCGCCACCGGCCAGCCCATCGGGCCTCCTCTTCAAGGCCACACAAATCCGGTGACCTCCGTGGCCTTCAGCCCCGACGGCCGGCGCATCGTCTCCGGCTCCTGGGACAACACCCTGCGCCTCTGGGACGCCGCCACCGGCAAGCCCATCGGGCCTCCTCTTCAAGGCCACACAAACTTGGTGACCTCCGTGGCCTTCAGCCCCGACGGCCGGCGCATCGTCTCCGGCTCCTGG
>CAYVWU010000157.1:0-6293 GCA_964455575.1 uncultured Cyanobium sp. | reverse complement strand
CCCAGGAGAACGTGGCCATCGATGTGGCCGAACAGATCCGCGATGTGCTGCTGGGCCTGCCCGCCCGCAGCGCTGTGAACATCCCCGGCCTCACGCCGGAACTGCTGAACCAGCTCAAGCCCCATCTCCTGCTGGCCGAAACCCTTGGTCAACTGCTCAGCCAGCTGGGTGGCGGCCAGATCAGCGAACTGGAGGTGCGGCTGCAGGGCGAGTTCGCCAGCCTGCAGAGCCAGCCGCTGGTGGTGGCGGCGCTCAAGGGCCTGCTCACCACCGCCCTGGGCGACAGCATCAACTTCGTCAACGCCAGCCTGGAGGCCAAGGAACGGGGCATCAAGGTGCTGGAAGTCAAAGATGACGGCAGTCGCGACTTCGCAGGCGGGTCCCTGCAACTGCGCTCCCGCGGCGGCAAAGGCGTGCACAGCGTGACCGGAGCCGTCTTCAACGAAGGCGACCAGCGCATCATCAGCATTGATGATTTTCCCGTGAATGTGGCTCCGAGCCGTCACATGCTCTTCACGCGCCACCGGGACATGCCAGGCATCATCGGCCAGCTGGGCTCCCTGCTCGGCGAACACAATGTCAACATCGCCTCGATGCAGGTGGGTCGGCGAATTGTGCGCGGCGACGCGGTGATGGTGCTGAGCCTGGATGACCCCATTCCCCCCAGCCTCCTCGCCTCGATCCATGGCATCAACGGGATCCAGGAGGCCCACCCGGTCACCCTCTGATGACATCTCCAGCGTCATCGACAGCCCAACGCGGGTGGTGGATGCTCTCCATGCCCGTGCCAGGGGAGCTCGAGGAATCCCTTCTCTGGAGGCTCCCCGAACTGGGCGTCACCCGCCTGGCCGTGCTCCACGCCCCTGGCACGCCGCTGGAGCGAGAGCTCGTCGCTTGGCTTCCGGAATCGGACTGGCCGGAAACCGATCTGCGGCAACTGGAGCGTGCCCTGCAGCCATTGGCTGAGGTTTTCGCCACGACTCTCCCCCCCCTGCGCTGGCAACGGGTGGCCGATGAGGATTGGAGCCTCACCTGGAAGCAAAACTGGGCCCCCGACCCCATCGGCGGAAGCCTGCTGGTGCTCCCGGCCTGGCTGGAGGAGCCTGCGGAAGCCCAGGGGCGACACGTGATTCGCATCGACCCTGGCCTGGCCTTTGGCACCGGCGCCCACCCCACCACCCGCCTGTGTCTTGAGGGGCTGGAAGCCCTGGGGACAGAGCGGGTCGAGAGAGGATGCGCCCCCGACGGGAGCCCCCTGGCGGGCCTGCGGGTGGCCGATTTGGGTTGCGGAAGCGGTTTGCTTGGCTTGGCGGCCCTCGCCCTCGGGGCTGAGGGAGTTTGGGCCGTCGACACGGATCCCCTCGCCATCCGTGCCACGAACGAGAATGCCGCACTGAACGCCGTCACGACGATTCACACGGCTGTTGG
Source organism: uncultured Cyanobium sp. (assembly GCA_964455575.1). Classification (GTDB taxonomy): domain Bacteria; phylum Cyanobacteriota; class Cyanobacteriia; order PCC-6307; family Cyanobiaceae; genus Cyanobium. Next base: position 4,865 of record CAYVWU010000157.1, on the reverse strand, counting down.
CTCGATCGATGAGCTGGAGCTGCTGCTGCAGGGCCAATCCGCGGATGTCTTGTTATGCAACATCCTGGCGCCGGTGATTGCTGAGCTTGCCGAGAAGTTTGCTCGCATCCTGAACCCAAACGGCCTGGGGCTGCTCAGTGGCCTTTTGGTGTCGCAGGCAGATGAACTCATCGCCACGTTGGGCGCCCAGGGTTGGCAGGCCAGCCTCCGCGCCAGCCAGGACCCTTGGGCCTTGTTGACCTTGACAGGGCCAAAAGAGACATTCAGGCACGCTGATCTTTGAGCCGTCCCTCCTTGAATCAAAAGCACTTTTTGTCTCAAATCCTCTCAATCCTTCGATGCCGAGGCAGGAACCTATTGACCTGCCGCCTGCCCACCCACGAGTGGGTGGCCACCCGCTTGCCATGGCGTTCTAGCCATGGCGTCTTATCCGATCACGCTCATCCATGGGAAGCAGGATCTTAACGAAGCCCTTACGCTCGATGATGAAGTCATCCTGAAGGCCGCGGAGAGCAAGGAGATCGACCTTCGCTGCTCATGCCGTGGAGGGCTCGCTGCTCGTGAGTCGGCAAGGTCAACGGAGGCCGCGTCGATCAGTGGAACAAAGCATCCTGGATGATCATCAAATCCGTTCCGGCTACGTGCTCACCTGTGTGGCATATCCCAGAAGTGACTGCAGGATGAAACCCATGCTAAAGAGGAACTGTGGCCGAGGGGTGACGAAGGGCACCCTCCCCTCGCGCATTAGTCACACTAATAGGTGAGCAGGCACTGATTGGGGGTTTCTCCACTCGGAGTCAGAAACCTCCGAGACCCCCCCTGGAGGATGTATGAAGGTCGAGCCCTACAGTCCCAGCTCGCTGGCGGCTGTCAGCTCATCCACTTTTCCATGGCTTCCTACAAGGTCACCCTCAAGAACGCCGCCGAGGGCCTCGACAAAACCATCGAGGTCAAGAGCACCGATTACATCCTTGACGCGGCTGAGGAGGCTGGAATTGATCTTCCCTATTCCTGCCGTGCCGGTGCATGCTCCACCTGCGCCGGTAAGATCATCTCCGGCAAGGTTGATCAGTCCGACCAAAGTTTCCTGGATGACGACCAGATTGAAGCTGGCTTTGTGCTCACCTGCGTCGCTTATCCCGCTTCTGATTGCGTGATCGAAACCCACGCCGAGGAAGCTCTCTACTGAGCCCCTCGCCAACAGGCCCACGCTGAGCCACCCTGGGAGGTGGCTTTTTTTTTGGAGGTGCGGTGCAGCTGGTTCACACGGTGCTCCCCCACGGCAGCTTGCACACCAGCCTGGGGGGGCAATACAGCTACAGGGTGTTGGGCCCCTGCTGCCGCTTGTTTGATCGCGAGGAGCTGCCCTGGCCCTGCTGTCGTCTGGCCTGGAGAAGCAAGGAACCCAGCTGGCGACGGGTGGGCCGGCGCCTGGTCCCCGATCTGGCGGCACGACGCTGTCCGTCCTATGCCGTGGAGCTGCTTCAGCCAGGCTCACGCGTGGCGCGCACAGTGATCACCCTCTTCCCGCAGCGCCTCAGTCCATCCCTCCAGGAGTGGTGGTACAGCAAGTTGCCCGATTCCCTGGCCCCCTCGAACCAGGGTCCTCCGACCGATCCCGAGGGGACACCCCAGCCCGAATCCCAGGGCTGAGCCATGGGGCCTAGAGACCTGCCCAGAAAAAAACCTCCCCGGGGGGAGGCTGGTCGGAGACGCGCGACGTGGAGGGGGTGGCGCTCGGCAGTTTCAGGCCTGGTGGGGGAGGCTCAGAAGTAGATCTTGCCGCCGCCCCATTGAATCCCCTGAACCTTGGGCGCCACGAGGATGTAGCCGGCGATGAGGCGCAGGTCGTCCTCATCCAGATCGCGCATCTTCACAAAGATGTCGCTGCTGCGCAAGCTGGGATGAACATCGGCGATGCTGTATTCCCCGTCATACGACTTGGGGTCCTTGAGGTAGTCCACCAGCGCGGCCACCGAGTCCCGCGGCGGCGTGGCCAGGGCCAGGGTTTCCGGATCGAGGCCAACGTTCTGGTTGGTCTTGGTGATGCCGCCGGCGTGACAGGTGCCGCAGCTGTCATTGAAGAGTTTGCGGCCGGCTTTGATCTCTTTTTCGCTGAAGGTGACCGAAGCGCCATCGGGGCTCGCAGGCACCGTGAGGGTTGCCGCATCCCACCGCGCAGCGGCGGCTGGGCCAGCGAAACAGACGAGCAGCGCCATGGCCAAGGGAACAACCAGAAGGGATCTGGCGATGGCGCGGACGGCTGAGCGAAGGGTGGGGGCCATGGAAGAAGCCGAAGAACGGGCGGACGGGCCGCACTGTGCCCTTGTATCACGGGGGGGAGGGGGACTCGCCAGAGACGAAGCGAACTGTTGCAGGGATCAGGGAGCTCGCCCCGCGCCGCGCGCGGGAGGGTCCTCATCGAGGGTCAATGACAGGAAATCACTGGCCAGCACCGTCTCCGGAAAGATCGCCCGCGCCTCCAGCAGCAGATCCTCAGCCGTGACGGCGTTGCCGGGCACGTAGCGGGGGCTGAGATGGGTGAGGGCCAACCGCTTGACGCCGGCCTCCAGGGCGGTCTGGGCCGCCATGGTGCTGGTGGAGTGTTGACGCTGGATCGCCAGCTCCGCCTCTCCATGGGCGAAGGTGGCCTCATGAACCAGCAGGTCAGCCCCCCGCGCCAGGGCCACGGCCGCCTCGCTGAAGGTCGTGTCCGTGCAATAGACGAAGCTGCCTCCCGGACGCGGGGGGCCACACAGGCTGGCGCCAACCACGACCCGGCCGTCCTCCAGGGTGACCGAGCGGCCCGCCTTCAGGTCGGCGTAGAGCGGTCCTGGCGGAAGCCCCAGGGCCCGGGCCCGCTCCACGTCAAAGCGACCGGGCCGAGGTTGCTGCTCGACGCGGTAGGCGAAGGCGGGCACCCGATGGATGAGGGGCGCCACACGCACCTGCAAATCGCCATCCACCAGCAGGGGCGCGCCGGTGCGGGCAGCCTCCCGCACGGAATGCACCCGGATCGGGTAGCTCAGTCGGGTGGAGGAGGTGCGCAGCACGCCGTCGAGGTAGTCACGCAGGAGATCGGGGCCATAGAGATCCACTCCCTCGCACTGCCCGGCGAGGCCCAGGCTGGCCAGCAGACCGGGCAGCCCGTAGATGTGGTCGCCATGCATGTGGGTGATGAAGATGCGCCGCAGCTGGGAGACCCGCAACGGACTGCGCAGGAACTGATGCTGCGTGCCCTCCCCGCAGTCGAACAGCCAGAGCTCGGCCCGTTGGGGCAAGCGCAGGGCGACCGCGGAGACGTTGCGGGAACGGGTGGGGACACCGGAGCTGGTGCCAAGAAAGGTGACCTGCACAATCCCGTCCGCGCCGTTGAATGTTGACACGTCCCCTGGCCGCGGCGGGAGAACCCGGCAAGAATGGCCGCCTGCGTCCTCCTCGCCCTTGGCTGGTTCCGCCCACCGCGCCAACCTTCGCGCCCTGCTCGGCGGGAGTGGTCTGACCCTGCTGCTGGTGGTGGCGATCCCTACCCTGATGGGCGGGGCCCGCTCGAACCTCCCCGCCGACGGGCCAGCCATGGCGAGCGCTCTGGCCTCCGGGCCGCTCGTGCGCGTGTTGTTGCTGGAGGGTCCCGTCGTCACAGTCGGCGCGGCGGGACCTGCCGGTTTGCGTCTCAGCGATCGGGACCAGCGCCCCTTGCTGGATCTACCACCGGGTCGTCAGCTTCGGGTGCGCCGCAGCGGCGGCTCCTTGAGCCTGGAAGCGCTGGCAGACAGCCGCTCTCCCCAGAGCCCGGAGGAGGCGTCGACGGTGTCGCCACGGCTGATACCCCTCCAGGAACTGCGTCTGGACCCTGTGGAGGCGCGGAGCCTGTTGGTGCTCAAACAGCGCCGCTACCGCGGCTCGCTTCTGCTGCGCCCCGCGGGAGAGGGGTTGCAGGCGATCAACCGCCTCCCGCTGGAGAGCTACCTCTTGGGCGTGGTGGGCAGCGAGATGCCGAACACCTGGCCTCTGGCCGCGCTACGGGCCCAGGCCGTCGCCTCCCGCACCTATGCCTTGCAACAGTTGAAGCCCAACGCTCCGTTCGATCTCCAGGCCACTGTGATCAGTCAGGTCTACAAGGGTGTGGACAGTGAATCGGCGACGGTGCGCCAGGCGGTGGCCAGCACCCACGCCCAGGTGCTGACGCATGGCGAACGCCTCATCAACGCGGTGTTCCACAGCAGCAGCGGCGGCAGGACGGAGAACAGCGGCGACCTCTGGAGTCGGCAGATGCCCTACCTGGTGAGCGTGGCGGATGACGACGCCATCAGTCCGGTGAGCCGCTGGGAGAAAACCTTCACCCCGGAGGCCCTGACCGAAGCCTTCCGGGAGATCGGTGGCGCGATCACCATCCAACCCGTGGAGATCTCCCGAACGGGCCGTGTGCGCCGGGCGAAGGTGATCGGGCCTGGAGGGGAGCTGATGCTCAGCGGGAGCGGGTTGCGGGAGCGGCTGGGGCTGCGCAGCACGCTGGTGCGGTTTCGCTTCGAGCCCGCCGGACGCGCGGACATGCCGTCCATGGCAGGGTCCATGGGTTCAGCCAGCGGGAGTGTCCCCGTCCTCGGGAGCCGCGGGCCTGGAAGGAATGGCGTTGGCCTCGCGCCCCCTCCTCCCCTGCCCGGAGAGGGAAACCGAGGCGAGGACGCTCAGGCTTCCACCCCCTCCGACCTTCCGGGCCTGTCGACCTCACCTGGCCTGCGCCTGGTGGTGGAGGGTCGGGGCTTTGGCCATGGAGTAGGAATGAGCCAGTGGGGGGCCTATGCCCTGGCCCTGCGCGGGAAGAGCCATGAGGACATCCTCCGTCACTACTACCGAGGAGCGGT
>CAYVWU010000156.1:4649-6303 GCA_964455575.1 uncultured Cyanobium sp. | reverse complement strand
CGGGTGAACGCCCGTTCTTCGAGATCATCACGAGCATCCGCTACTGGGTGATCCACGCGGTCACCCTGCCCGCCATCTTTTTGGCCGGGTTCCTGTTTGTTTCCACGGGTCTGGCCTATGACGCCTTTGGGACCCCTCGTCCGGATGCCTATTTCCAGGCTCAGGAGGAGAAAGCGCCGGTGGTGAGCCAGCGCTATGACGCCAAAGCTTCCCTCGATCAGCGCTTGAAATAGAGCCATGACCCAATCCACCGCCCCCACCACGCCACGCAATTACCCGATCTTCACGGTGCGCTGGCTGTCTGTTCACGCCCTCGGCATCCCCACGGTGTTTTTCCTGGGAGCCCTGGCCGCCATGCAATTTGTGCGCCGCTGATCCCATGGGCCTTCAACGCAACCCCAATCCCAACAACCTGCCGGTAGAGCTCAACCGCACCAGCCTTTATCTGGGGCTGTTGCTGGTGTTCGTGACCGGCGTGTTGTTCACGAGCTACTTCTTCAACTGAGTCCCCAGCGGACCCCCAGGCCTCCCCTGAGTCACCTCCACGACGCCCACCCCCTTCAACGCCGCAAGCCATGAGCAGCAAGAAATCCTCCCTGCCTGACGGCCGGATTCCCGATCGCCTCCCCGACGGCCGCCCCGCCGTTGCATGGAAAAGCCGCTGGACCGAAGGCGTGCTTCCCCTCTGGCTTGTGGCCACCGCGGGCGGCATGGCGGTGATCTTCGTGGTGGGCCTCTTCTTCTACGGCTCCTACGTGGCCGTGGGTTCGGCCTGATTCGCCATCCGCGACATCTCTTTTTTACGGCGGATCCCAAGGGGTCCGCTTTTTTTGTGGGGCTGGCATGCGGTGGCTTGGAGCCAGCGCCTCAGGCCGTCAGAGGGTGGACGGCAGCCCCTGGACGTCGTGAACGTGCCTGAGCTGCCATCTCCAAGCTGGTCATCCCGCCCGCTCCTGATGAGGGGGGAACCCGCGCGTCGTTGCCGGCCTCCTGGTGAGAGTGGCGACTGTCGCCGGCTCAAGGGGGCGAATCGGCCCCCGGGGTTGTCACCAAAGCATGGGAGATGCTGGGGCGGCGCGGGCCTGGCTCCAAGCGCTGGCGTGCCGGATGAGCGATCAACTCCATCTCCTCCATTGGCAAGACGCCGAGCAACACCGCCCCCCCCAGAATCAAGGCGACCAGAAACCACGACCGGCCTTCATCGTCACCCGCACCGGCCCCACGTCGGGCTCCCGCATCACCCTGCCATCAGCCACGGTGACCTCCAGGGGATGGAAGGTGGGGCAGGCAGGCGGGGGATTGCTCATGGCCACCGTTGGCCACCGTGGCTTCGACCTCGCCCATCGGATGGGGCAAACGGCCTGGATGAAACAGGACCGTTCCACCCTCGGGGATCGAAACGCGTTCGCCTTGCGTCTCACCAACCTGTCTGGCAGCAGCATGGCACGCGCAGGGGGAGCGGCGGGGGCTGGGGCAACCGGGGACATCGGGGGAGAAAAGCCAAGGCGTGAGCCCATGGGACACACGACCGAGATCCATGGTCTACGCGTACATCCGGGTTGATGAAGACAACACGACTCTTTCGCAACGGCAACTCCCAGGCCGTGCGCATCCCGGCAGAACTCGCTTATGAGCGCAACGATCTGGAGCTGGA
>CAYVWU010000156.1:0-4549 GCA_964455575.1 uncultured Cyanobium sp. | reverse complement strand
AGGCCGTGCGCATCCCGGCAGAACTCGCTTATGAGCGCAACGATCTGGAGCTGGAATACGGAGTTATGGCCTCCGAAGCCGATCAGGAGCGCAACAGCGCCCCCCTGGCCTTGGGGGTCACCCTCGTCACCAACAACCCTTGTGATTTCATGGCCTACCCAGGCCTGAAGATCGAGAACTGGGTGGCCTGACCCAGGGCTGCCTGACCGCAAAGATGACGGCGAAACCAGTACCCGGGTCTTCCATTCCCACGATTGGTGGCCTGGATCCCGTTGCGAGGGAGGAACAAGCCCACGACATCCCTTGGCAAAAACGAACAACCCGACGTTTGCGGCCTGGATCGGTTGTCCTGACGGAATGGGGGCATTGGGGGGAGGCTTCCATCCCATCAGAGCCAAACTTCGGGATCACACGGTGGGGGACTGGCGGACGCGACGCATCAACTGAGAGCGCTTCTGTAGAGCGCGCCATCTTTGGGCCAGTGAAAGATCCAATTTCTTCCTCCGCCCACCGATGGGTGCTCCATCCCAGTCCGACAACGACTGGGGCCCCCCAGCCAACACCTCCGCCACCGCCTCCGGCGCCAGACGCCGATCTTCCCCCGCCTCGCCGCGCAGGTCTTTGAGCACCACCAGCCCCTCGGCCGCCTCGCTGTCGCCGATCACGGCCGCCCAGGGGGCGCCGCTGCGATCCGCCCGCTTGAACTGCTTGCCGAAGGCCGCGCCGCTCAGGTCAAGCTCCACCGCCAGGCCCGCCAGGCGCCAGCGGCGGGTGAGGGCCAGGGCCCAGGCCTCGGCGGCCTCGCCCCGGTTCACCACATACAGATCGGGCGGCGGCGGGGTGGCGGGAGCCGTCTGCCGCTGGGCCAGGAGCAATACCAGGCGCTCGAGCCCCAACGCCCAGCCCACCGCCGGCGTGGCCGGCCCGCCCAGCTGCTCCACCAGCCCGTCATAGCGGCCGCCGCCGCACACCGTGGCCTGGGCGCCGAGGTGGGTGCTGGTGATTTCAAACGCCGTGTGGCTGTAGTAGTCGAGGCCGCGCACCAGGCGGGGATTGAGGCGGAAGGGAATCCCCAGCGCCTCCAGGCCCTGGCGCACGCGGGAGAAGCGCTCGTGGCTCTCGCCACTCAAGGCATCGCCCAGCTGGGGCGCGCCCGCCAGCAGGGCCTGGGTGCCGGGATCCTTGGAATCGAGCACCCGCAGGGGATTGGTGTGCACGCGGTTCCGGGAGTCGGCATCGAGCTCCTCCTCGTGGGCCTCCAGCCAGCGCACCAGCTCCGCCCGATAGCGGGCGCGATCCTCGCCCGTTCCCAAGGTGTTGAGCTCCAGGGTGAGGTCCTCGAGGCCCAGCGCCTCCAGCAGATCCCAGGCGATGGCGATGGCTTCCACATCGGCGCGGGCCTCGCCAATCCCCAGCAGTTCCAGTCCGATCTGGTGAAACTGGCGCTGGCGCCCCTTCTGGGGCCGCTCGTAGCGAAACATCGGCCCGCCGTACCACAACCGCTGCGGACCCTGGCCCAACAGGCTGTGCTGAATCACCGCCCGCACCACCGACGCCGTGCCCTCCGGCCGCAACGTGCAGCTGCGCTCGCCCCGATCCAAGAAGCTGTACATCTCCTTCCCCACCACATCAGTGGCCTCGCCGATGCCACGGGCGAAGAGTTCCGTGGCCTCCAGCAGGGGTGTGCGAATTTCCCGCACGCCAGACCGGCGAAATTGCTCGCGAGCCACGGCTTCGAGGTGCTGCCAGAGGCCGATCTGCTCCGGCAGCAGATCGACCATCCCCCTCAGGCTCTGGAGCGTTTCCGCCATCGACTCACTCGCGACACCACCCCACTGTGCCCAATCGACCGTGGCGCCTCAGCTGGCCGAATTCGCCAGCCGCTCCCGGAAATAGGCAATGGTCGGTTCCAGTCCCTTCTCCAGGGTCACCTTCGGCTCCCAGCCCAGCTCCTGGCGCGCCAGGTCGATCACCGGCTGGCGTTGCAGGGGATCATCCTGGGGCAAGGGTCGAGTAGTGAGCTCCAGGGAGGGATTGATGCGATCGCGCACCAACTCAGCCAGCTGGCGAATGGTGAATTCACCGGGATTACCAATGTTGATCGGACCGGTGTGGGGGCCATTCATCAAACGAATCATCCCTTCGATCAAATCGTCCACATAACAGAACGAGCGAGTCTGACTGCCATCGCCATAAAGGGTGAGCGGCTGGCCTTGCAGGGCCTGGACGATGAAATTGCTCACCACACGGCCGTCATCGGGCAACATGCGCGGGCCGTAGGTGTTGAAGATGCGCATCACGCGGATTTGGGTGTTGTGCATCCGCTGGTAGTCGAAACAGAGGGTTTCGGCGATGCGCTTGCCCTCGTCATAACAGGAGCGAATGCCGATGGTGTTCACGCAACCGCGATAGGACTCGGGCTGGGGATGCACCTCGGGATCGCCATACACCTCGCTGGTGCTTGCCAGCAGCAGCCGGGCGCCCACCCGCCGCGCCAGACCGAGCATGTTGTAGGTGCCCAGGAAGCTGGTCTTCGCTGTCTTGATCGGGTTGAATTGGTAGTGCACCGGCGAGGCGGGGCAGGCCAGGTGCCAGATCCGATCCACCTCCAGGCGGATGGGATCGGTGACGTCATGGCGAATCAGCTCGAAATTCGGATGGCCCAGCCAGTGGCGAATGTTGTCCTTGCGGCCGGTGAAGTAGTTGTCAAGGCAGATCACCTCCTCGCCTGCGTGCATCAGGCGATCGATCAGATGGGAGCCAAGAAAACCGGCGCCGCCGGTGACGAGATTGCGGGTGGTCATGCTCAACCCTCCCCAACACGCCAGACATTCAGGCCGGCCGCCCGCGCTGCCACCGGGTCAGCCACCGCTCGGGCGTCGAACAACCAGGCCGGCCGCCGCATCACCCCGTGAAGCGCCTGCCAGTCGAGCTGGCGGTAGTCCTTCCACTCCGTGAGGATCAACACCGCGTCCGCCCCCCGGGCGGCCTCCAGGGGCGAGGCCTCGTGGGTCCAGGTGCCTTCTCCACCCAAGGGAATTCCTTGGCGAGCTTGCTCGGGGGTCACCGGAGGCTTCTCCAGATCCCTGGCCATCTGAGCCGCATCCACCTTGGGATCCACGATCGCCAGCTGGGCGCCCTCCTCGATCAGATCGCGACAGATGCGGATGGCGGGGGCTTCGCGGGTGTCGTTGGTGTCAGCCTTGAAGGCAAAACCGAGCACGGCGATCCGCTTGCCGCTCACCGTCCCGAAGAGGCTGTTGACCACCAGGCGGGCGATGCGCTGCTGCTGCCAGGTGTTCAGCGTCACCACGCTCTCCCAGTAGCTGGCCGCCTCTTCCAGTCCGTAATGACGGCAGAGGTAGACCAGGTTGAGGATGTCCTTCTGAAAACAACTGCCGCCATAGCCCGGGCCGGCCTGCAGAAACTTCGGTCCGATGCGGGAGTCGGTGCCGATGGCACGGGCCACCTCCCGCACATCCGCCCCGGTGGCCTCGCACAGGGAGGCGATGGCGTTGATCGAGGAGATCCTCTGGGCCAGGAAGGCATTGGCCGTCAGCTTGGACAGCTCGCTGCTCCAGAGGTTGGTGCGCAGGATGCGCTCCGCCGGCACCCAGTGGCCATAGACCGAGGCCAGGGCCTCGATGGCGGCCTCGTCCTCTCCGCCGATCAACACCCGGTCGGGCGCCTCCAGATCGGCAATGGCCGTTCCCTCCGCCAGAAACTCAGGATTGGAGAGGACGGAAAACGTCTTGGTGCCGCCGGTGTCGCCCTGAGCGGCGGCCAGGATGGCTTTCACGGCTTCCGCCGTGCGCACGGGCAGGGTGCTTTTCTCCACCACGATGGTGTGGCCGTTGGCAGCGGCGGCCACCTGGCGGGCGGAAGCCTCGATCCAACGCAGATCGCTGGCCTGGCCAGCGCCGACCCCGCGCGTCTTGGTGGGTGTGTTCACCGAGAGGAAGATCATGTCCGCCTCGGCGATGGCTTGATTCACTTCTGTCGTGAAGTGAAGATTGCGGGAACGCGCACGGCCAACGACCTCGTCCAAGCCAGGTTCATAAACAGGCAGACAGGAAAGATCGTGATGATTCCAGGCAGATATTCGCTCCTCATTTAAATCAACAACGGTCACCTTTATATCCGGGCAACGATCGGCAATGACTGCCATCGTTGGCCCGCCAACATAGCCAGCCCCTATGCAACAGATGGAGCGAACTGGCGGGTGGGACGGCATTGTTACGAGCTGAAACCCGGCCACAGTACAACGTCTGGCCGCAAACAAGAATTGGTCGGCTCAGAAAGCGGCTCCTCGCCGCCGCCGACGCGGTCCCAGGAGTCCCGTTGAGCGAAGCCTGGAAGCGTTGGCTTTCCCCTCCATCCGCCGCCGCTGGCAAGCGTAAAGTTGCCCCCTAAGCACCAGGGGACCACCCGACAGTTGGCCAATTTACTGATCACTGGTGGCGGAGGATTCATCGGCAGCCATTGCACGCTCGGCCTGTTGGCGGAGGGTCACGATGTGGTGGTGCTCGACAGCTTCGTCAACAGCGAC
>CAYVWU010000155.1:0-6323 GCA_964455575.1 uncultured Cyanobium sp. | reverse complement strand
GTCAGGCCTCCGTCACCAAGCAATGTAACGCAGTGTTGCGGCAATTGTGAAGGTGCGTGCCGATCAGGGCTGGCGATGGCTCCTATAAGCCTGGCTGATGGATTGGGTGGCCCGCCGGCAGCGATGGGCGCTCACCACGAGCCGGCGCCAACAGGCCCCTTCCGCTGGCGGACATCGCCATCAGGCTGATCCAGAAGCCGATGGTGATCGATGCTCGGATTCTCCGTTTCCCAACCCGCACCCTTGGGCTGACACCAACTCAGCCCGACTCCTGCCACGGAGCCAAGGCGATGGCGCTCAACGCGCTGCCGAACTAAGCCGCGACAACCGCGGCAAGCTTCTTCAGGCGTTGACGAGAAGCTGGATCATTAATATAGTTATTTGCAGTGGCTGCTATCTTCTTCAGGTTGTCAGCATCCGCTTGAAATACTGAGGTAATTTCTGCATAGACGGGTTGATAGCGCTGATAGTTTTCCCTGAGCAGACTCGCGGCGATATAATCAATGGAATCAGCGGATCCATCTGCGCAAACCTGAAACAAGGGGATTCCCCTCGGCAATTCAGACCAGGAAATCGCACCCCAGGTCCTGACATTATTCGGCGTAATCCGGCGAGAGGATTGGCCAGTGCCGAACGATGCGACCAAAAGCTTCTGCAAAGGATTATCTTTTGACAAAGGATCTTGTTTTGATAGCTTATTAACTTTCTCGGCAATCGCACAAAGGACAGGATTATTGGCCAGGATTCCACCATCGATCAATGGCAGACCTTCCCTCGGAATCTGTCGCTCCAGATCGCCTTCAGCCCTGCCACCGGCCTGATGGTCGCGCAAAAAATGGGGCTCACTGAGCAAATAACCTGGATAGGCGGCTGGCGCTGCCGACGAGGCCCGACAAACCTGCCAGACAGGAACTTGGCTGCTTTTGGAATCTGTGCTTTTGAAGACCACAGCCTTGCGATTATAGGTGTCGTAACTTACACAAAGAGTTTCTTTTTGCAGATCACCAAGCAAGAGATTCGGTGGAAAAACCGTTTCAGATTTGAGGACGGACTCCAGGCCAGCGGGATCAAAGAGTGGCAAGGAAAGCCGAGCTTGTTGCAACCGCCTGAGCAGGGATGAGAGCCAGAAGTTGCCACTCATATTGGGGAATATCTTAGCCCCAGTAGCCACATAGAATTCACGGATTCTGGAAGGGCTCATGCCGTTGGCCAATCCGCAGGCAATGATGCTGCCCGTGGAGGTTCCGGCAAACATGTCAAAGCATGAGGTGATCGAAGCCTCCGGATTGATTGCCTTGATCTCCTCTTCCAGGGCTTCCAGGATGATCGTTGTGAGCAAGCCACGAATGCCACCGCCATCACAGGCAAGGATCTTGATCATTTCTGTCATCATCACAAAGAGCAGTTGCCTAGAGTTTGTGGTTTTTTTTGCGGCAGGTCCGTTCCAAAGAAGAAGCCACCATGAAGCCGGGTGGATTCCTTTGCAGCCAAGGCGGAAGACCATGGCTTGGGAGCGCGACCAGCTCGCCGGATGAGCTTTAGCAGCCATGCATGACGGCGGGAACGGTTCTCGGTAGCCGTTTGAGGGGTTTGAAAATGCGTGTGATCCACACATGTTGAGAGATCGAGGTCGCCGACCCTCTGACGGGTTGCCGATTTTTACTGAAACTTAACAGAAGGCATTTTGCTTCACGGCCCTGATCTTCAGATGCAGCCTCTTGCTCTGCCGCAGGACGCCGTTGTTGAAACTCTCCGCTTTGCAGTGTTGGACCCTTGAGGAATCTCTGGTCAGCAGGAGGTTGATCAGAAGCCACTGAGCTCAAAGGGGCCCGCAACGGACAGCCCTTGCACTGGGCTGATCTCCATCCGCCTCTGGATCCTTGCTTTCTCGTCCTATTCGGCTGGGGCTTGCGAGACCCATTCAGCCTCATTCGACCTCTCCTCACCACCTACAGAACGTGATGAGAAGGGCTTAGCAGGCGAGAGTCGACGGACTTCGTCGATCGAGATCCTCAAGCCGGCCCCCGGTCCCATCCGGCAGCACCGTGCACTTGCCGGGTCGCCTTCCAGGGCCGGGCCGGGCAGGGCAGGGGAGTAACGATTCCTCGGCACAGGGATGTGCACGCCTTGCGGTAACCAACATGGTCCCAAGGTGATGGAAGCCTTGGCTCTCCGGGAGGCTCGTGATCGCCTTTGCGGCAAAAGGGGTTGGCAACCGAAGGTCACCATCAGCCCCGCCGAGAGGCGAAAACTTCTCACGGTGCTGAGGTGAGGTGAGGTGAGGCCCTTGCCTCGCTCGCCCGGCTTGGGAGGAGAGATCAGGAACCTCAGATCCCTTATGCCGCAGGCTATAGGAATGCCCGCCTCCTGACGCCTTCCCCACCGCCCTTTGCGGCGACAAGCAATCATCACCAGCAGACCAACTAAGCAGCCAGCGACGATAAAATTATTATCATTTTTGCGTTTCCTCCCGGAGACAGCCTTGCCCACGGCCTCCGCCCGGGAGACAAAACGGCAGCCGATGGCGAGCGATGACAGGCGGCGAAGAGGGCCCTGAACAGCGCGATCGCCTTGCAAGGGGTCAATCGGCGCCTGGAACCGAGCCGATCGCCAGGCGCATCCGCAGAGCGCTGTAACAAATGGCACAAGGGCGGTGTCCTTCGGGAACACCCCACGCCACCAGGCCTGGAAAGGCCAAAAAAACGCCCTAGGCTTTTTTGAGTGATTCCCTCCCCTGTGCCCCTGAGTGCCGCAAGACAAGGCCAGCGGTTGCGCATCCTCTCCCTTCCCAGCCATCCCACCCTGCGTCAGCGCCTCCATTCCATGGGCATCGAACCCGGTGCGGAGGTGGAGGTGCTGCGGCGGGGATTCCCGGGCGGCATCCTGCATGTGGCCTGCGGCTTGTTGGAGTTCATGCTGCGCCAGGACCAGGCGGCAGACATGACTGTGGCCTTGATTCAGCCCCCGGTTGCCGCTTAACGCAGCCCCAGCAGCCAGTGCCCGCCCTGATAGACCACCAGGGCGAGGGTCCAGGCCAAGCCCAGCGACCAGCCCAAAGAGGTCAGCGCGAAGGCGCGGCTTTTGGATTCCTTGAGCTGGGCGGCGATCGTGCCCAGACAGGGCGTGTAGAGCAGCACAAACGTCATGAAGCTCAAGGCCTGCAGCGGGGTGATCGCCGTCCGCACGCTGGCGCCGAGATTGGCCTCGGAGGTGCGGTAAATCACGGCCAGCGCGCCCAGCAGAATCTCCTTGGCGATGAAGCCAAAAAACAAGGAGACGCTCAGCTCTGGATTCAGGCCGATCGGCCCGAGCAAAGGGTGGAGAAACGCACCGATGCCGGCCGCGAGCGTCGGCTTCCCCGCCTCCAGGGCACCGGGAGGGAAATGGGTGAGAAACCAGATCACCGTCGCCCCGACGATGATGAACACCCGTGTGGTGACAAAGAAGTTCATCATCGAGGTCCACCCCCGACGCAGCACGGTCCGAACGCTGGGGGCGCGATAGGGGGGGAGCTCCAACACAAACGCCTCCCGACTCGGATAGACCTGTTTGAACAGGACCCCGGTGATCACCGCCGCGGCGAAGCTGAGCAGATAAAAACAGAACAACACCAACCCCGGCGCCCACCACGGCCGCGGGAAAAACACCCCCACCAGAAACACAAACACCGTCAGTCGCGCCTGGCAGAGGGCAAAGGGAATGCAGAGCATGGCCAGGAGCCGCATACCCCGATCGCGAATCACCCGCGTGCCCATGATCGAGGGCACATTGCAGCCAAACCCCATCACCTGCAACACAAAGGAGCGACCATCCAGACCCAGCCAGCGCATGAAGCCATCCATCAGAAAGGCCGCCCTGGGCAGATACCCCGAATCTTCAATCACGCCGATCAAGACATAAAACAGAAAAATCAGCGGCATGAAGGTCGCCACTGTGCCCACCCCCAGCCAGACGCCCTCGATCAGAAAACTCTTCAGCGGCGCGGGGGCTCCCAGCCCGGCCAGACCCGGCTCCAACACGCTGGCTTGCACCCAATCCAGGCCGTTCCCGAGAAGGTCCTGCAGGGGGGCCGAGAGGGCATAGAGCAGCTGGAACACCGCCAGCACCAGGGCCAGGAAGATCACCACCCCCACCAACGGGTGCAGCAGCACCCGATCCACCGCCCGGGAACGGCGGTTCAACACCCCCTCGGGCTGGCGCACGAAACGCTCCACAAGCTCACGCCGCAGCACTTCGAGGTCGCCGGGGTCGGTCGAAACGGCGAAATCGCCAACATCGCCGACGACGCGCGGCGCCCCAGGCCCCTCGCCCACCCGCAGCCGCTCTCCGAGCCGGTGCACCTGCATCAGCAGCTCGCCCACCCCCTGCCGCCGTTTGGCGCTCACCGGGAGCACAGGGCATCCCAGCGCCTCCGTCAGACCGCAGTGATCGATGGCCAGGCCAAACCGCCGCGCCTCGTCGCTCATGTTCAACGCCGCCACCAACGGGAGCCCCAGGGCCCGCAACTGGAGCAGCAACCGCAGCTGGCTGCTGATCTGGCTGGCGTTGAGCACCAGCAGGATCAGATCTGGCGGGGTGTGGCGCAGAAACCGCTGCACCACGGCCTCATCCTCACTGCTGCCGGAGAGGTCGTGGATGCCGGGCAGATCCACCAGCTCGTAAGGCCTGCCGGCGCCATCGGCGGGCAGCGCGCCCCGTTCCAGATCCACCGTCAAACCCGGCCAATTGGCGATCTGCGCGTGGCCGCCCGTCAGCGCGTTGAACAAGGTGGATTTGCCGGTGTTCGGCAGGCCCAGCAGGGCCACGCGCAAAGGCTCTGTCGCCCTCCCCTGGCGCCGTTGTGAGCCACCGTCATGACAGGAGCGCCTCACACCCGCCTTCAGCGTTGACGAAGCGTTGACAGTACAGCCGGCTCGGGCGTGGCGGAGAGCGTGGAGACGATCACTCCCGGGGATCCCGCAGGCGGAGGCGGGCCGACACCTGCGCCTCCGGATCCACCCCCTCAAAGGTGGGCGGCAGCCAGACCCGCACCACCAACAGCAGGGCCGCCGTGGCAAGAAATAGACACACAGCGAGGATCTGCTGCCAGTCCGTGTCCAGCACACCGTTGACAATGACTTCCCGCAACACAGAAACGATGGCAATCTCGACGGATACACCAATCGAAACCCGTTGCTCCTGCAGATAAATGATTAGCAGGCGGAAAAGCTCAACCAGAATCAGGATGAAGAGGATGTCCGCAGTGATGGCATGGAATTGAGGTGTGGTGAGCAAGGAGGAGAAGATAGCCTTCAACTGCAGCGCCATCACGCAGAACAATCCCAGGCAGAGGGAAACCGCGATCAGATCCTGCACTGCTTCCAGAGACTGGACGATCTGGGGTCGACGAAACAATTGGTGCCAAGGCAGAACCGTGGGCGGACGCGAGCGCTGTTCCGGGTTGCTTTTTTCCATGATTGGCAGGAGGCTTGGAGGAGTAGCCGTCATCAGAATGAAGGTCAATCTGTTAGTAAGCAAGAGCTTATTCTGCTGGGAACAGGGCGTCAATCCGCCAATCATTGCTCTCTCTGATTACCAACATTGTCCTTGCTGTTGATCGCCGCCTCGTGGCGGTGGCCGGCGCTTGGCGAGAATGCGGCGTCAGGACATCTTGGAGGCTCCCTGCCCGTGGCCGATCGCCAAGCGGAGTCCGTCCCGCCCGTCTCCGCGCCGCCGCTCCCCGCGGAGACGGGTCCGGAAGCGTTGTCGCTCCCCGCGGGAGTCCATCACCTCTGCACCTGCGGCCGTTCGCGCCATGGCTGGTTCTGCGATGGCGCCCATCTGGGCACGGGGCGGATCGCCTACGAGCTGCGGCTCGACCAGGAGCGGACGGTGTGGCTCTGTCGCTGCGGCCGCTCCCGCCGTCGCCCCTTCTGTGATGGCCACCATGCCATGGCGGAAGCCGCGTCCCCGGGGGGGCAACGACCCTGGTGGCGCCGCTTGTTTTAAGCGGCAGCCCAGGGCCGTGCGACCTGGCCGTGGCCTCAGCCCAGGCTTTGGGTCGCCGCCTCCGCGGACCCCGCTCCGTTGCCGATGACGAGGCGCAGCAGGACCGGGGCCAGGAAGGTGGTGCCGATCACCATCAGCAAAATCGCCGCCTCCAGCGCGGGCGTGAGGATGCGGGCCTGGCTGCCCAACCCGAGAAAGATCAGGCCCACCTCCCCCCGTGGCATCATCCCCAGCCCCACCACCAGGCGATTGGTGGGCTCCTTGCTGAGGTAGCTCCAGCCGGCGGCCACCTTGCCGGCAATCGCCACCGCTAGCAGGAACAACGCGATGATCAA
>CAYVWU010000154.1:0-6371 GCA_964455575.1 uncultured Cyanobium sp. | reverse complement strand
CTCGATGGGCTCGGTGTGCGGCAGCACCCTGGCCCTGATGGATGCCGGCGTGCCCATCAAGGCCCCGGTGAGCGGAGCGGCCATGGGGCTGATCAAGGAGGGCGATTAGGTGCGCATCCGCACCGACATCCAGGGCATTGAGGATTTCCTCGGTGATATGGATTTCAAGGTGGCGGGCACGGAAAAGGGCATCACCGCCCTGCAGATGGACATGAAGATCACCGGGCTTGGAATGCCCACCGTTTCGGAGGCGATCAAACAGGCCCGTCCCGCCCGTCTGCACATCCTGGAAAAGATGTTGGAGGCCATCGACAAGCCTCGCGACACCCTTTCTCCCCATGCGCCGCGTCTGCTGAGCTTCCGCATTGATCCCGAACTGATCGGTACCGTCATCGGTCCTGGCGGCCGCACGATCAAAGGCATCACCGAGCGCACCAACACCAAGATCGATATCGAGGATGGCGGCATGGTGACCATCGCCAGCCATGACGGTTTGGCAGCGGAGGAAGCCCAAAGGATGATCGAGGGCCTCACCCGACGGGTGAGTGAAGGCGAGGTGTTCTCCGGCGCGGTGACGCGGGTCATTCCCATCGGCGCCTTCGTGGAGATCCTCCCCGGCAAGGAGGGGATGATTCACATCTCCCAGCTCTCGGAAGCACGGGTGGAGAAGGTGGAGGATGTGGTCAATGTCGGTGATCATGTCACCGTGCGCGTGCGGGAGATTGACAACCGTGGTCGCATCAACCTGACCCTCCGCGGAGTCCCCCAACAGGACTCCGTCTCGTCATAAGCGCTGAACCTTCACCCTGAGCCCCTAGTCCTGACGCTCAGGGCGAACAGGTTCTTGAGGCCGGTGGCTGCTGCCATCGGCTTTTTCTTTTGGAGACCATCTCGGCGACGGCGGCGGGTGATCTCTGACGACGTCCATCGACCGTTTTCGGGATGCGGACCTGCACCTGTCCAGCGCGGGATGGACGACCTAGACGCGAAAGTCAGGATCAATGCGTGTCATGGCTGACCTGGCCCTCTCGCAGAGCTCGACGTGGGCAGCGCCATGGCTGGCAATCAAGCAGCCGGCCTGCAGAGCGTCTCCCGCGTTGTACTGCAAGGGGCGACCATCCGCATGGGTGAAGGCGCCTCCAGCGGCCCGCAGCACGGCCTCCGGCGCGGCCATGTCCCAGTCCTTCGGAGCGGTCTTTCCGGAGAGAGAGATGTAGATGTCCGTCTCTCCGCGCAGGATCGTGGCCACTTTGCCCCCCACGCTGCCCATGGCCCGGCTGGGACCGATCCGCAAGGCCTCCACCAGCTGCTCCAGCCGCTGATCGCGATGGCTGCGGCTGGCCACCAGGACAAGGTCCGCATCCTTTCGGCGATCGCTCAGGCGGGCTGCGCGGGTGGTGCCGTCGGGGTGCTCGCACCAGGCCGTTCCCGTCTCCGCGCCACCCTCCGCTGGGTCGGCGAGAAGGCCGATCCACAATTCTTCCGGCTCCGGCAACAGAACCAGGCCGAGCACGGGACGCCGCCGCCGCACCAAGGCCAGGTGCACCGCGTATTCGCCCGTGCCCTGCAGAAAGTCGCGCGTGCCATCAAGGGGATCCAGCAGCCACAGCCAGTCGCTGGCTATCGGCAGGCCGCTCGCCAGGCGGTCCTTCGCGGTTTCTTCGCTGAGGAGGCTCCAGGGCGCCTCTGGGAAGGCGGTGGCGAACCCGTCAAGCAACCATCGGTTGACGGCCAGATCCGCCGCCGACACGGGTCCCTCCCCCCCCTCCTCAACCGTCAGGGCCGGCGGGAACCCATGGGGCGGGGTCTCGCCCCGGGCATAGGCCCGCAAGATCGCCGAGGCTCCCCACGCCAGCCGACGCAGCTCCCGCAGCAACACCTCCCCCTCCACCCCGTCCGGCAAGGGCACAGAGGAAGGCCAGGAGGGTGCAGAGGCCATGATGGAACGGGATCCCGTCGGTGTTGGGGTCATTGTGCAGCAGTTGGGAGGAGTGCCTGTTGGAGTTGGCCGAACCCGCGCCCGGGGTGCTCTACCTGGTGGGCACCCCGATCGGAAACCTGGCGGATGTGTCGCCCCGCGCCCGCCTGGTGCTGGCGGAGGTGGACCATTTGGCCTGTGAGGACACGCGCCGCTCCGGATTGCTGTTGCAAGCGTTGGGGCTGAAGCGCTACCTGATCAGCTTTCACCAGCACAACCAGGCCAGCCGCCTGCCCCAGCTGCTGGAGCGCCTCGCGGCCGGGGAGTCGGTGGCGGTGATCAGCGATGCCGGCTTGCCGGGCATTTCCGATCCCGGTGAGGCGTTGGTGGCTGCGGCCCGCCAGCAAGGGCGTCCCGTGATCTGCGTTCCCGGTCCCTGTGCGATCACCACCGCCCTGGTGAGCAGCGGTCTGCCCTGTGATCGCTTCTGTTTTGAGGGTTTTCTGCCCCCTCGCAGCGCCCCGCGGCGGCAGCGGCTGGAGGCGTTGGCGACGGAGGAGCGAACCCTGGTGTTCTTCGAGGCACCCCATCGCCTCCTGGCCCTGCTGGAGGATCTGTTGGCGGTGCTGGGCGACCGGCCGTTGCGGGTGGCCCGGGAACTGACCAAGCGCCACGAGGAGCAGGTGGGGCCGACGGTGAGCGCCGCCCTCGCCCACTTTCGCGTTCATTCGCCCTTGGGGGAGTGCACGGTGGTGCTGGGTGGCGCGCCTGTGGCCGTCCCGGAGTGGGACGAGGGAGCGTTGCGGGAGGCCCTGGCGGTGCTGCTGGCCGAGGGCCTCAGCGCCAAGGAGGCCAGCCAGCGCCTGGCGGAACGCACCGGCCATCGGCGCCGTGATCTTTATGCCCTCCTCCATCGGCCGGACTTGAGCGAGAGTGGGGGTTCTCTGCCGTCGTGAGGGGCGATGCTGTTGCGGGTGCGCCTGGTGATGAGCAGCCTGTTGGGGGCGGCCGTGGTGTTGGTGGCCGTCTGCCTTGGGGCTCAGAATCTGAGCGATCGGCCCTCCCTGCAGTTGGGGGTGGGGCGTACGGCTCCCCTGCCCACCGGCTTCCTGCTGGGGCTGGCGTTAGCGGCGGGCCTGTTCAGCGGTGGCGCTGCCGTCGCGGTCCTCGGGGGTGATGGAGAGCGGGAGGACGCGCGGCGCTAGGCGGGGATCGGTTGCTCGTCGGCGATTGGCTGGCCGCTGGCTGACCTGATCCATCGGGCTGACGGGTTTTAATGCCCCCCCGGCAAGGCGTAAAGCGCCCCTTCAATCACAACCCGACTGATCCCCTGAGCGCGCAGGTAGGTGGCGGTTCGGCCCAGGAGGCCGGGATCGGGCAGTTTGATCACGCGCTGGGTGCGTCCGCACTGCCGCTTGGCCTGCCGCGGGTTGGTGAAGAGCACGAGGGCCTGCAGGTTCTGCTCCTCGGTGGGCAGACGGCCCAGTTCGGGAATGGAGGCCAGGGGGAGGGCCTGGAGTTCGACGGTCTTGTCCACCAGCAGGTAGGCGCAGCTGGGGAGCACATCGGGGGTCCAGGGGGCGGGACGGATCTCGCGTTGGTCGTCGATGGCGATGGGCAGCACCGCCACGGGATGAAAGGCGGAATTGTCGAGAAGCCCATCCCCCTCCCCTTCGCCTTCGCCATCGAGGAGGAGGTCATCCTCGTTGTCCCCGTCGTCCGTGAAATCCTCAGCGTCGTCAATGGCCAGCACCTTGGCTCCCGCGGCCTCCGGCTCCACGCTGTCGTCCAGATCCTCCAGGGCGTGCCGCGGTTCCTCCGGCTGCTCGTCCTCCTCCAGGTCATCCGCCTGATCGATGCTTGCCGGCGGAGTCTCAAGTGGCTGCCCGGCGGGCTCAAGGACCACCTCCGGGGTGGGGTCAGGCTCGATGGCCAGAGGGATCTGTCGGTCGCGTCCCGCCTTCTTCTGCCGTTGCTCCCGCAGGGCGGCGTAGTCCTCAGGACTCAGCTCAGCCCGCACCAGTCGGGTGATGGTGGTGGAGCTGCAGCCAAAGTGGACCGCCAGCGCCTGGGTGCTCTCGCCCTCGCGAAAGCGCCGCACCAGCTCCTGCTTCTGGCTGTCGCTGAGCCTGGCTGTTGCCATCGAGCTTTTCGGGCACGGTTGGCCATCCTAGGCCCCCTGGCCACTGCTTCCGGCCGTTTGTGCTGGCAAGATGGCACCGTGCTCCCTTAGCTCAGCTGGATAGAGCAGCTGCCTTCTAAGCAGCCGGTCGCTGGTTCGAATCCAGCAGGGGGCGTTTGCCGACCCGCGAGGGTGGCGGGTGGGGCAACCCCAGGGCAACCGAGACTGTCTAAGCCGGGCCATGCACTCCTCCCCACCGCCGGTGTCCTTCCGGCCATGCGGCTGGCGGTTGAGACAGTTCAACGCTTTGACGTTTCGAGGCTCTACACGCTGTCGCGGCTGTTGGCGCGATGGCGGCCAGCGGATGCGCGTCGGTCATCGAGCCCCCCTGGACGGGCTGTTGGCAAGCGGATCACCGGGCGCTGGCTGTGGGTCGTGCTCCAACGCTGCGATTCTCTATCCATCTTCGATTGAGATGATGGAGAACTGTGGCTTTTGCGCCTCTGATCATTTCACCTCTTGGAGTGTGCAGCATTCCTGCTGAAGATTGCGGCTTTCCTGCTTTTGGGGGATGGCCGGTTGTGCATCCCATTCATCAGTGGCACGCCAGGTGTCTGAGGCAGGCTTAGATGAACTCGCCTAAACTATTGCATCCCAAAGCTAAAGCACTGTCCATGAAGCGCCCTGTGCTGGCTCTCTTCTTTTCGGCGCTGCTTGCAATTCCTTCCTGGGGGTGGGCGCCAGGAACTGCTCAGTCGCCGGTTCGGATTCCAACGCTTCTTGGCTATCCAGAGCGGAAGGGTGATCTGATGGCGGGACGTAAAACTGTCTGGTCGGTCCGGAAGATTGGTCGAAAGGAGTTTTTCTATCATCCTGGCGAATGGGCCTCCAGCGCATCGGCTTACATCATGATGATGCGCAAGCTGACAGGTAAAGATGTTTCTTTTGCAGAAGCGGCACAGCGGATGGGAGTCTCGCCGGGGAACGGTGCCTCGAATGACCGTGTTGTTGAGGTCATGAGGTCCCTGGGAGGTGGCTATGAGGTGGTCACGGGATCTTCCTCCGCGAACCCCAAAGAGCGGGAGCTTTCATGGAGAGTCCGTGCCGCGGAGAAGGGTCGCGAGATGAAGATCCTTAGAAGACTCCTTCGCAGTGGTTATCTCGTCATGATCAATTTCCGCGAGCCGGTTGGCGGTGGTGGCCACTACGGCGTACTGCAGGGAATCAGCCCTAAGGCGTTGGAAATTGCAGACCCGAATTACGGTCTTCGCTCAATCATTCCCTTGGATCAGTTCGATTTTCGTTCTGGCTCCAGCGATCTGGTCCTGCACGGGTGGTATGTCGCCGTCCGCCCCCGGCAGGGTCCCAAGCCCAGGAAACGCTGAGCTTGCAATCCAGACGATCGGAAGCGTCGCGGTTGGTTGAGGCCCGCGGCCCTTGGATGCAACGTTCCGGCTGGTGCTGGCCCAGCTGGATGTCTGGTGGTGTTCTGTAGGGTCAAAGCCATGACCCCCGCTGCGCCCCAACAGATGCTCGCCGCCCTGCTCCGTGTGCGGGAGTTGCCCGTCCTTTCGGCGGGCGAGTGGCTGCTTCTGCTGCATCCGGCGCTGATGATCCTGTTCGTCTATCCCGTGGTGGGCGCCACCATCCGGCTGGGGATCCTGGTTCGCGAGAAGCGGCTCGACCTCAATCCGATCGCCGCCACCGTGCCCGGTGAGCATGTGGATCACGGTCGCTGGGTCACCACCGGAACCGTGGTGGCGGTGGTGCTGGCCGTGCTCGCCCTTCGGGTCCAGGACGGTGTCACCGTTGTCAACGCCGCGATCCTTGCTCTGATCGTTGGGGCGCTGGGAGGGTGTCTGGCTCTTTGGCGCCTGCGCCGCCCCGCCCTCCGGGCGGCCGCCGCCTTCCTCAGTTGGGGGGCGCTGGCGGTGCTGGTGGCCCCGCCGCCGTTGATGTGGGCGGGCGGCGGTCCGTGGGACCGGGTCTGGGGGAACCATGGCAGCAGCGGCGTGATGCTCACGGGCCTGCTTCTCTTCGCCATGGCGGCAGCGCCGGAGATTCGCTCGTCTCCCGCTTGGAGGCGGCTGCACACCGGCGCCGCCGTCCTCATCGCCCTCCTGCTGGCGGTGCAGGCGATCAGTGGCAGCCGCGATCTGCTGACGCTGCGCTGAGGACCCGGCATTCCAAAGGCTGTCGCCTTCCCTGGGCTCCCCGGCCCTGCTGACGGGAACAGGTGGCACTACAGAACAGGTGGCACCACATCGAAACAGCAAATAGGGCCTCCTGAAAAAGGTTAGACCGCCTGCGGCACAATGGATCTGAGCAGTT
>CAYVWU010000153.1:0-6378 GCA_964455575.1 uncultured Cyanobium sp. | reverse complement strand
CGGGGTGGACCAGTTTTCGTGTCGCCTCCGGACCAGTTTTCGCTGTCGCCTGACAACCAGGCCTGCCAGCTCGCTGGCCGCCGTGTCGCAAGGTCAACCACAGTGCCCTGCTGAGGCGTCCAGGCCATGTAGGCCTGGGTGCGGCGTGTGGCCTTGATGCCCTTCCCCACAGCGCTGATGGCCGCGGCTCTGATCGGCTGATCAGGGGCGGATCGATCTTGCCGCTGCCGTCTCAGCCCTTGTCCGCAGCGTCGGAGAGGCCGCAAGGGCAACGGCTGAACCCCTCGCTGGCACAGATCAGACAGCACAGAACCGGAGATCCCGCCAACTCCCCAACGGATGCCATCGGTTCCAACCGATTCCCCCAGGCTCCCACGTCCTCCGCCGGTTAGCCCTTCCCCCAACTCCCTCTGCCACCAACCATGCCCGATCCCAGCTCTTCTTGACGCTTGTCCAGCGACAATGAAGTTGGCCGGCGCTTTGCATCACTGCCTCGCTGGCGACAGTGGTTGTCGTTGCTGAATTGGCGTCGTGATCCCGGCTACGAGCTGGCGGGCCGCCCCGTGAACCCCGGCCTGGTGGTCTATGCCATGGCCGATGGCGCCTTTGCCGTGTGGGATCCAGCGCGCAATGCCTGGAAGTGCAAAGGCGCCGTTGACACGCCCGAGTAAACGAAGACCTATGTGTTTAGCAGCCTCCAGGTGTGGACCGGCCTGCCCAATCCCCAGTCAGATCTCGGCAGCCTCTGCAACAGGTTGGTGAAGGACTGGGCCAGTTGGCAACGGGAGAGCGGCGAAGCCTTCGCCCAGCTCAGCGCCGTGCTCCACCGACTGTCGCCGGATCCTGAGCGGCCGCTGGCCCCGGGGCCCCTGGTGCGCATCAGCCGCCAGGACAGCCAGGACTACCCCATCCTGATTTCACCAGCCGGCCATGCGGCGCCCTTGCCGCACTGGTCGTCTGGTGTGCAGCCCCCATCGCCACCCGCTGAACAAGGCCCGAATTCCTTGAATTCCTTGTCTTCTCCTGCAGCGCAATCGATTTGGCCGATTTTGCCGCGTGCATTCCTCGGAATTCCTTGCCCCCGCAGCCTGCATTCCTCGCGGGCGGAGGCTTTGAAGCCCTCCGCGGCCGATCGCCTGTCGCCTCCAGGCGACACCTGCTCATGGTTCGAGCGCGCGCGCCAGCCACTCGGCACCGCCATCGCTGAGGCTGTAGTGCAGGTAGGAGCAGCGCCCCTCTCGTCCCTTGCGGGTGGCCACCACGAGGCCCTGCAGGTCATTGAGCAGACGGCCCAAGCCCCTGTAGCGGTTGATCTCGTCCCGGTCCAGCTCCTGCTTGCGCCGCACGGTTGCCGGCAACGCGCCGACGGCCTGCAGCAACTCCAGAAGGGGCAGACCCTCCTCGCCGCGCTGGTGGCGCTCCAGCAGATGGCGCAACACCTGCTGCTGCTCGTCGGTCGCCTTCTGCAGGCGTTCGAGGGCCTTTTGGCGGCCCTGCCGCAGCTCCTGCTCCTCCAGCACATCGCTGTAGGGGCCGATCCGCACAAAGCGCCCGCCTGCCCCTTCCATCGCCACCACCAGATCCACCGGCGGGCCTGAGCGGGCTTCGCGCACCAGCCGCCGCTGCGGGGACTCCTTGAGCAGGCGATTCTCCTGGCAGAGGTAGTGCAGCGTCAGGATCGTGTTCGCCGCACCGGCGATGGCGTTATGGCCCGAGAGGGCCTCGGTGCCGGTGGTGTCGTTCGCCTTGTTGCAGTGGTGCACCAGCAACACGGTGCCGCCGGCGTCGGTGATCTGGTGTTTGAGGTCGTAGATCAGCGAACCCATTTCGGGGTCGTTCTCGCCAAAGCAGCAGGAGCGGGTGATCGAGCGCAGAGAATCGAGCATCACCACCGCGCCGCTCTGCTCCGCCAGGCAGCCGCGCAGGGCTTCGAGGTTGGCTTCTGTGGCCCGGAAGCGACGGGACCAGAGCAGCTGCGGATGGCCCCACATCCCCGATTCCTGCAGCATCTGAGCCGTGTCGCCATCGGCCTGATCGTCGCTGATCAGGATCACCGGCCGCGGCACCGGCGGGGCGCCAAAGCCGAGGAAATCCTCCGCGCAGAGCAGGCAGCGCAGCAGGGCATGGGCCAGCCGCGTCTTGCCCACCTTGGCCCGGCCGCCCAGGATCGTGAGGTCCAGGCTGGGCAGGCACTGGGGGATCTCCCAGCTCAGCTGGGGCACGGTCATCGTCAGCCGCTGGCTCGATGCCAGGGGGTGAAACCGGTTGCCGTGGCGCTGGTCGTGGGCCTCGAGAATCAGCTGGCCGATCTCCTGATGCCGCAACAAAGCCTTGAGCTCCAGCGCCGCCTGGGCCTGCCGCACCCGGGCATGGCGCCGCAGGCTGTTGGGCTCCCGGCCCAGCAGGGCGTGGATGCAGTGCTCCAAGGCATCGAGGCGCCGGGCCAGGGGGAGGTGCACGGGGCCGCGGCGGGGGGAGGGGCCGGTGGAAGGGCTATGGCCAATGGTGCTCCCGGCGCTGGTGGAGCCGCCTCCGGGGACAGGGCTGGCGATCGGGCTCCTGCGAATGGAGGGGTGATGTGGAAGCCAGGGCGGTCCAGCGGCAGCCAACGAGGCGGACGAGCCGCCCGCCTGCCCCTCGGGCCGCCAGCCGTGGCGGCGGGCGTGGAACCAGAAGGTGGCCGCGCTGATCTGCTTGCCGCCGGAGTTGGCCACCTGGCGCACATCCCAGCCGCTCTCGGCGCTGGGGCTGTGGGCCTCCATCAGGGCGATCGCCTCCTCCGGTCCCCGCCCCGCCTCTTGGCAGGCGCTGATCAAGCCCCAGAGGATGTTGCGGTAGGTGGCGTAGCTGTTGGTCCCCGCCACTCGCGGGGGGATGGCGGCCAGGGCGTTGCAGATGTCGTGCCAGAGCTGCTCGGGATCGGGGGGTAGAGGTGTTCGAGGGGCGTTTTGCGGTGGTCGGGTTGTTGCTTCGGCGGGCTGATTGTCTGCCGAGTGACGGGGGTGCGGTGTCGCTGGATCCGCCGGGGGCAGCAGGGCGATCGGCGCCGTCGCGGCAGGGACACTTGGAGCCAGGCCGGTGGACGCCGGCGAGCCCTGAAAACCCGCCAGCCCAGGAGCCTCCAGACCCAACGGCGCCAGCTCCCGACACCCCGCCACCGCCGCGGCCAGCTCCTCGGCGCCGTAGCGGCGGCCACCGGCGGCGGCGATTGTCACCCGCGCCACCGGCTGGCCTTGATCATCCAGATACCAGGAGCCAGGCAGCCGCATCACCCGCGCCAGATCGCAGCAGGACCGATCGCCCTGGGCCTTCTCGATCAGCTCCCGCTGCAGGGGCGTCCACTCAGATGGCGGCAGTGGCTCATAAAGCACCCAGTAGCAGTGCACCGAGCGGCCGCCCGTGGCCACCAACACCGTTGGTTCGGGCAGGCCCAGCTCCCGCCAGGCCTCCAGCTGCCAGGCGATCGGCCGGCTATCCCACTCCACGAACAACGCCCGGCAGCTGTGGATCGCGCTGTTGCGATCGCCGCCGTCGTTGATCACCACATACACGCCCCGGCCCTCCCGCTGCCAGCGCGCGGCCCGCGCCAGATCAAAGGAGCCTTTGCGGGCCCCGATCGCGCCGCGGCGTGGATGGCCGCGATGGGGGAAGGCCCGCAGGCGTGTGGTGGCCGGCTCCTTGCCCAGCAGGGCCAGAAAGCGGCGGGCCGCTTCTCCATCGATGGACCAGTCGTCGGCTGTCTCCACCTCAGGCCTCTCCGCGGGGTTTGGCGGCACGACGGGGGGCTTTGGGCGGCTGTTTTGCCCTGCCCTGGCTGCCCTGCTCCTGCTGGATTAGCTCATCAA
The DNA here is from genome assembly GCA_964455575.1 of uncultured Cyanobium sp. Classification (GTDB taxonomy): domain Bacteria; phylum Cyanobacteriota; class Cyanobacteriia; order PCC-6307; family Cyanobiaceae; genus Cyanobium. The sequence continues at coordinate 2,533 of CAYVWU010000153.1, read as the reverse complement.
GCACCAAGCGCATGACGGCGCAACGGGAAAGAGAACCCCGCTCCCGGCGGCCATCCAGCCAGGCCAATTGACGCGGGGTGAGGTTGATGGAGATCGGTGGTGCGAGAGGTTCCATTGAGCTTGGAAAGCTGAGCGTAACCTAAAGCCTCAGATCTCTTGGGCAAAGCTGAGCCGGTGGCCCAGTGGTTCAGCTTCGCCAGGGCGGATCTGAGGTGACAGACCACGAAATCCCGCTCCACCACTAGGAAAAACCTGCTCCATGCGATGAGATCCCGGCAGTGCGGTGGCGGCGCGCTCCAGAACGTCCTGACTCCACTCGTGATCCCGTGCCTTGAGTGAGCGAGCCTGTCTTAGAGTCTGCCCATAGAAGCCGGAGCCACCATGGCCGATATGTTTCAGACCTATAAGGACACACACACTGCCGCTCGCGAGGCCTTTGGCCGCATGTTGCGCCTCTGGCGCGAGCGCAACGGCTGGACCCAGTACACCGTCGAGCGCTGGGGACGGGAGGCGGGCTTTGCCACCGTCTCCAGCGGCAACGTTTCGATGGTGGAGCAGGGCAAGGCGGGCGACCTGCGGGCCCAGGCCCATTTCCAGCTCGCCGATGTCAACCGCCGCCTGGCTGATCGCGACTGGGGCCCCCTCCACAGCCCCGACCTGCGCCAGGCCCTGGAGCAGGCGGAAGCGATCCGCGGCGATGACGGCCAGCTCTGGGGTCCAGCTGATTTCTGGAGTTGCTACGTCGGCCTGCTGGCCGTGCCGGAGGCCTACAGCCAGGTTCCATCAGAGCCGGTGCCCGCCATTGATGACGCCCTGGCCGCCGATCTCTCCGCCCGCTGGCGCCAGCAGGTGAGCGCTGAGGCGACCCGCCGCGGCCTGGATCCGATCGAAACCTTCCAGGGTGCGGCCCGCCAGGCCCCAGCCGCCCAGCGCAAGACCCTGCGGGCCGTGCTCGCCGGCTTCCGCGCCTACCGGGCGGAGGAGCTCATCCCCCTGTGGGAGGGGGAGTGGCTTCCGCAGCAGTGGATTGAGGCCTGGCGGGCTTCCCTGCCGCCGGCAGTGGGGCTGGAGGGGGCAATCGGTGCCGGGGAAGACGAGGACGAGGGCGGTGACGTGTCCGAGAAGGAGGCCCCAGCGCAGCGAAAGGCGACCCCCGCCGGCAAGGCTGCGGCCTCGGGGGGGACAAGCTCGGCGGCTCCTGGCTCGGGGGGAACAAAAGCGGCGACCCCTGGCCGAGGGCGAAAAAGCATGGCTTCCAGCTCGGGGGGACAAAGCATGGCGCCCGGCGCGGGGGGAACAAGCACGGCTCCTGGCTCAGCCCAGCAGGCCAAGGTCAACGGGACAGGAGCCTCCGCCTCGCCCGGCCAAGGTGTCCGCCGCGAGGGCACTCGCCGCCCGTCGGCCCCCGCTCAAACCCTCGCTCAGGCCTCCGGTCCTCCAAGTCCAACCCGCCAGCGCCGCAGGGCTCCCGTTTGAACAGTCCAGACCGCTCCAGCCGCAAGGGGAACCGCTGTTCCTGCCACAGATCCAACCCTCCACCCTCAAGGGCAGCGCTGCGCAGCCTTCTCCCCACCCCCCCTGGATTCCCCTCTCCCACGGGATTCCCTGCTTCGCCTGGGTTCCCGGGGCCACCATTGATCCCGACTCCCCATGGATTCCCCGACACCAGCCCAGCAGCGCCACAAAGGCTGCGGTGTGGCTGAACCGGCCTGATCCAGTCACAGCAGCAGAGGCCAAGACGCCCGATCCCCTTCTCACCTGCCCTCAGGCCCCTTGCGGATCCACCGCAAGAGCACCAGCCAAAGCAAGCCCCCATCTCTCTGAGTTGTTTGTGACTCCTCAGGCTGCTGAGCCTCTAAGATCGGAACCAAGCAAGCGCCCAGCTCCGCCATGGCCCCGGCGACCTCTTGGCCCTCCGCCATGCCCCAGCTCTCGCTGGGGAGGCGCAGCAGCCTGAGCGTTGCCACAGCAGCCACGGCAGGGCTGGTGCTTGCCCTGGAGAGAAGGGAGTCGCGCATCCGGGGCGGCCCCCATCGGGCTGCCCCCTTTTTTTGGGAATCACTGCTCAGCCAATCAAGGCTGAGTCGATCTCAAGCAATCACGCCACTGCTTCCCTCCCAAGCCTTCCACCCCCGCAAACGACCAGCCATGGAGCGCACCCCATGACAACCAAACCAGCAACCCCAGGGACGGTCCGCCAGCGGCGCCGGCCCCGCGGCTATGGCGAGCGGCCCACCATCAGCCAGGAGCGCCACTACCTCCAAGTGATGGTCTACAGCGACTGCTACCGCAAGCTGCGGGACCTCATGGACCGCCACAACCTCTCCGCCAGCGGCGCCGCCCACCACCTGATGCGCCTCGGCGCCGGCCTCAGCCCCCTGCCGCCCCTGGACCACCCCAGCCCCTCCGGGGAGGAGCCCAAGCCATGAGCCCGGCCCATTCCTCCCCCACCCCCCGCAGACCCGCCATACCCGCCTTCCTCGGTGGCGGCCGGCCTCCCGGCCGCACCCTGGTGTGCATGAGCAGCCTGCGG
>CAYVWU010000152.1:0-6430 GCA_964455575.1 uncultured Cyanobium sp. | reverse complement strand
CGTTGCGGCAGCGCCGGCCGATCACCACCGCCAGCTCCGCTTCGAGATCCACCTCGCTGCTCGCCAACGCCCGCGGCAACACGATCGCTTCCCCGGGATCCTGCACCGCCCCGGGCGACTTCATGAACAGCACCGGCCACTCCGGCAGCGCCGCGCCGGTTTCGGCGGCATGGCGCCGATAGTTGAGGCCGATGCAGAAGATCGCTGGCGGTTGCACCGGCGCCAGCACCCGCGCGATCCGCGCCTCCTCTCCGCTGGGGGTCAGGCCCGCAAAGAGCTCATCTCCACCCCAGGCTCCGGCGCGATGGCCCCACGCCCCGGCGCGATCGCCCCACGCCTCGGCGGGAAGGCCCGGCGCCTGGCCCTCGCCCTCCGCCCGCAACCGCTCCCAGCCGCCGGAGCCCGCCCGCAAGGCCACCTGCACGGCGCCCTCCGGATCCAAATAGCGCATCCAGGCCATCGTTCAGCCCTCCACTCCGGCGGCCTTCACCTTCTTGCCCAGGGCGGTGGTGAGGTTGCGCAAGGCATCGGAGGCATCCCGGGGATCCAGTTCCACGCTCAACAGCGTCGGCCCGCTGGTCTCCCCCATGGACGTCCGCAAGGTGTCCCAGAGCTCCCCTTCCCGCGCCACCCGCCGGGCGGCCACGAATCCCATCGCCAGGGCCAGACCCACATGGTCGACGGGCGCCACGTCGTTGAAGGGGCCATCGAGCATCGGTCGCTCCGTGCCGTAGCCGGCGTTGTCCAACACCACCACCAGCGCGGGGATGCGGTAGCGGGCCAGGGTGGCCAGCTCGATGGCGCTCATCAGCAGGGCGCCGTCACCCACGAGCACCAGGGGGCGTCGCCGCTCCGGATCGGCTCCCCAGGCGCCCACGGCCGCCGGCAGCGCGAAGCCCAGGGAGGCCCAGTTGCCGCTGTTGAGGTAGTCGTTCGCCTCCTTGAGGTGCAGGGCGAGGGAGGCGAAGGTGGCATCGCCGGTGTCGGCCACCACCGCCGTGTTGTCCTCGAGGACCGCATCCACCGCCAGCAGCAGGCGGCGCACGGTGAGCCGCTGGTCCGCCACCGGCTCGAAGGGTTGGGCCGGCTGGGGATTCACCCGGGGCTGATAGGCCGTGGGCGCCGCGGGTGGTGGAGCCTCCTGCCACACCTGCAGCAGGGTCACCGGGTCGAGGGTGTCCTGATCGCCCTGGATCCACCGCAGACCTCGGTCCATCTCCACCCGCAGGGAGGTGGCGGCGTTCCATTCCATCGTGTAGACCCCGGTGTCCAGGTCGCTGAGGGGCATGCCCAGGATCAGCAGCCCATCGCTGCCCTCCACCACCTCGCGCACCGCCGTCTCCCCCATCGCCCCCTCGTAAACGCCCAGATACTGGGGATGCTGTTCGCTGAGCAGGGATTTGCCGCTGAGGCTCGTGGCGAAGGGCCAGCCCTCCCGCTCCAGCACCTCCTGCAGCGCCTGCTGCAGCCCGAAGCGGTGGATCTCCACCCCGGCCAGCACCACCGGCCGCTCCCGACTTCGCATCCACTCCAGGATGGAGAGGCCCGTGCGGCGATGCAGGTCGGCCACCTGGGCTTGTGTCGGGAGCGCGAGGGGCGGCAGGGGACGGGGCACCGGCCGGGTGAGGGAATCGCGCGGCAGCTCCAGATAGCCCGGCCGCGACTCCCGTCGCATGGCTTCCAGCACCCGCTGGATCTTGTCCACCGCCGTGCGGCCGGAATCCAGGCAGGCCGTCTGCACGCAGACCTCCTTGAAAAATCGCTCCTGGGTGTCGCTGGCGCGGATGCGGTGGTGCAGCAGCGTGTGTTCATCCGATTCCCGCAGGCCGGGGGCACCGCTGATCACCAGCAGCGGCGATCGCTCGGCGTAGGCCCCAGCCACCGGGTTCAACACCTTCAGGGCGCCGACGCCGTAGGTGACCACCGCCACCCCCAACCCCTGCAGGCGGGCATGGGCATCGGCGGCAAAGCCCGCCCCCTCCTCCCCCGCCATGCAGATCACGTCGATGGGGGAGCGCTCCAGCCGGTCGAACAGTCCCAGCACGTAGTCGCCCGGCACGCCGTAGACCCGCCGCACGCCGCGCTGCAGCAAGGCTTCGATCAACTGGGAGGTGATGTCCATGGGGTGGGGGCAATCCCGGTGGAGCTCTGTCGAGCCTAGGGCTGCCCTTCAGCGGGACCCGGCAAACGCCCGCCGCAACTGCCCGCAGGCGGCGTCCTGATCCAGGCCGCGGCTGGCTCGCACGCTCACGGCGATCGACTGCTCCAGCAACACCTGCCGGAAGCGGTTCACGCTGCGGGGAGACGGACGTTCAAACGCTTCCTCCTCGATCGGGTTGTAGGGGATCAAGTTGACATGGCTCTGGAAGCCCCGCAGCAGGCGTGCCAAGGCCTCCGCTTGCGCCGGCGCGTCGTTGACCCCGGCCAGCAGGATGTATTCAAAACTCACCCGCCGTGAGGTCTCCCGCGCGTAGTCGCGGCAATCCTCCAGGAGCTCCTCCAGGGGGTAGCCCCGGGCGGTGGGGATCAGCTCCTGGCGCAGGCGCTGATCCGGCGCGTGCAGGCTCACCGCCAGGGTGAACTGGGTGCGCCCCAGCACCTCTCGGGCCCGCTCCGCCAGCCGTGGCAACGCGCCCGGCACGCCCACGGTGCTCACGGTGATCTGCCGCTGGGCCATGCCGAGATCCCGGCAGAACACCGCCATCGCTTCCAGCACCACCTCCGTGTTCAGGAGGGGTTCCCCCATGCCCATGAACACCACGTGGGTGGGGCGCCGCTCCATGGCCTCCCGCACGCTCAGCACCTGATCCACCACCTCGTGCAGGGCGAGGGACCGCGCCAGGCCCTCCTTCCCGGTGGCGCAGAAGCGGCAGGCCATCGGACAGCCCACCTGAGAACTGACGCAAACCGTCAGGCGATCCGCGCTGGGGATGCCCACGGTCTCCAGCTGCAGCCCGTCACGGGTGGCGAGCAACAGCTTGGTGGTGCCATCGCTCGCCACGCGGCGCTGGACCTCTTGCAGCCGGCCGATCAGGGGGTGGCGGGACTCCTCCTCCCGCGCGCGCAGCTGCTCGCGCCAGGAGAGGGGCCAATCGCTGATGGTCGTGATGTCATGCACGCCGCGGCGATAGAGCCAGGCGTGGAGCTGGCGACCGCGGAAGGCCGGCTGGCCTTCCGCCACCGCCCAGGCTTCCAGGGCCGCCTGGCTCTGACCCAGCAGCGGGAGAGTCACCGGTGCACGAGGAGGCCGTGCCCCAGCTTCCATTCCACGAGCACCAGGGCGATGAAGCCGAGCATCGCCAGACGTCCGTTGAGCAGCTCATTGTGCGGGTGAAATCCCCAACGGGGCAGACGCCGTTTCGGCACGGGGGTGCCGAGATCCGTGGTGTCAGTCGTCACTGAGGAGGCCCTCCTCCTGGAGATCTTCCAGGGCGACAGGATCGGGGAACTGATCCTCCTCCAGTCCTTCCTCCGCGTTCGGACGCAGGAAGGCGGCGAAGGTGCTGCTGGAGGCCTCGATGCCATGGCGGCTGCGGCTCGCTTCCAGATCCTCATCGGAGGGGTCGTCCAGCACCGCGGCGTTGACCGGTGGCGCCGGCAGCTCCACGGTGTAGTCCGGCCGGAGGTTCTGCATGCGGCGATAGCTCGCCGCTTCCTCTTCCAGGATGTCGGGATGGGGACCGGCTTCGGAGCGCAGCTCCTCCTCGAAGCCGCTGAAACCGGTGCCGGCGGGGATCAGGCGGCCGATGATCACGTTCTCCTTGAGGCCCCGCAGCCAGTCGCTCTTGCCCTCGATCGCCGCTTCCGTGAGCACGCGGGTGGTCTCCTGGAAGCTGGCCGCCGAGATGAAGCTGTCGGTGTTGAGCGAGGCCTTGGTGATGCCGAGCAACACGGGCGTGAACTCCGCCGGAGCGCCACCGGTGATCGCCATGGCGGAATTCACCTGCTCCACCTGACGCAGCTCGATCAGTTCGCCGGGCAGCAGAGTGGTGTCACCCGCGTCCTCGACCCTCACCTTGCTGGTCATCTGACGCACAATCACCTCAATGTGCTTGTCGTCGATCGACACCCCTTGGGATTTGTAGACGTTCTGCACCTCCTGCACCATGCGGAACTGCAACTTGGAAATCGCTTCCTGAGCCGCCTCCATCGTCGGTTTGACGCTGCGCAGATCCTCGAAGAAGCACTCCAGCAACTCATGGGGGTTGATCGGACCGTCCGTGAGCAATTCACCCGCCCGCACCTGCTGGCCATCGCTGACCATCACCGTGCGGCCCAGCAGGATGGGGTAATCGGTGATCACGTCATCCGACTCGATGACTGAGACCGTGATCGAGTCGTCATCCTCACCCTGCTTGATCTGCACCGTGCCGCTCTTGCGGCAGAGAATCGCCGAATCCCGAGGGCGTCGCGCCTCCAGCAATTCCTCGATTCGCGGCAGACCCTGAACGATGTCGCCGGTTTTCTGGCGTTCAAACACCAGCAGGGCCAGTCCATCGCCCCGCTGCACCAACTCGCCGTCCCGCACGTGCAGGACGGAATCGGGCGACACCATGTAGGGACGTCCGAGGCGGATGGTCATCGTGTCCGCGGAGATGGTCTCCACCTGGCCGCAGCAGGGGGCGATCAGCCCCTCGCCGATCGCATCCCCCTCGACCACGCGATCCCCCAGTCCGACGGTGGGTTGCAGGCCTTGAAGGTCGATGGAGCGGGTGTCGCCGGACCGTTCCACGATCAAGCGGCGGATCGGTTCATCCGCCGTGGCATCCGGCAGCTGCACCACGCCATCCTCTTTGCAGAGAATCTGGGTGGTGGCGACCACATCGCCCCGCTTGACCCCCACACCGTCCTCCACCTGGAGTTCCGTGTGGGTGGAGCCGTGGCTGGCATCCGAGAGGGTGTCCCGCCGCACCAGCAGCGTTTCCAGAATCACCAGCTGCAGACGATCAATGGTCTTGGCGCGCTTGTCGGCGATGGCCTCCACATCCACCGTCATCTGAGGGGTGGTGTCAAAGGTGTCCAGGATCAGCTGCGTGCGCAGCAGTTCCACCCCTTCCACGGATTTCACCAACTCACCGTCTTTGAAGGTGAGGCGTTGCGAGGCCCGCAAACCGAGGGAGGGCCCACCGGGTTGCTTGACCGTGATGGATTCCGGAAGGTGAGCCTCATCGGGGATGAAGTATTCCTCCACCGACCGGAGCAGCAGCGCCCCGCCCTGGGTGGTGTCCACGGCTTCGACGAAGACCATTGCCTCGGCGGTGATGCCAGGGGCGATCTCCTCTCCCGGATTGACCATCAGGCCGTCTTGATAGCGGCTGAGCACTTTGCTGTCCGAGAGCAGGTGCAAGGTGCCGGAGCGGACAATGATCTCCCGCAGAATGTCGTTCTTCTGGGTGACGGTGACGATGCCCGCGGTCTGGCTGAAGATGTCTTTGACGACCTCCGTACCGGCTTCGATCCACTGACCGTCTTCAATCATCAACAGGGAGATGTCCTTGTTGATTTCGTGGGTCTCCTGAGGAATCCACAACAGCGTGCCGCCTTTGCTGACCTCAAAGCCGTGCTTGGCGGAGCGGGCTTTCTTGATGGAAAGGCCGGGGGAGAACTTGACCACGCCCCCAGTTTTGGTGCGGAAGCGATCATCAGCCAATTCGGCAATCACCTCACCCGAACTGATCTTGCTGCCGGGGGCGGTGCGCAGTAAGTAGCGGGCTCCCTCCTTGTCCTCCAGATGCCAGATCTCCCCGGAATGGGTGGACTCATGCACCAATTTGCACTCTTTGAGGGTCAAACTGGTGGTGACAATCTGCACCTCTCGTGAATCGCCCGCGGATTCCCGCAGACGCACGGCGCCGCCGTATTCACTCACGAGGCGACTCTCCGCCAGCACCTCGCCTGTTCTCACCTCTTTGCCACCCGCGACTACGGGTTGAGCGTTGGGAGGCAGGTTGTAGACGTCACCGCTGAAGACCCAAAGCCTGCCGAGACGTTGGGCTTTGTGGGTGATATTGCCCTGGCGGTCGGTGACCTCCCGCGGCTGAATCACGTCCTCAAAACGCACTTGACCCGCCAGATCGCAGATCACGTCCTTGGTGGCCTTCTCCACGCTCTTTTTGACCTGTGCGCCGGAGGAGATCTGGGCGAGAATCGTGTCGGCGATCACCTCTTGTCCGTCATTCACGAACAGGATCGAACCCGTTGTGATATCCAGCTTTTGGATCTTCCCTTTGTCTGTGGGTTTGAGTTGAAGCGTGAAGTCGACCTCCGCCAGGTGGGCCTCCACCCCATGGGGCGTGCGGTGGGGACGAACGCGGGCCTTGGCTCCAAACTCCACAACCCCACCACACAGCGAGCGCACCACACCCGTTTCCGCTGTGGACACACCGCCGGTGTGGAAGGTGCGCATCGTCAGCTGGGTGCCTGGCTCGCC
>CAYVWU010000151.1:0-6506 GCA_964455575.1 uncultured Cyanobium sp. | reverse complement strand
CCGATGTTCAACACGCTCCATCTGATGTTCATGGAGCAATACACCGAGCTCTGGACGGCTCTCGACGAGATCGCCGAGCGCATTCGCTCCCTGGGGTTTCCCGCGCCTTACGGCGGCAGCGCCATCGCCGCTTTGACCTCCATTCCGGAAACGGAGGGCCAGCCGGCCGCCTTGGCCATGGTGCGCGAGCTCGTCAGCGGCCATGAGGCTGTGGCGCGCACGATCCGCGCGGTCTTCGTCGTCGCGGATGACGCCAACGACCAACCCACCGCCGACCTGCTCACCCAGCGGTTGCAGGTGCACGAGAAAACCGCCTGGATGCTGCGGAGCCTTCTGGAGGGGTGAGCCGGGGGAATCGGGGGGCTGGCGTTGGACGCGGGCGGGCCCTTAGGGCCAGCCGTTGGTGCGCATCAGCGTCACGGCCTCCCGGTTGCGGGCCCCCATGGCCTCCGCGCTCACGCCGTCGTCCTGGAAGCTTCCCCAGCGTTTCAGGATGGGATGGTTGCCCATGCCCTTGAGGGGATATTCGTTGTTCGCGGCGGCATACCCTTTGCCACCATTGGCGGACGCCAGAAACTCGATCAGCTTGGTGGCGGCCGCCGCCTTCTTCGAGGCCCGCGTGACGCCTGCCCCGGTCACGTTCACGTGGGCGGGGGTGGGGAAGACCACCTTCAGGCGCTTGGCCAGGGACTGGTCCTCAGCGCCATTCTCTCCCGAGAGCATGCGGGCCACGTAATAGGTGTTGACCAGTCCGACGGCACAATCTCCCTTGGCCACGGCACGGGCGAGGGGGATGTCGGAGGTGAAGAAGGGTTGTCGCGGATTGCGGTTGGCCACCATGCCTTGGATCCAGGCGCGGGTGGGGGCCTGCCCGCGCAGGATCAGTTGGTCCGCCACCAGCGACTGGTTGTAGACGCTGCGGCTGTCGCGCAGGCAGAGCTTGCCGTTGAGGTCGGGACGGGCCAGGTCGGCGTAGGTGCGGAGGGTGGAGGGATTGACCTGTTTCGGGTTGACGATCACCGCGCGCACGCGCCGGGTGAGGGCGTACCAGCGACCCTGGGTGTCTCGCAGGGGGGCGGGCACATCGCGCTGCAGCGCGGCGGAGCGCACGGGCTGAAACAGTCCCATCCGCGCGGCCTTGTCGAGTCGGGCCGCGTCGACGAGCACGAGCACGTCCGCGGGGCTGGTGGCGCCCTCCTGGCGGAGACGTTCGATCAGGGCATCGTCCTTGCCCTCCAGCAGTTTGATCTGGATGCCGGTCCGGGCGGTGAAGGCTTTGTAGAGCTCCTGATCGCTGTTGTAGTGCCGTCCCGAATAGACCCCCAGCTCCACCTGGGCGCGGGCTGTGTTCGGCGCCAGGGCCAGCGAGGCGCTGAGCAGCAGGGGGGGGAGAGCGGTGGGGGCCAGGCGTGTGAGCAGTGTCACCGAGGTACCTCAGAGTGGCGTCCCTCCTCGCCCTGGTGGCGCGGCCTCGGCGTTCGCTCGCCAGGTTGTCCGGATCGCGGGACGCGGAGCACTGGCGCGGGGTTCGAGGCTCCCCGGGGGGCGGGAGAACGGAAGGGGATGGGGGGACCTTAAAAAGCCAGGACCGTTCGGCTTTGAGCAAAAGCTGCCAAACGATGTGTCATTTGTTACTGGTCGTGGTCCGCTGAGCCCGCGCGCGCCCAGGGGTCTGGCCGCTGAAGCCGCCTTGGTCCCCCGGGCCGTTCCGGACGCTCGCGCTGGCCCGCTCCGCAGCCGCCGCCCGCCCCGCGGGATCTCGCTGGCCCGCTCCGCGGGATGCCGCCGACGGCCGGACCCACTGGTCTCCTGCAATTGAGAATCGCTTGCAAAAAGGACGGCAGGTCCTTTAGGGTTCCACCGTTCGCCCCGCCAGCTCCTTTGGCTCTGATGGCCCACTGCTCCGCGTCCCCGCCGTCGGGGCTCCCCGTCCAGCTCGCCCCCGGCCAGTCCGTGCTTCTGGATCCGAGCTTCCGGCCGTCCGGCGCTTGCCTGGAGGTGCTCAGCGGCGTCGCGCGCGTTTACTGCCCCTGCGAGGAAACCGAGGGCATGACCATCGCCTTCCTCCAGGCCGGCGACCAACTGCGCACCGATCGTCTCTGCAGCGAGGGCGTCTGCGTCGAGGCGCTCACCCCCCTCAGCTTCTGTCGCCATGCCATCGCTCCTGAGGGCGCGGGGTTGGACCCGGTCAACGAGTGGACCCTGCAGCTGCTGCGCATCCGCCACCTCGGCAACGCCGAAAAGCGTCTGCACGCCCTTCTCGCCCTGCTGGTGCGCCGCCTCGGACGGCGCTGTGGCGCCTGGTGCGACCTCCCCTTTCGCCTCACCCATGAACGGATCGCCGAGCTGATCGGCACCACCCGCGTCACCACCACCCGCCTCCTCTCCCGCATCCGCAACGCCGACCTGCTGCTGGTGCCCGCCGGCGAGCCGGGCCTGCGCCTGGCCCCCTCCCTGGTGGAGGGCGCCCCCCTGGCGGAGGGCTGATCCCCTTCCGCGACGACGGCGGCCTCAGCGCCACGTTCTCCGCAGAACCAGGCCGGCCAGCAGCGCCCCCAGCAGGGGCCGCTCCCCCGCCGCGAGATAGGGAGTGCGCCCCGTGCTCGGAGGCACGACAAAGAAGGCTGTGCTGGCCTCGCCACGGGGCAAGGCGGCGCGCACCCGTCCTGCGGGATCCACCAGCACGCTCGGGCCGGTGTTGGCGGCACTGACCAGCCAGCGGCCGGTTTCCAGGGCCCGCAGCCGCGCCAGCGCCTGGAATTGGCCTTGCAGGCTCAGGGGATAGGGGTCGAGGTTGGCACTGGCCAGCAGCCAGCGCGCTCCAGCCCGGCTGGCCTCCGCGAGCCCGCGGCCATCGGCGATCTCGTAGCAGATGGCCACGCCGATGGGACCCTCGGGGCGGCTCAACAGGCGGGAGGCCGCCCCTGGCTCCAGGCCTCCCACGGCGGAAAGGCCACTCCAGCGGAGCAGTGGCGCCAGGGGCACCCATTCCCCGAGGGGCACCACCCGGTGCTTGTCCACCCAGCCGCTGGCGACGGTGGCGCGGGGCGCAAAGCGCAGCAGGGCGCTGCGCAGGTCGCTGTCGGTCCGGCGAAAGCCGCCGCTGAGCACCTCCACGCTGGTGGAGCGGGGCAGGGGCTGGCCCTCCAGCAGGGATCCTTCCGGCAGGACAACCGTGGCGCCACGGGGCTCGGCCTCGACCAGGGCCGCCGCCAGCATCCGCCCCAACCGCGCCTGCTGCCAGGGCTGAAACTTCTGCCGTGTGGGGATCGCCGGTTGCACCACCAGGACGGTTTCGCCGCCACCCGGAGCGGAGGGCGCCGCCGCCCGGGCCTCGCCACCAGGAGCCAGGGCGGCGGCCCCCGCCCCATGGGCCCCCAGGAGACTCCCCACCACCAGCAGGGCCCAGCCCCTGCTGGCGTCCCCCGCCCCCGGCGCTCCCGACGCCCTGGCGCGCCAGGCGACGCTCCAGCGCCAGAGGCCCCAGCCGAGGCCCACCTGCAGGGCCGCCAGACCCCCGGCCCCCACCCAGGCGGCCAGTCCCCCCAGCCAGGGATCCCCCGGCAGGGGGGCGGCGCCGAGGCCGATCCAGAACAGCGGCCCCTTGGCCAGCAGCACCTCCGCCAGGCCCCACAACCCGCTCGCCAGCAGGGCGGTGCTCGGTCGGGCGGGATCCAGCCGCCGCGCCAGCAGCGCCCAGGCCCCCACCAGGGTCCCTCCCAGCAGGGCGCAGAGGCTCCAAAGGAGAAGGCAAAGCGGCAGGCTCAGGGGGGAGGGCACGCCGACCCAGTCGAGGGGGTGAAGGGCGGGGAGCCAGCGATGGCTGACGAGCACGGCGGCGGTTCCCCACACCAGCGCCGTCAGGCCGCCCCGGGCCGCGCCCACCAGCGACCAGAGCGCCGCGAGGCAGGGCCAGAGGAGCCAGGGCCAGCCCAGGGGCGGCAGCGCCAGGCCGGCCAGGGCGCCGGCGAGGGCGGCCAGCGGCAGCCGCGGCAGACGGTCATTCCCCATGGCCAAGACCTCGGCGCGTTGCCATTCTCCAGTTGGCTCCCATGCACCCATCGCCACCATGGACCAGGGCAACCTTCTCCAGATGCTCCTCCTGCGGGGGCTCGGCACCACCACCCTCGTCGCCGATCGCCTGCGCTACGTCACCCAGGAGTGGGTGCAGAGCGGCAAGCTTGATCCCTCCCACGCCCCCATCCTGGTGGAGGACGTGCTCAAGGCCCTGCGGGGCGAGACCCCGGAGGTGGAGCAGCAGGCTGAGCGCCAGTTGGAGCGCAATCGCGATCAGCTGCTGCAGGATCTGGGGCTGGCCCGGCAGCGGGAGCTCGATGAGCTGCGCGGTCGCATCGATCGCCTGGAGAGTCAGCTCCGCCAGAACCAGAACCAGCTCTGAGCCCCCATGCCGGCAGGGCTCTCCGCCAGCGTTGGCGGGTCAAGCCGTCACCGACCCCCCTGCCAGAATCCCCCTTTCCCCACCCAGCCCAGACCTCTTCCATGCGAGACATCCTCATCAGCGCGGGCGTCTGCCTGGCTTGTCTGCTGGTGGCGCTGATCAGCCAGCTGGTCACCCCCGCGATGGTGCAGGCCGCTCCGCCTGAACCCACAGCGACCGTGGCGGCCGCCCTGATGGAGCCGGCCACGGCGCCGGGCACGATCGCCGCCGCCGTGCGCTCCCCCCTTGAACTCGATCCCGACGACTCCAATCCCTTTTTGTTTGCCATGGCTCCCTCGGACGACGCGCCTTCCCTTGCCCAGGCCAATGCTCTGGGCGGCGAGCTCAGCGCCCCCAAGCCCCGCACCACGGCCAGCGGCCTGAAGATCACCGATCTGGTGGTGGGCGAGGGGGAGGAAGCCACCCCCGGCCAGACCGTGAGCGTGAACTATCGCGGCACCTTGCTCAACGGCAAGGAATTCGACAGCAGCTACGGCCGCGGGCCCTTCAGCTTCCCTCTGGGAGCGGGTCGGGTGATCAAGGGCTGGGATGAGGGCGTCGCCGGCATGCGCGTCGGCGGCAAGCGCAAGCTGGAGATTCCCCCCGACCTGGCCTACGGCTCCCGGGGAGCGGGTGGCGTGATTCCCCCGGACGCCACCTTGCTGTTTGATGTGGAGCTGCTGGGGGTGGGCCGCTGAGGGTCGGGCAGCCGACCTTTCCGATTCCAAAGCCATCGTTAGGATGCCTCCTCCCCCCGGCCAGGCCGGGTGTTCCTTTCGCCCTCTTCCTTTATCCATGGCGCACCAGCTGCCCGCCCTGCCCTACAGCCTCGATGCGCTCGAGCCCCACATCTCCCGCAACACGCTGGAGTTTCACCACGGCAAACACCACGCCGCCTATGTCACCAACCTGAACAACCTGGTGGCCGGCACCGAGCTGGAGGGCAAGTCGCTGGACGACACGATCCTGGCGGTGGCCGGGGACGCCAGCAAGGCCGGCGTGTTCAACAACGCCGCCCAAGTTTGGAATCACACCTTCTACTGGCAGGGCATGAAGCCTGAGGGCGGCGGTGCCCCCAGTGGAGACCTGGCCGCCAAGATCGACGCCGATTTCGGTGGCTTTGAGGCCTTCAAAGACCAGTTCAAGGCCGCTGGCGCCACCCAGTTCGGCAGCGGCTGGGCCTGGCTCGTGCTCGACAACGGCACCTTGAAGATCACCAAGACCGGCAACGCCGACCTCCCCCTCGCCCATAGCCAGAAGGCTCTGCTCACCATGGATGTGTGGGAGCACGCCTACTACCTCGACTACCAGAACCGCCGCCCCGACTACATCACCACCTTCCTCGACAAGCTGGTGAACTGGGACTTCGTCGCCGCCAACCTGGCCGCCGCCTGATTCCCGCGTCCCCAGACCTCAATTCGCTTCTGATCGCGCTCCCGTCCCTGGCGGGGGCGCGTTTTGTTTGGAGGGAGGGGCCCTTTTTTAGTCTTTGACGGCCCCCTCCGCCGCGGCAGGACCTGTTCCATGTTTGTGCTCAGCAAGTTGCTTCCCCTGCTGGTGTTGCCGCTGGGGGTGACCCTGCTGCTGCTGGGCTGGGGGTTGGCGCGGCGCCGTTGGCGGCCGGTGCAGGCGGCCTTCGCCCTGCTTTGGGTGCTGGCCACCCCGCTGACGGCGCAGGGGCTGTGGCGCTGGGTCGAGCGGCCCTGGAAGCCGCTGCGGCCGGACACCATGCCCAGCGCCGCCGCGATCGTCGTGCTCGGCGGCGGCCGCCATCCCGCCCCTGGACCCCTGCGTCGCACCGAGTGGCTGGATGCGGACCGGTTCTTTGGCGGGCTGGATCTGTTTCGTGCCCGCCGCGCGCCGCTGCTGGTGTTCACCGGAGGCGCCATCGCCCTCCAGCCCGGCCTGCCCACCGAAGGGGACGTGCATCGCCAGCAGGCCCTGGCCCTCGGCTTCCCCGCCAAGGCGATGGTGGTCACCCCCTACGTGCGCAACACCGCTGAGGAGGCCCGCGCCGTGGCGGCCCAGCTGCCAAGGGGCAGCCGGGTGCTGCTGGTGACCTCCGCGT
>CAYVWU010000150.1:0-6508 GCA_964455575.1 uncultured Cyanobium sp. | reverse complement strand
TGGGCGCCCACATTGCCGCCGGTGCCGATCAACAGCGGGATGAAGGCCGCCAGCACCACCACGCGCTTGAGCACATCGTCCGCCGAGGCGATCACGGCGGAGGTGCCGGTGTTGGCCAACAGGAGCACCAGGAGCCACACCACACGACGGCGGGCGACGGTGAAGAGATTGCTCTGGAAGTAGTCATCCTCATCGCCGGCCTGCAGGGCGCCAGCGGCATAGATGTCCCGGGTGGCCTCCTGCTGGATCACATCGATCACGTCATCGACGGTGACGATGCCCACCAGGCGCTCCTCCCGATCCACCACAGGCACGGCCAAAAAGTCGTAACGCTGGATCACCCGCGCCACCTCCTCCTGGTCGGTGTCCGTGGTGACGCGCACCACCTCGCGGGTCATGACCTCCCCCAAGCGCTCGTCCGGTTCCGCGGTCACCAGGTCCCGCAAGGAGAGGATGCCGGTGAGATGCCGAGAGGCATCGGTGACATACAGGCTGTAGATGGTTTCGGTGTCGCGGGCGCGGCGGCGCACGATCTCCAGAGCCTGGCTGGCCTTGTAAAACTCCTTGAGATCGATGAATTCAGTCGTCATCAACCGACCCGCCGTGCCGGACTCGTAGCCGAGCATCTGGGCCGTGATGCGGCGCTCCGCGGGACTGAGCTCCGCCAGCAGGCGCCTCACCACCTTGGCGGGCAGTTCATCAAACAGACGCACCCGATCATCGGGCGACATCTCCTCCACCAGCTCCAACACCTCCCCGGAACGCAACCGCTCCAGCAGGCTCTGCTGCACGCTCGGCTCGAGATATTCATAGACGCCGATCGCCTCATCCTTGGGCAACAGGCGAAACGCCAGGGCCTGCAAGGTGGTGGGCAGAGCACCGATGGCCTCCGCGCCATCGACGGGCTGCACCGGCATGAGCAACACCTTGACGCCGTCGTAATTGCCAGCCTCCAGCAACAGCTGGAGATGCTGTGCCAAAACTTCTGCGCCGCCGGACACCTCCCCCATGTCCCCGCCAGCAGACCGCAAGGATTGTATGGGTTCAGGGGCGTGGGGGATTCCGCCGCCGCCTCATCAGCCCAGAAGCCAGCCCCGGGCCGGGCGCCCTCCAGCTCCGGTGGTGGCCACCCGCAACCAGCGACGACCACCCGGCGCGATCCAGGTGCGCAGCACCCGCAAGGGGACGCCCGCTTCCAGGGATCCCAACAACGGGGCCTGCGCCCGCGGGGACGCCCGCAGCGCGCAGCGGGTGGGGTTCAACAGCGGCTCCAGGGGAGATTCCCGGCGCCTCACCTCCGGCAGACGTCGCTCCGCCCCTCCCGCTGGCAGGGCCGCCGGTGCGAAGAGGGCGATTCCCAGGAGCGCGGCCCAGGTGATCACGGGGGGACTGGAGGCGGTGGGGCGGGTCAAGGAATCAGATGTCCAGTTGGGCAAAATCCAGCTCAACGCTGTGGGTTTCGATGAATTCCCGGCGCGGAGCCACCTTGTCACCCATCAGGATGGTGAAAATGCGATCCGCCTCCGCCGCATCCTCAATTTCCACCCGCTTCATCATGCGCGTGGTGGGATCCATGGTGGTTTCCCAGAGCTGCTGAGGCATCATTTCACCGAGGCCCTTGAAGCGCTGAATAGTGTAGTTGGCTTTCTCACCAAAACCCTCCAGAGTCTTTTTGAGGTCAGATTCATTATAACAATAAGTGTGGTTCTTGCCGCGCTCAACCTTGTAGAGAGGCGGGCAGGCGATATATATGAACCCTCCCTCCACCAGCGCGCGCTGATAGCGATAGAAGAAGGTGAGCAGCAGGGTGCGGATGTGGGCGCCGTCCACATCGGCGTCCGTCATGATGACGATGCGGTGGTATCGCAAGCCCTTCTCATCAAACTCCTCTCCCTTGATGCCCAACCCCAAGGCCGTGATCAAAGCCTGGATTTCGGTATTTTTATAAATCTTGGCATCATCTGTTTTTTCTATGTTCAAGATCTTGCCGCGCAGAGGCAAGATGGCCTGGAAGCGCCGGTCTCGCCCCTGCTTGGCCGAACCGCCAGCGGAATCGCCCTCAACGATATAGATCTCTGATTCCGCGGGATCCCGCGAACTGCAATCCGCCAGCTTGCCGGGGAGAGTGGAACTCTCCAGAACCGATTTCCGGCGGACCAATTCGCGGGCGCGACGGGCAGCCTCCGCGGCATTGAAGGCCTGGATGGCCTTCTCCAGGATCAGATCGATGACCTGAGGATGAAATTCCAGATACTCACCCAGGGCTTCTCCCACCAGGGTGTCGACAATGCCCCGAACCTCTGTATTGCCCAGCTTGGTTTTGGTTTGTCCTTCAAATTCCGGATCCGGCACCTTCACCGACAGAACGGCAGTGAGACCTTCGCGGATGTTTTCGCCGGCCAGGTTCTGATCGCTATCCTTGCGCTTGCCGCGCTTCTTCGCAAAAGCATTGAGCGTGCGGGTGAGGACGGTTTTCAAGCCCTCGATATGCGTGCCGCCATCCACGGTGCGGATATTATTGGCAAAACCGAAGATATTGTCCGAGTAAGCGTCAACGCACCATTGCAGCGCAGCCTCAACCTGCACATCATCTTTTTCGGAATTCACATAGATGATGTCTGGATGCAGAGGATCTTTCTCGGCATTCATATAGGCCACATATTCCTTGATGCCCCCCTCATAGTGATAGATCTCTTCGTGCGCCTCGTCTTTGCCAGCGGCAGCCCGCTCATCGCGAAACACGATGCGCACGCCACCGTTGAGATAGGCCAACTCCCGCAGGCGAGCGGCGAGGGTTTGATAATCGAATTCGATCCCGATGCTGAAAATCTCAAGATCCGGCAGAAAACGCACCGAGGTGCCCGTCTGTTCCGGATCCGCCGCCGGCTTGGCCTCCAGGCTGCCGATGGGCTTGCCGCGCTCAAAGCGCTGATGGTGCTCCTTCCCTTGGCGGAACACCGTCACCTCCACCCATTCACTCAGGGCATTGACCACGGAGATGCCCACCCCGTGCAAACCACCGGACACCTTGTAGCCGCCGGAGCCGAACTTTCCCCCCGCGTGCAACACGGTGAGCACCGTCTCCAAGGCGCTCTTCCCGGTGCGGGGATGGATGTCGGTGGGGATGCCGCGGCCGTTGTCGGTGACGCTGGCGGAGCCATCGTCATGGAGCACCACCAGAATTTCGTCGCAGTGCCCGGCCAGAGCCTCATCAACCGAGTTGTCCACCACCTCGTAAACAAGGTGATGAAGGCCCCGTGGACCGGTGGAGCCGATGTACATCCCGGGCCGCTTCCGAACCGGTTCCAGACCTTCCAGAACTTGGATCTGCTCGGCGCCGTAGGCGGATTGGACTCGCGTGGAGTCGCTCATGCGTGGGCGGGGCGCGGTTGGATGGGGAGCGGAACGACAGCAAGAGCCTGTCGTCAAGGAGAGCCGCGTGAGCGCCGGGAGGGAGGCGCGAGGGGGTTTCGGCTTGATCCGAGGGCCCAATCTACCAGTTGCCTGTCCCGGCGCCAGCCAGCCGCCTCTGCGGAGGCTTTTGTGCGGGGGGTGCGTCCTCCTCGCCGCGCGCGCCCGTCCCCGGGGGTCCCAGAGTGGTCCCATGCCCCTGCCTTCCCCGCCCACGCCCCCGTCTCCGCCCCCGTCTCCGTCTCTGTCTCTGTCTCCGTCTCCGTCTCCGCCCCCCGACTCCGCCGGACCGCCGGAGCCCGCGCCAGCCGGCCTGGTGATCGCCTTGATGGGACCCACCGCCAGTGGCAAGACCGCCCTGGCTCTGGAGCTGGCGGAAGCGCTGGACCTGGCGGTGCTCAGCGTTGACGCTCGCCAGTGCTACATCGGCATGGACATCGGCACGGCCAAGCCCACGGCCGAGCAGCGGCAACGGGTGCGCCATGAACTCCTCGACCTGCGCTCCCCAGACCAGCCCCTGACCCTCCAGGAGTTTCTGCCGCTGGCCCGGTCGGCCGTGACGGCCGAGCTCCAGCGCCGCGGCCTGGCCTTGGTGGTCGGGGGGAGCGGCCTGTATCTGCAGGGACTGCTGCAGGGCCTGACGCCCCCCGCCGTCCCCCCGCAGGCCGCCCTGCGCGCCCAGTTCCTGTCCCTGGGCCAGCCCCTCTGCCATGCCCTCCTGAACGCCTGCGATCCCGCGGCCGCCGCCCGCATCGCCCCCGCCGACAGCCATCGCACGCAACGGGCCCTGGAGATCTGCTACGCCACGGGTCAACCCGCGTCCGCCCAGCGGGGACGCGTGCCACCGCCCTGGCCCGTGCTGGAGCTGGCCCTCGACCCCGCCGATCTGCCCGACCGCATCCACCGACGCACCCTGGCGATGTACGCGGAGGGGCTGGTGGAGGAAACGGAGGCCCTCATCGCCCGCCACGGAGCGGCGTTGCCGCTGCTCGACACGATGGGTTACGCCGAGGCCCGGGGCCTGCTGCGGGGCCAGTGGCCGGAAGCCCAGGCGATCGCCCGCACGGAGCGGCGGACCCGCCAGTACGCCAAGCGCCAGCGCACCTGGTTTCGCCGCCAGCACCAGCCCCTGTGGCTGCGGGGTGAGGATCTGATGCAAAACGCGCTGCTGGCCCTGCAAACGACGCGGCAAGGCTTAGGGTGAAGTGCAATATGCATTGTTGAATGCCTCCCCGCCCCCGCATAGACCGTCGCGCTCCCGTTCGGGAGCTACCCAACATCAACGAAAGGATCAACTACCCCAACGTGCGGGTTGTTGATGCCGATGGCAGTCAGCTTGGGGTGATCACACGAGAAGCCGCCCTGGCCGTCGCCCGCGAGCGGGAGCTCGACCTGGTGTTGGTGAGCGAGAAGGCCGATCCCCCCGTCTGCCGGGTGATGGACTACGGCAAATACAAGTTTGAACAGGAAAAGAAGGCCAAGGAAGCCAAGAAGAAATCTCACCAGACCGAGGTCAAGGAGGTGAAGATGCGTTACAAGATCGACTCCCACGACTACCAGGTGCGCATCGGCCAGGCGAGCCGGTTCCTCAAGGCCGGCGACAAGGTCAAATGCACGGTGATCTTCCGTGGCCGGGAAATCCAGCACACCGCCCTGGCGGAAGCGCTCCTGCTGCGGATGGCCAAAGACCTGGAAGAGAACGCCGAGCTGCAGCAGGCTCCCAAGCGGGAGGGTCGCAACATGATCATGTTCCTCTCCCCCCGTCGCCAGGCCGCGAGCAAAGCCCCGGCTGCGGCCAAACCCGCCAAGCCCGTGGCCAGCAAAGCCAGCGCAGCACCGGCCTCCCCGGCGCCAACCGCCGCGCCGACGAGCACCGCGGTGGCCGCTGTGTCCAGCGCCGCCGCCGCGGAGAGCGAGAGCTGAACCACCTGTCGCGCGTGGCCCGCGGAGGCCGGTCGCGATTCAGCGTCCGGCCTCCTGGACGGGCTGGGCGTTGAGGCCGCTGGCGAGGAACGCGACAATATCCGGCCAGGCCTCTCGGGCCTGCTCAGGCGCGAAGTCGCCGCGAGCCTCACACAGAAAGCCATGGCCGGCCTCATAGGTGCGCAGCGTCACCCGGTCGTCCCCCTGGGCCGCCCTGACCCCCTCGACGGCCGCCGCGATGGCCGCCAGGTCCGCGGGGGGCACCAGGGGATCGTCGAGCCCGTAGATCAACAGCAGTCGGCCGGAGGCCAGGGAGAGGTCATCCAAGCTGGGCGGCCCACCGCCGGGACGCCCCCGCGTCACCCCGGCCCCGTAGCAGACGCAGCTGGCGGCCATGCCCTCCAAGCCCGAGGCCAGCAGGGCGACCTGGCCCCCGAAACAGAAGCCCAGGCAACCGATCGCCCCAGCGTCCCGCAGCCGCTGCCGCAGCCAGCGTTGGCCGCGGGCCACATCCAACAGCAAGGTGGGGGTGGTGGTGCGGTCCTTGTGGGAGCGACCCTCCTGGAACGCCTCCGGTCCATAGCCCAGGCAGAGGTCCGGTGCCGTGCGCGCGAACAGGGGCACCGCCAGCGCCGCGAGACCCTGCCCCGCGAGGCGGTCGACGACGCTGCGCACCCAGGGATTGACCCCGAAGATCTCCGGCAACACCACCACGCCCGCGCGGGGCGTGCTCTCCAGAGGCTCGGCCCACCAGGCGCGCAGGGGAACCTCTTCAGGTCGCTCGGGCTCCAGCGTCACCCAGCCGGCGCGGATCGGCTCCCCCGGGGGGAGTCCAGGAAAGGATGATTCGCCACGATCCGCCATGGTCTCCGGGCAACCGGCACATGGTCCTATGCCAGGGGGGGAATTGTCACGGAGGCAAAAGCTCCTTAGGGTGGCCGCGAGAACCAGAGTCTGAGCCGCGTGCGCTTCCACATCCAGCAAGAGAGCGATATTCCCGCCTCAACGCAGCTCTACAACCAGATTTGCTTCGCCATCGCCGCTCGCCACTACCCTCCCGGCCACCGTCTGCCCAGCACGCGCCAGCTGGCCATGCAGACGGGCCTGCATCGCAATACCATCAGCAAGGTCTATCGCCAGCTGGAAACCGATGGGGTGGTGGAGGCGATGGCCG
>CAYVWU010000149.1:0-6510 GCA_964455575.1 uncultured Cyanobium sp. | reverse complement strand
AGCAATTGCGGCCGACGCGGTGCCCAAGGGCTGGATGCGCCTCGGTGTGGTGGGCCAACAGGACGAGAACGCAGCTCTCCGTCTGGAGCGGCTTCTGCCACTGCTGGAGGAGGCGCTATCGGCCGCGGCTTCCAGCCACGACAACTGGCGCCATGAAGACTGGGAGCGTCTTGGCTGGCGCTGGGCTGAGGCCCAGGTGTTGCGCACGCAGCTCAGCGGCTCCCTCCACCCCCAAACCAGCTCCCGGCTCGATCAATTCCAGCTGGCCCTGGAGGAGGCCTTCGCGGGCTGGATGCTCCAGCGCTACGGCGCCCTGGCCACACTGCCGGCCCTGCCCCGGCCCCTCACCGTCGACAAGATCGCCCACTTCCTCGCCCACCTGCTCGCTCGCGGCAGCCGCCGGCTGGCGCTGGTCGTCGTCGATGGGCTCGCTCTCGATCAGTGGCTGCTGCTGCGCGACTCCCTGGGCGGTCTCGGCTTGGAAGAAAGCGTCTGCTGGGCCTGGGTGCCCACGATCACCGCCGTTTCCCGCCAGGCGATCTTCGCGGCCGAGGCCCCGCTGTTCTTCCCCCAGAGCCTTGGCACCACCAGCAAGGAGCCCAAGCACTGGGAGCGCTTCTGGGCGGAGCAGGGCCTGCTGGGGCCAGCCGTGGCGTACCTCAGGCAGGGGGCGCAGGAGGCCGACAGCGAGCTGTTGGCGAAGGTCAAGGACCTCGCCTCCCGCCCAAGCTGCCGCGTTCTGGGCCTTGTTGTCGGCAAGGTTGATGAAATGCTCCACGGCGCGGTCACCGGCCTTGGTGGGCTGCATGCCCAGGTGCGGCAATGGAGCCAGGCGGGGGCTTTCCGGTCCTTGATCGACGCCCTGCTGGCCGAGGGCTTCACCGTCTACGTCACGGCCGATCACGGCAACGTCGCCGCCAAGGGGAGCGGCCGTCCCAACGTGGGCACGGTCCCCGAGGAAAAGGGGGAGCGGGCCTGGGTCTTCCGCGACGCGGCGCTGCGGGAGCAAGTGCGGCAAGCGCTCCCATCCGCCCTGCTTTGGCCAGGACCCGGCCTGCCAGCGGATTATTCCGTCTTGCTGCCCTGCGGGGTGGAGGCCTTTCTCACCCGGGGCAAAGAGACGGTGGGCCATGGAGGGATCGCGCTGGAAGAGGTTCTGGTGCCCTTCGTGCGCATCCAGGAGAACCCATGACCAGACGCGGCATCATCGGCTTTGACCGGCGCCTCGCGCTCGACTGGCTGGAGGCGGCGGGCAGCCGAGTAGCGGCGGGAGCCACGCTGAAGGAGCTCCGGGCCGACCTGTGGGCCTACCTCGAAGGAAAGGTGAGCGGCGACACCTACAACAGCGATCGAGGCAAAACCATGACGGTGCTCACCAGGATCTGGGGAACGGTTCCACCCGCTGTGGAACCCCTCAAGATCCGCGCCACCGCCGCCTTCCAAACAACCAAGGTCCAAGACCATCTCGCCCTGCACTGGGCCCTGGCGCTGGCCAGCTATCCCGTCTTCTCCGATGTGGCAGCCACGGCTGGCCGCCTTCTCACCCTGCAGGACACCTTCTCTCTCGCTCAGCTCACCAACCGAATGGTGGCCCAATGGTCCGAGCGCCCCGTGCTGGTGAAGTCCACGCAACGGATCATCCGCTCCCTTGTCGACTGGGGAGCCCTGGCGGACACCAACACCAGGGGCATGTACCAACGGGCTCCAAAGCCCCTCCCCATCTCCAAGGAGCTTGCCCAGCTCCTCTGCGAGGCGCTTCTGCTCGACAATGAACAGCGCTCCCTGCTTGCCCAGCAGCTCCTGGAGCACCCCGCCCTGTTCCCCTTCACCCACTCCCTCACCTTGACGGATCTCAGGGCGGAGTCCCGCTTTGCGGTCCATCGCCAGGGCCTCGCGGGCGATCTCGTTGAACTCAGACCCGCCAAGGCCGCTTAGGCTTTAGTGTCGCGCCTGCCAACCGTGGCCTCTCCAAAGCGTTGTTGGCGCTGGGTGGCCATCGGCCGATAAAAATCCTCTCGTCCATGGCGTTGTAACGCCCTTGGGGAACAGCAAGCAGCCACAAACAAATTGCCAAGGGTTAAGAAACAGCAAAGTGTTTAGGGATTAGTAAATCAATTGTTATTGGTAAGGCTCTGAGGAAGGCAGACCACACGAAAACCAATAGCACTGGATGAGTAATCAGGGCGTTCGCGAGCACGGAAGGCCGAGCGGCAGCCCCAGGGACCGTAACAATAAGAGCCACCGCGCACCATCTTGCGTAACTCCCATTTATTATTTTCACCATTGTTCGAGGCCGAACTTACCAACCGCTCGCTGCCGTCACCTGGGTGTCCCTGATAGCTCTCATGCCAGTCATCAAGGCACCATTCCTCCACATTCCCGTGCATGTCATACAAGCCCCAATTATTGGCTAGAAACTCTCTTGCAGAAGATGTCTGGTCCCGATCACCCATTATGAATTTACCTGACCAAGGCCAACCGCGATAATGGCAGTTCGGATTGAAATTTGCCAGCTCATTGATCAAGGAGGCGCCGCAATGAAAGGGGGTTGTGGTGCCAGCTCGGCAGGCATATTCCCACTGTGCTTCGCTGGGCAAGCGATAGATTCGACTTGTGCGCTGGCTCAAACGACTGCAAAACTCCATCGCTTCCCACCAACTTACACATTCAACAGGACGATGGTCGGTGTTGCTCTCCCCTTGAGACAAGCGCACCTCATTCTCTCCTCGGCCATCCTTGTTCTGATAACAGGAGGGGTCAGCTTTCAGCTCCCTGCCCCAACGCTCCTCCTCCCCTTCGCGCCACTCAGCCACCTCCCGCCACTGGGCCTGAGTGATTGCAGTCTGGCTGATGCAAAAGCTCTCCAGCTCCACCCGGTGCTGGGGGCTTTCATCGTTGCACCGGCCTGACTCCTCTGGCGGCGAGCCCATCAAAAAGGAACCGGGTGGGATTGTCACCATCGTTAGGGCAACGCCTTCACCAACGGGCTCAAACCATGCCCCGGATACATCCAGCCTGGGCGCGGCCCATAACCGCAGCCGCACCAGCTCTGTGACCACCGTTTTCCCATGGTCACAAACCTTGGAGCTGGGCACCAGCAACCAGCGCGTTTCTGCGTCATTGATTTGGGAGTACCTCCGGAGAATCTCCTGAAGCAGAGTGGACGCTTGGCAGAGCACGTCTATCAGCGGCGCCGACTGCCTTTTTTCAACGGGCTCGTGGAGCTGTCTCAGCTCCAAAAAGGTACTCAGAGCTCTCACGCTGGCCTGGCCTCCCAGTAGGTCCAGCACCTGGAGCGCCTGCTTCCATTCCAGAGAGTTGGGCTCGCTCTGCAACAGCACTTTCCCAAGCGTCTCAGCAGCGTCGGCCATCTCCCGAGGGTCAGCCTGCGCGAGAATGATTAAGTTCTGCAACGCAGCCAGTCTGACCTGCAGCGGCTGGCCCTGGCCCAGATCCCCGCAAAGCCGCTCCACCCGGCGGCGCTGCTCCAGCTCCTTGCGGTTCGCTTCGATCCACCCCACCAGTGGCTCCCAGGTGCGCAGCAACGCTTCGTGGGCGATTTCCACCTGGTCGCCCCCATCGCCGCTGCCCCTCACCAGCAGCCGGGCCTCCACGAAGCGCTGGAGCAGCGGCAGGCTGCGCTCCGGCAGCTCCCCCCAGCTGGCCGGCTGCTTGGTGGCCAGCCCCTCCTCGTTCAGCCGCAATAAGTGGTGCACGAAGGCCTGTTGGAGTGCTTCTGAATCAGCTGGGTCGCTGCTCAGGGGATCCCAGCAGAGCTCCGCCTGGGTGCCGACCACCCCCGCCACACCCTGTAGCGCCTCATAGTCCGCCAAGGTGAGATCCCAGAGGGCACCGTTCGGCTCCACCACCGGCACCCCTCGCTCCTGCCGCTTGCGCCAGAGCTTCTCCAACGTGAAGGCCAGCAGGGGCAGGGCATCGCGGCCGCCGCTCTCGGCCACCAGCCGCTCCGCCAGCCCCGGCTGCAGCCGCAGATCCGCCCGGGCGGCCGGGCCGCTGATCAGCTCCCCGAAGCGTTGCGGCGGGATCGGCTCCGGCGTGGTGAGTTCAACCAGCTCGGTGAGGCCCGGCCAACGGCTCTCCAGCACGGCCAGAAAGTCGGTGTGCAGGGTGGCGAGCACCACCAGGCTGTTGAGCTCTCGGCGCAGCTGCCCCTCCAGAAAGGCCAGAAACCGCTCCGCCTCGGCATTGCCCTCCACCAGCAGCTCCTCCAGCTGGTCGATCACCAGCAGCACCGGCCTCTCGGCGTAGACCTGCAGCCAGTCCAGCTGGCGCCCCAGGGCGCTCTCCTCCGCCTCGCCGGTCGGCCCTGGCGGGGCCTCGGGGAAGGCGGCCAGTGCCGGGGCGAGCACCTTGCGCAGGCACGTGAAGGGCATCCGCCCTGGCCGGAAGGGCTCCAGCAACCGCCAACGATCCCGCTCCGCCGCCAGCCGCGGCAGCACCCCGGCCCGCACCAGCGACGACTTGCCCGTGCCAGAGGCCCCGAGCACCAGCAGGGCGGCTGGCGCCCGCCGGGCCAGGCTCGCCAGCCGCTCGCCCAGCTTCTCAATCGCCTTGTCCTGCCCGAAGAACACCGGCGCCTGCTCCGCCTCAAAGGCCAGCAGACCGGGATAGGGCGAGCGGCTCGGATCCCAGGGCTGCAACCTCCGCCAATCCAGCTGTTCCAGCAGCACCCGGGCCAGCCGTTCCTTCACCTCCGCCAGCTCGCTGGCCGTGGGCTGGCGGGCATTGGCGACGCGGATCACCTGCCGGTGGCCCAGCAGGGAGGGCACCTTCTGCTGGCCCAACTGAATCGGAATGATCCATTTGCCCCGCTCTTCCGCCGCCGCCAGCTCCCACATGCACCAGGACGAGAGTTCATAGCTGGGGCTGCAGAGGCTGATCACCACCTGGGCCCGGCCCAGCTGGCGATTCAGGCTGGCGCGCCAGTCTTCTCCGGCCTTCACGCCTTGGCCGGGGTGCTTGTCGCGGAAGAAGCCATAGCCCCATTCGCCGCACCACTCCGCCAGTCGATCCGCCCAGGCCTCGCCTTCAGGATCGCGGCTGGTGTAGCTGATGAAAAGGGCGCTCATCGGCCGGGCGGGACTCCTTCTGAACACAGCGTGTCCAAGGAGTTTAATCGCAAAACTAATCGCCTTGATCACGAAGAGATTGCGACCTGGAATTCCAGTGTATTAATATCGATTCTGCGAGTCTTTGTTCTCCACCTTCGTCGAAAATATCACAATAATGATAGCGAGACAATTGATGCGGGATTTCGCATTCCTCGATCCGCGCTGGAATAATGAAAGCCTGATTTTCGGGAATCTCTTCGTTGACTTGCAAAGCTAATTTGATCTCACGCTGCATATAGCCTCTTTTATTCCTTGACCTTGTTGATACAAGGATAATAATAAAATCGGTTTCGCGTATGGCGCGACGAATTTCCTGGTCCCAATCAACTCCTGGAACCAGCGTCTCCTTGTCAAACCAGCATTGGAAGCCAGTCTTGCTGAGAAGTTTATGGGTTTTTCTTGCCTCATTCTCGTCTTCACTGGCATAGGATATAAATACTTTTGGAATTTCATTAAGGAGAAGTCTTTGAGCCTCATCTCTTTTCTTCGTTGCCCTATCTAACGCCTTCTTGAGTTCGCTAACACGACTGAGAATATCCTGATACTCGATCTCTTGCTTGTTATATTGCTCGACGACGGAGGCAAGTCCAAATGACTTGGCTAGCTCTACTAACGAAGCCCCTGCTCTCTCTGCATGCATAATACTTGCCTCAAGAAATACCTTGACTTGACTCTGTATTGCATCCCCACTCTGATCCAGCCATTTGCGAGCATTCATTAGCCTAATGCCGCTCAATAATAAATCAGACTTTTCATTGTCGATGCAACCGTGCCATTGCTCAGCATCTAGCTCAACCTGTTGTTTCCAGACAAGAAACTCTTTTGACTCCTCTATCCATCCTTTCAGCAATGGCCAAGCCTTGAGCAGGCTATCGTGAGTTATTCCAATCTCATCTTCAGTGCTAAAAAGAATCCTTGCATTGATAAATCGCTGAAGAATATTACGACTCGACATGGGAGTATCTTCCCACCGTGCAAGCCTCTTGCTGACGTGGCCAGTACCATCAATCCGGCACATTTGCAAGAACGTCTCTCTTAGGCCTGAGAGCTGCAGTTCATTGTGGCTTCCGTGATTGAATACGTGGGCAGCACAGAAACTTACAGCTCCTGAAAAACCACCGATGATCTCATAGTCGTTGATAGTGAGATCCCAGCGCTCGCCCCTCGGGCCCTGCACTGGGCATCCTCGATTCTGACGACAGTGCCAAAGCTTTTCCAGCACGAAGGCAAGCAGGGAAAGGGCATCGCTGCCGCCACTCTCAGCCACCAGTCGCTCCGCCAGCCCCGGCTGCAGAGTCAACCCGGAGCGGGCAGCGGGGCCGATAATTAGGGCTTGCTGAATTTCATTTGCGGGATTTTCCGACGCGCCAAAGGCGGA
>CAYVWU010000148.1:0-6522 GCA_964455575.1 uncultured Cyanobium sp. | reverse complement strand
ACGACACCTGCTGGCAGGTGTTCAACTGCCTCGATGCGATGCCGCTGCTGTCGCTCGAGGATCCGGCCTACCTGGCCAAGGTGTTCTTCCGGGCGCCCCTGGCCTGTCTGGGTCTGGCGCGCTGGCTGCCGTTCAACGTGGGCGATGTGGCCCGCAAGCACATCCAGGATCCGGCCCTGCTCAAGTTCATCGACATGGAGTGCTTCTGCTGGAGCGTGATGCCCGCTGACCGCACGCCGATGATCAACGCGGGCATGGTGTTTTCGGATCGCCATGCGGGCGGGATCAACTACCCCCGCGGAGGCGTCGGGGTCATCGCCGAGAAGCTGGTGGCGGGTCTGGAAGCGCATGGCGGGGCGATTCGCTATCGCGCCCGCGTCACCGCCGTGCTTGTGGAGAACGGGCGGGCGGTGGGTGTTCGCCTCGCCGACGGGGAGGAGCTCCGCGCCCGACGGGTTGTCAGCAATGCCACCCGCTGGGACACCTTCGCTGAGCTCGCCGATCGCGCTGACCCCGCCGCCGCCCCCCGCGGCCCCGTCCACCCCCTGGTGGACGCCGCCCACACCCCTGCCGCCGAGGCCACCTGGCGCCGACGCTACAAACCCTCTCCCTCGTTTCTCTCGCTTCATCTCGGCATCGATGCCGCCGTCGTCCCGCCCGGCTTCCACTGCCATCACCTGCTCCTGGAGCAGTGGGACGCCATGGAGGCGGAACAGGGCACGGTCTTTGTCTCGATGCCCACCCTCCTCGATCCCTCCCTCGCCCCCGCCGGCCACCACATCCTCCACACCTTCACCCCGAGCTCCATGGAGGCTTGGCAGGGGCTCTCCCCCTCCGCCTATCGCGCCAAAAAGGAGGCGGATGCCGCCCGCCTCATCGGCCGGCTGGAGCGGTTGCTGCCAGGTCTGGCCGGCGCCATTCGCCATCAGGAGGTGGGCACCCCCCGCAGCCATCGCCGCTTCCTCGGTCGCCTGGGCGGCACCTATGGCCCGATCCCGTCCGGTCGTCTCCCCGGCCTCCTGCCCATGCCCTTCAACCGCACCGGCCTGCCGGGGCTCTATTGCGTCGGGGATTCCTGCTTCCCGGGGCAGGGGCTCAACGCGGTGGCCTTCAGCGGTTTCGCCTGCGCCCATCGCATTGGCGCGGATCTGGGCCTCAACCCTTGGGCCTTGCCGGCTTGACAGGACGGCGTGAGGGGCGCTGGAGGGATGACGCACACTGACTCCAGCCCCTTCCGCGCCCTGTGACCCCGAGCCACCGCCTTCAGGCCTACCTGCGTTCTGAACCGCCCGCGGCGGGGGAGGGTTTGCGTCTGGCGATCTGGCAGGGCACGGGGGCGGCGGGAACGCGGGAGGCGGTGGCGGAGAACCTGGATCGGTTGGAGGGGGTGGCCGCCCTGGCCGCCCAGCGGGGCGCCCACCTCCTGGCCTTTCCAGAGCTTTATCTCAGTGGCTACATCGTCACGCCTGAGCTGGCGCGGCAGTTGGCGGAGCCGGTGGATGGGCCGAGCCTGACGCGGGTGGCGGCGGTGGCGCGGCGGCTGGGGATGGCGGTGGCCTGCCCCTATCCGGAGCGGGCGCGGGTGGGAGGAGAGGAGCGCTTCTATGACGCCATCGCCCTGTTCGGCCCTGACGGCCAAGTGCTGCGCAACTACCGCAAGACCCACCTCTGGGGCCCGGATGAAAAGGTGTGCTGGAGCCGCGGGTACGCGCTGCCGCAAGAGGGCCCGGCCTTCACCGTGCAGGAGGTGAACGGCATGAAGGTGGGTCTGCTGAACTGCTACGAGGCGGAGTTTCCGGAATTGACCCGCCGCCTGGCCGTCTTGGGCGCCGATCTGGTGCTGATCCCCACCGCGGCGGATGCCTGGGCCCGTCTGAGCGACGGGCGCCTCACCGACCGGCCCTATCCCGACGTGTCGCGCACCCTGCTGCCGGCCCATGCGTTCGTCAATCAGTGCTTTGTCGCCTATGCGAACCGCTGCGGGGAGGAGATGGTGGAGGGTCGGGCCATGGCGGCGTATCTCGGCAACAGCGTGGTCTGTGGACCGCACGGGGATGTGTTGGTGGCGGCCCGCCCGGAACCGACCCTTCTGGTGGCGGATTGCGTGCCGTCGGAGTATGGCGAGACCCACCCGATGGGGACCCGCTACCTGGAGGATCTGCAGCCAGATCTTTACCGTTGACAGGGAATTCGCCACACACGCACACACAACTGCGCCAGGCCTCCACAAAACTCCGGCGGGGCGCACACAAAACAGCAACCTTCGTCACAGGTGACGGTGTCCACCACGACAACTCTCCCGGAAGAAAGGCATAAGGATGATGGCCCCATCGAGAGCGTTCTGGCTGTGTCTCTAGCCCATTCCCTGTCCTCCGCCTCGTCCTCTCCCGCCCAGGGACCGTTGAACCGCTCCAGCGCTCGGGAGAGCCATTGGCGGTTGGCGGCCAGCCAGGGCCATTTGCAGCGTGACTATCGCTTGATCGATGGTTGGCAGCGACCCCACCCCCACCTCGATGGCTTGTACGAGAGTGTGGAGGAGGCGCTGGCGGATGCGATCGGCTGGCTGGAGAGCAGGGGAGCGGAGGCGGAGGAGGCGAGCATCGGGCTGGAAGTCAGCACCCCTTGCGGCAGTTGGCGCACCATTCGCCAACCTGATCTCCTGCTCTGCCCCCTTCCTCAGGTGGCCTGGGCTGAGCCGGAGAAGGGGTAGGCGTTGGGGACGAAGAACTGCTCGTTCATGGGGGGGCGCTTGTAGTGTCCCCCGCTTTTGCGCGGGTGGAGCTTGATGGGATCAGGTGTCATGTCCTCGTAGGGCACCTTGCTGAGGAGATGGCGAATGCAGTTGAGACGGGCGCGGCGTTTGTCGTCGGCCTCCACCGTGAACCAGGGCGCCTCCGGAATGTTGGTGTGGGCAAACATCTCATCTTTGGCCTTGGAGAATTCCACCCACCGATCGCGGGATTCCAAATCCATGGGACTGAGTTTCCAGCGCCGGGCAGGGTCTTGCAGGCGCGAGCGGAAGCGGGCCTCCTGTTCCTCATCACTGACGGAGAACCAGTATTTGACCAAGGTGATGCCACTGCGCACCAGCATCCGTTCAAATTCCGGGCAGGAGAGCATGAACTCCTTCACCTGCTTCTCACTGCAGAACCCCATCACCTTTTCCACGCCGGCGCGGTTGTACCAACTGCGATCAAACAGGGCGATCTCCCCACCCGCCGGCAGATGGGTGACATACCGCTGGAAATACCATTGGCTCTTTTCTCTGTCCGTCGGCGTGCCCAGGGCGACGACATTGCAGCCGCGGGGATTGAGGGGTTCGGTGATGCGTTTGATCGTGCCGCCTTTGCCCGCGGCATCGCGTCCTTCAAAGATCACGAGCAGGCGATAGCCGACGTGCTTGATCCAGTACTGCATCTTGACCAGCTCCACCTGCAGCCGCCCCAGCTCTTTCTCGTAGAGCTTGCGATCGAGCTTGGGCGGGCGGCCTTCGGAGCGCGAACTGAACTCGTCAAAGATGGGGGACGGTCGGTAGGTTTCCTCTCCGTTGACGTTGTGGTTGGCGCCTGCGGGAGCTGTCAGTGCCGCGTCATTCTCTTCATCGATCTCCGTGCCTTCCCAGGCGGCGGGGAGCGCTGTGGAAGGGAGAATCACCGGTGCGGGGGTGTGCCCTTTGTCTCCCATCTTGACCTTGTCCTTTTTTTTTGACATGGGGCGCAAGCGAGGACGTCCAGGCCATAGTCCGTGAGGAGCATGGCATTTTGCTGAAGATTACAGAGTCGATCGATCCGGGACAAGGCCTGGGGCCCCCGCCGCCCTGGCTTGGTCAGTCTTTCGGTGATGGGATCGCGGCGGAGCGCCTGCGGGCGCGCAGCTTGCGGCTGAACGCCAAGGCCGCGCTCACGCCCATCACGGGCAAGGGTCCGGGAACGGTGTTGATCACACTGAAGGACGTCGCCCCAACGGGTCTCCAGGACACCTGTGCAACGCTATGGATGAAATTCTCTCCATAGAGCACCTTCACCGGATAGCTGCCGGCGGCCAGGTTCAAGGCTCCGGTGTTGAGCGTGGGGGCATGGACGGTGGGATTGGAAATGACAGGCAGATTATCGATCAAGACTTGAATGCCGTCGTCGCTCAAGCTCTGAAACTCATAGGTGCCTGCTGAACTGACTGTGACCTGACCTGTCCACTCCACGGAAAAGGTCTCCTCATCAGCCAAAACCGTTCCTCCAAAGCCCCACGGCCTTGGCGGTGCCGCATAATCACGAGTGTAGATTGAGTCCGCAAAGCTAATCACTTGATCAGTTCGTGTAAAAATGGGTGTCCTGCTGTTGAAGAAATTGACATCGCCATTCCAGTAGCCGTCAAAATAGCGTCCGTTCAATCCTGGGTTGCTATAGGTGATCATCGTCTTGCCTGGTAGTGGGAAGACACTTGAGATTGTTCCAACGGCGAGGAGTGGCAAGACCGCCCTCAACACGGAACGGGATCGTGAACGTGCCATGAGCTTGACATTGAAGAAGAGAACAAGGCAGTGTGGTGGACAAAGACATGTCCCAAGCCATGCTGCCCTGTTATAGAAACTAGCCATACTCAAGCGGTCTGCGTTATATGTCAGCAAAAAGCCACAATTGTTCGCCGCCGGGCTTCTTCTTGTCTTCTGGCTAGTTTTGTTCCCGATGCATCTCTTGTATCACGCAGCGATTGCTTCTTCCTCCTCTTTTCAGGAAGGGCCCGACGCGCGAGGTCGCCTGCAGTCGAGGCGCGGCGATCCTCGCCTGTCCCACGTGTAAAGGTCCACCTTCCTTCCCTGTCACAGGGGCGGCGCTTTTCCGTTTGGCAAGAGAGAATCCTTCCCTGCGGCGCCCCACGGTGGAGTCCTTCTGGACCCCTGTCAGGACCTTGTCTCTCCGGTCTGGTGAGATCCCTGCTGGGCCTCGGCTCCTGTTTCCGCTTCTCGCCAACCCGTCCTCCCCTCCATGACCTTCGCCCCGGAACGCCACCCCGCCCACGGCCTGCCCCTGGCGGGACCCCCGACCCTGCCGCTGGAGCAGGAGCTGGCCCTGACGGATGCCTGGTGGCGCGCCGCCAACTACCTGGCCGTGGGGATGATCTATCTGCAGGCGAATCCCCTGCTGCGGGAGCCGCTGCGGCCGGAGCACGTCAAGAATCGCCTCCTGGGCCACTGGGGGTCCAGTCCCGGTCAGGCCTTCATCTGGGCCCACTGCAACCGCGTGATCCGCCATCACGACCTGGACATGATCTATCTTTCCGGGCCCGGCCACGGCGCGCCGGGGGTGCTGGCCCCCACCTATCTCGATGGCTCCTACAGCGAGATCTATCCCGACAAGAGCGAAGACCTGGGGGGGATGGCGCGCTTCTTCAAGCAGTTTTCCTTCCCCGGGCACATCGGCTCCCATTGCACGCCCGAAACGCCTGGTTCCATCCATGAGGGCGGCGAGCTCGGCTACGTCCTCTCCCATGCCTGCGGCGCGGTGTTCGACAATCCCGACCTGATCGCTCTGGCCTGCGTCGGCGATGGCGAGGCCGAAACCGGTCCCCTGGCCACGTCCTGGCACATCAACAAGTTCCTCAATCCGATCGTCGATGGCACCGTTCTGCCGGTGTTGCATCTGAACGGCTACAAGATTTCCAACCCCACCTTGCTGGCCCGCATTCCCCACGACGAGCTGGCCCAGTTGCTGCGCGGCTATGGCTGGGAGCCGCTGTTTGTGGAGGGAAGCGATCCCCTGCCGATGCACCACGCCATGGCCTCCGCCATGGCCCGCATCCAGGCCATTCGCCACCACGCCCGCGCCAGCGGCACGGCGGAGCGGCCCCATTGGCCGATGATCGTCTTGCGCTCGCCGAAGGGTTGGACCGGTCCGAAGACGGTGGGTGGCAATAAAGTGGAAGACTTCTGGCGATCCCACCAGGTGCCCCTGTCGGCGCCGAACAAGGATCCCGAGCAGCTTCGCCTGCTGGAGGAGTGGCTGCAGAGCTATCGCCCCTGGGAGCTGTTCGACGACAACGGCACCCTGCTTCCCGAGCTGCGGCAGCTCTCTCCCGCCGGTCCGCGGCGGATGGGCTCCAACCCCCATGCCAATGGCGGTTTGTTGCGCCGTCCCCTGCAACTGCCCGACCTCGACGCCTATGCCGTGCCGGTGGAGGCCCCCGGCGCCACGGAGGAGTCGAACACCTTCCCCCTGGGCCTGCTGCTGCGCGATGCCCTCGCCCTCAACGCCCACAACCTGCGGGTGTTCGGCCCTGATGAAACGGCCTCCAATCGTCTCCATGCCATCTATGAGCAGACGAAGAAGTTGTGGATGGAGGAATTCCTGCCGGAGGATCTCAACGGCAGCGAGTTGAGCCGCGATGGCCGCGTGGTGGAGATGCTCAGCGAGCACACCCTGGTGGGGATGATGGAGGGCTATCTGCTCACCGGCCGCTATGGCTTCTTCCACACCTATGAGGCCTTTGCCCATGTGATCGCCTCGATGTTCAACCAGCACGCCAAAT
>CAYVWU010000147.1:0-6523 GCA_964455575.1 uncultured Cyanobium sp. | reverse complement strand
CTTCTTGCCGCGCAGGTCGAGGAGCATGGGAAGGGGCGTTGGGAGAGGGAATCGGGGGATTCTCCCGCAACGACCGCTGGAGGATCCGTCCCGGCAGGATGGGATCCCTGCAGGATGGGGGCCCGGCTTCCCCCCCCGCGATGGTCCTGCCCTGTCCCATCTGCCAGCTCCACGGCGACGGAGCCCGGCGGGACGGGGAGGAGATCGCCCGCGGCGCCCTCTGGCTGCTGCGCCACCACCCCGCGCCGGCCCCCCTGGCGGGCTGGCTCCTGCTCGACGCCCGCCGCCACCTGGGCGGCCCCCTGCACTTCACCGACCAGGAGGCCAGGAGCTGGGGGGTGGCGGTGCGCCAGGCCAGTCAGCTGGTGCAACGCCTCACCGGCTGTGATCGGGTCTACGCCATCGCCTTCGGCGAAGGGGCGCCGCATCTGCACCTCCACCTCATCCCCCGCTTTGC
Organism: uncultured Cyanobium sp.; assembly: GCA_964455575.1. Lineage (GTDB taxonomy): Bacteria > Cyanobacteriota > Cyanobacteriia > PCC-6307 > Cyanobiaceae > Cyanobium. The sequence goes on along the minus strand of CAYVWU010000147.1, from coordinate 6,066 downwards.
GGCGGACCCGGCCAGCGCCGCCTGGAGCGTGGCCGATCTCTATCGCGCCATCGCGGCGGGCGAGCGCCCCCCCGCCGATCCCGAGCAGGTGCGCCAGCTGGTGGACGCGGCACGGGCCCTGGTCGACCAGGCGGTGCTGGAGGGGGTGGAGGATCGGGGTTCACCGCGCGATTGAAGCCATGGGGGAGGGAGATCCGGGGACCAGCGGAGCGGCGCCGCCCGCCGCCCCCGCCGCCCGAGGCGGACGTCGCGCCGCGGAGGAGCGCCTGGCGGCCCTCGACCCGGCCCGCTACGGCGCCAGCCGCAACCACCTGGAGGGGGCCGTCACCCGTCTGTCGCCCTACATCCGCCATGGGGTGGTCACCCTGGCGGAGGCGCGGGAGGCGGTGTTCGCCCGGCTGCGGGAGGGAGGGGGGTCCGCGGAGCCCCGTGGAGCGCGGGCCGCTGGCGAGGCGGCGCTGCAGGGCGAGCTCTTCGGCGCGCCGAGCGCGGCGGCCAGCGGGCCGGGCCACGCTGGCGGCCCCCTCTGGAGTCCAGCCCAGCGGCGGGCGGGGGAGAAGCTGATCGCCGAGCTGGGCTGGCGCGACTACTGGCAGCGCCTGTGGCGCCAGTGGGGCGATGGGATCTGGCACGACCGCGAACCCCTCAAAACCGGCCATCCCCCCGGCGCCTACGCCGCCACGCTCCCGGCCGATCTGTCCGCCGCCGCCACAGGCCTCGCCTGCATCGATGCCTTCGCCACGGAACTGATGACCACGGGCTGGCTGCACAACCACGCCCGGATGTGGCTGGCGGCTTATGTGGTCCACTGGCGGAAGGTGCGCTGGCAGGCGGGCGCCAGCTGGTTTCTGCGCCACCTGCTCGATGGCGACCCCGCCAGCAACAACCTGAGCTGGCAATGGGTGGCCAGCGCCTTCAGCCACAAGCCCTATCTCTTCAACCGGGCCAACCTGGAGCGCTTCAGCAGCGGCCGCTTCTGCGCCACCTGTCCGGCGGCCCACCGGGGGGGCGCCGGCAGGCCCGGTGGCTGTCCGTTCGAGGCCAGTTATGAGGCGTTGGAGGCGCGGCTGTTCCGCCCCCCCGCCACGCAAGCGGCGGGCGATGCCTCGGGGGAGCGATGGACCACGCCGCCCCGGGGGCAGCTGGCGGCGTGGCGCCCCCCCGCCAGCGCGGGGCCGCCCCCGCAACGGCCCCTGGTGTGGGTGCACGGGGAAGCGCTGGGGCCCGCCAACCCCGCCCTGCGCGCCCATCCCGAAGCGCCTGCGTTGTTCGTGTTCGACAGCGCGCTCCTGGCGGGGGACACGCCCACCACCGCGGACCCGCAAGGCGAGGGGCCCGCGCCCCTGGCGCCGGGGCGGCTGCGCTTCCTGCGGGAGTGCTTGGCGGAGCTGCCGGTGATGGTGCGCGAGGGCGACGTGGCGGCGGAACTGCTGGCCGCGGCGGCCGCGGCCGGGGCGGACGCCATCGTCACCAGCCAGGCGGTGGATCCACGCTTCGGGCGGATCGCCCAGCGTCTGGTGGCGGAACTACCCCTGCGCCTCCTGGAGCCCGAGCCCTTTGTGGACCTGCCGCTCTCCGGGCCGGGCGCGCCCGACCTGCGTCGCTTTTCGCGCTACTGGCGCCAGGCGGAGCCGCGGGTGTGGGGGGAGAAGGCTCCGCCCTCCACTTCCGCCGCGAGGCGGAGAGGCCGATCCGCGGGCTGAGGGCCGGCCCCCACCCCGCCGAGCCCGCTCGCGACAACAGCTCGCCAGTCACTCTGCCCATCCATCAGGAGGCCTGGAAAGGACCTTTCCAGAGGTTGGATGCTACGGACCAACATGCTATTTTCCCTCTCCAAGGATAACCAATACATTGGCTCCATCCCACCTTCTCTCCACATCGCCAAGCCTCACCCAGGGCTTCAGATGCGACAGCGCCCATTTTGAGATCACCAGCAACTGCAATTTGGCTTGTGTGTATTGCGCCGTCTCTCAACCGGGCTATCAAGGGTTGACGTTGTCGCAAGACCAGGCCAAACGCGTGGCCGACTGGCTCCTGACCCATGAGGTCACAAACATCAATCTCAACGGCCACGGCGAGACAACCATCGTTCCGGGATGGGAGAAGATCGTGCAGCCCCTGCTGACAAGCAAGGCAAAATGTCACATCATCACCAATGCGTCGAAGTCCTACAGCGAAGCCGAAATTGATGCGCTCTGTCGCCTGAAAACGATCACCATTTCCTGCGACACGCTGGATCCCGTTCTCCATGCCCGCCTGCGTCGCAAGTCCCAGCTTCGTCATGTGCTGCACGCGATTTCGCGCATCCGTGAGGCCGCCCAACAGCGCGGTCTCAGGCCACCGCTGATTCTCCTGAGCTGCGTCCTCGGCGCGGAAAACAGCGAGCAGCTGGAAGAATATATCTTGACCGCCCAATGCATGGGCATTCATGCCATTCAGTTTTGCAGCCTCACGGACTATCCCATGCCTGAGGATGCGAGCTTCAAACTTCGTCCTCTTTCCGCATTAACCAAAGAACAACTGAGCAAGCTCAAGCAAGTGCTCCTCACCCATGCCAAGAAAAACGACGGTGCCGGCGCTGAGTTTTTGAGCATTCAAGCGGGCATCTTCACGGAAATTGACGCCAATCTGGCTTAGGCGTTCCCCACACCAGCACCTCTGATGACATCTCCAACCAAAGCCTGCCTCGACCCCTGGTCCTTTCTGATGATCAAGGCCGATGGCAATGTTTCGCTCTGCTGCTGGTCGGCGCCGATCGGCAACACCAATGCCGCTGACCTTGACCAGATCGTTTCCGGTTTGAAGGCTCAACACCTGCGCAGTTCACTCCTCACCGGTGAACTCATGCCCTGTTGCCGGTCCTGCCCGGCGCGAGGCGACACCACCACCGATGCGCTGCAAGAGGATGTCACCGCCTATCTCAGCGATACGGATCATCGCTACAGCGTCTCTCAAGGCGTGCTGGTTGCACGAGCCCACCCCTCTGACCAGAGCAACCTCACAAACCCTCAGGGCTCAAGTCAGCAACGTGGCGGATCCCGAACCCAACAGCTGATGACGTCGCTGCGATCGATTCTCAAACCCTTCTCCGCTGACTGAGTGGCTGAGCACGCCCTGGCTGGCCGCACAAGCTGGCCGGCCACGGACTGCGCCAGAACATGCGCACTCTTCCTTTTGTCAATTAAACGCAAGTTTGCGCGTCCGTGCTATCATTTAATTGTTTAGATAATTTTATGAAAAATTCTTCCCCTTTATTCTTGTCAAAAAACAGCTCGACAACCGTTCAAACCCGTCGCGGCTGCTGCCGCGGATTCACGTTGGCGATGATCGCTCAGGCTTTTCTCCTTGCGCTGCCTTCCGATGCCCTGGTCGTGACAGTCAATAGTATTAATTACGACATCACTTTTCAAGTCGGGACCTATGGGAACCTTTATAACAGTGGCTCAGGCACGCTGACGCAGCAGCCGTGGTGGAACAACTACACTCTTGCATCTCAATTTGCCAACGCCTATTCAACTGCGATGAATTCAAATTACTCCAGTTATATGATCAATGAATTGCGAAGCAACGGCATTGATCCCATCCAAGCCACCTATGTGGGAACCGCGAGTGGCGGAGCCCCACCCATCATCAATGTCGCTTCCGCTTTCTTCAATTTTGGCACCGACACTTCCATACCGCAAAGCAGCCTGGCGGGCGGCATTTATGTCCGCAACAATGGTGTCACAAACAATCTGGACCTAGGGATCACCGCCAATCAAAACAATCAAATCGCCTACGCGGTTGTGACTCCTCAGGGCGTTCCCGGCCCCCTTCCCTTGCTTGGACTACCGGTCGCCGGCGTCGCCATCTCTCGCCTGCGCCATTTTCGCCGACGGATCCATGCGTTGGCCAATCTCGACCAGCCATAATAATTGGCCTTGAAATGGTGAAAATGAGACGCTATTGATCGAATGTCACGTGAGAAAGGCTTGCACCGCGACTCGCGACGGGCTCGCGCCAGCGAAGAGGATTTCAATCCGATAATCAATAGGAGTGACAGCTAGAGTGTGACTTTGGCGCTCAAATTAAGCGTGTCTTGTTTGTGCCTGTTTATTGTCTATACCGTATCCGTTTTCATTGGCGCTTTGCCCGTCCGGATCGTCAATCCTGGATGGTATCTCTCGCTCAACAATCTTTTGACCAGCAATGGCCCCATCCTGATCGTCGCTCTGCTTGCGGGCTCCCTGGCTCTGTTTTTGGATCCAGGATCCAAGCACAACCAGGACCTCTGCGCACCACTGACCTGGACGGCACGGGTGGGCTTTCAATGTTTTCTTCTTGTTGTGGTCTCCCAGTTGATTGCGGGCGTCGGCTTCTCTCTTGAGCTCGCCAACCAACAGCACGCGCAACGCCAGGCGCTCCTCCAGCAGGAAGCCAACATCCGCAAAGAGATCTCAGGCCTGACCACTGTTGGCCAGCTTCCCCCCGGCCTGCAAAGGATTTCAGGTTCCGCCGCAAGGTCCACGACGGCGCCCTCCTTTGCCGAGCAAAAACAGACCATCCTGCGAGCCCTGGAGGCCCAACGCCTGGGCTCCGAAAAGCGGATGGCCCAACAGCTTCGCCAGCGCTTGCTGGCGCTGTCGACAGATTCCGTGCGCATTCTTGTGAGCGCGCTGGTGTTGGCGGCAGCCTGCAGAGCTTTTGCCAAATGGAGCCCCCTGCCCCTGCTGTGAAGGAAAGGTGGGCGCATCCTCTTTGGCTTGTTCTCTCAGCCCTGGTGGCCTGCGGCCAGGTCCTGCTGGTAGCCCTGACCCAGGACAGCGTCGATCTGCTGCTCTTCAGCCTGTTGGTGTGGCTGGGCGCCTGGGTGTGCGTGGAGGATCGCTTGCCCGGGCTGCTGCCGCGGCCCAGCCGATGGGGATTGGGAATGGGCAGCGCCCTGCTCGTGTTTGGCGTGTGGCGGACCGGAAGAGTGGTTCACCTCGATGCCGCGACGGTTCTGTTGCCACCCCTGCTCGGACTCGGTCTGGCGCTTCTGGCCGATCCGCCACGCCTGCTGAAGCGTTGGCTGGCGCCCTTGACGGTGCTGGGCCTGATGCCCCTGCCCTGGATCCTGGGTCACCTCCTCCCCGAAGCTCCCTTCAGCCTCTTCACGGCTCGCCTCGCTCAAGCCCATCTGCTGCTGGCGGGAATCGACGCCGCTGTTGTGGATCGCCAGCTGCTTCTCGCTGGAGGGGGAGTGCAAATCGCCGGGACCTGCACCGGCATCCCCCTGCTCGCGCAACTGGCCACCATCGCCGTGGTGTTCGTGCTCGCCTTTCCCTTGCCCTCCAGACCCTGGCGAGGGGCGGTGATCCTGCTCGCCGCGGGGATGGCTCTCTGGATCAACAGCCTGCGCATCGCCCTGCTGGCGGTGATCTCGGCCAGCTTGTGGCCCCAGAAAACCTGGTGGTTCACCTTCTTCCACGAGGACGCGGGCTCTTGGGTCTTCGCCGCTCTCGGGGTGGGTCTCTTCGCCTGGCTGTATCTCGCTCTCCTGGACCACCAGCTGCGTGTCCGTGAAGCCCGCAGGAACTGAACCGCCACCGGCTCCATCCCAGCTGGTCGTCCCGGTGCTGGCCCTCCTGAGCCTGCTGGTCGGGGGGGCGGTGGTGCGCACGGTGCTGGCGCCGACGCCAGCCGCCAGGAACGCGCCCGACCACATGCCCCCCATCCCCGGTTACCGGCTGCTGCCGCTGCTGGGCACCCCCGCCGCCGCGAGCCGTCGGCTGGCGCACGGCAGGCTGCGCCGCTTCCACGTGCGTTCGGACCAGGGTGGATCTTCCTTCACGCTGACGGTGGTTCCCCTCCACAGCCGCAGCCACACCACCTTTGCCCTGGCGGCGCTGACCGCGGGAAACGACGCCCCACCAGGGCTGTCGCTCCAGGATCGGCGCCTGCATCCCGGCACCCCCACCCTGGCCATGGGAACGCTGCCCGGCGCCCCAGGCGCTGGCCCGGTAGCCCGGGTCAAGGCGCTGCAGACCTGCTTGGGGCCTCCTGAAAAAGGTTAGACCGCCTGCGGCACAATGGATCTGAGCAGTT
>CAYVWU010000146.1:0-6562 GCA_964455575.1 uncultured Cyanobium sp. | reverse complement strand
AGAGGCCCTGGACGTCGGCCTGGTTGATGACGTTGGTGATGGCGTCTTGCATGGATCCTGAGATTCGGGAGCGAGGAAGGTGGGGAGCAGGGCCTCAGGAGAGGGCGCCGACGACGTAATCGAAGTAGAAGCCGGCTTCCTCGGCATCGGAGCCGGTGAGGATGCTGGTGGCGACCGACTTCATTTCGCGCACAGCTTCTGCCATCGCTTCCAGGGGGGTGCCCAGGGCGCGGTACATCTCACGGGCGCCAATGATGCCAATCTCTTCGATCGGGGTGACATCACCAGCGACAACGCCGTAGGTGACCAGGCGCAGGTAGTAATCCATGTCGCGCAGGCAGCTGGCGGTCATCTCTTCGCCGTAGGCGTTGCCGCCGGGGGAGATGACATCGGGGCGCTTCTGGAAGAGGGCGCCTCCAGCCTGCTTGACGATGCGCTCGCGGCTTTCGGCCAGGACCTGGGCGATGCGCAGACGGCGCTGGCCGCCGGCCACGAACGATTTGATCTGGTCGAGTTCGCCAGGGCTGAGATAGCGGGCTTCGGCGTCCGCGTTGATGATCGAGTTGGAGACGATGCTCATGCAGTTCTGCCTCGAAACAAGCGGTCGCCGTTTCCGGAGACCGGTATCCGGTGGGTGAGGGGGTGGGTATCGGCAGTGCCGATCGCCGATTCATTCTGCGCCAGCGCCCCGCGCCGCCCCGGGGAGTGGTAACAGTTCTTCACGGCCGCTGGTGATGGTAGAGCCCAGTGCTGGCAAGGGGTTTGCCGTGAATTGTTGATAGTGACTTGACGCAGCAAATGTTTACCTTTGGGCGCCAGCTCCGGAGTGGACGCGTGTCCATCGACGCGCTGAAGTGGCTGTTGCGTTTGATGGCAATGCCGGCATGTTGACACGTGCAAAAACCCCCTGGATTTTCTCCAGGGGGTAGGGAATCGTGCGATTCCGTGACGCCAGGGGCTGCTGGCTGTGCTCAGATCGCCTCGCGGGGAGAAGGGGTCAGCCCCGCATTGCCTGCGTAGAGGGCCGCGGTGCGGTTAACCGTGGCAAGCGGGATTCCGTCGGCCGTGCCCAGACCGCGGAGGTAGGGGACCGTGTCCTGTCCGAAGGCTTCGGCGTATTCGAGGCTGTTGAGAAGCTGCTCCAGTGCTGCCTGCTGCCCGGCACTGCCACGGGTTCCGAGGTAGCGACTGACCTCACCGGGTTGGGCGGCACGGCCGAGCAGGGCCAGATAGGCGGCGGAAGCGGCCCGGAGCGGTGCCATGCGGTTAAGGCGTTGCTGGAACAGATCGCTGCCGGCGATCTGGGCGACGAATTCAGACACAGAGATCTGGCCGTCCCGGAGCTGGGATTCGGCATCCTGAAGCCGTTCGGCGGCCAGGGGCACCCGGTTGAGCAGTTGTCGGTAGGAGGCTTCCACCACCTCGCGCAACTGGCCTTCACTGGGGGAGCGTTGCAGCCGCACTGGCCTGCCGAGGCTGCCCCGGCGCCCAAAGCCTTGAGGCCGCCCGGGACGAAGCGCCTTCTGCATGGCGGCATCAGGGGCGATGGCGGAACCCCCAGGGGTGCCATTGCCGATGGCCGCGCGCCAACCGCCAGCAGCGGCCGCACCGCCGCTGGGCTGGGGGACACGGATGGCGGGGAAGGGGGAGGCTGCTGGGAGGGGCGCCGTCGACGAGGGCGTGGCAAACGGGGTGCTCCGCGCCGCCGGTACCCAGGTGCGAGTGGGAGCGGGAGGCTGCCGGAGGCTCGTTGGCGCGGAGGCCGCACCAGCAGGGGCGGCAGGCTTCTCGCCGCCGGTGACCTTGGCGCTCCAGGTGCCGCGCACCACACGGGTGCGCGCCGGCAGGTTGCGAGGCGTGAGGCTGCCAGGGGTGCGCAGCGTCTGCGGCGGTTTGACATCCGGACGGAGGGCGGGGCTCAGATCGGCCACCGCACTGGCGTCAAAGCGGCGACGCAGCGCCGGCACGATGCGGGCGTTGCGATCGGTGGGGGTGACGAATCGCTCGAAGGGAACTGTGTCTTCCCCGAAGCTCTCGTTGTACTCGCGGCTGTCGATCATCCGGTCGACGACCCCATAAAAGCCCTTGCGGGCAGCGGTGTCGAAGTAGCCGTCGATCTCCCAACGGCCGAAGGTGGGGCGACCGAGGATGCGGCGGTGCATCACCTCAATCGCCTTGCAGATGTAGAGCCCACTCCAGTAACGGCGGCGGAACGCATCGGAACGGGCCACCTGGCGCACGAATTCGCGCAGGCTGATGTCGCCGTTTTCGAGCTTGATCTCTTCGACTGTGCAGCGCTCACCGGCGTAGCCGGTGTTGCCGAGGATCTGCACGTACACGCCACGGATCACAGCCTGGGTGGCGGCTTCGCTGCCGCGCACACTCGGCTGGCCGCCACGGCGGGGCACGGAGTTGCCGCCGGTGGCGATCTGCTGGAGCCGCAGAACCCGCGGGCCGACCCGACGGGGGGTGGCCTTGCGGAACTGGGCGCTGTCCATCTGACCGGGCTGGCGCAGCCCGTTGCTCACCAGGATCCGCCGGCTGTCGTAACCGAAGGGAGCGGGGCGGGTGGTTACCGAGGCCGTGCCGGAGGGGAAAATCGCGCCGTAGGTAAGGGCCAGTGGGTCGTTGCCGCCGCCGTAGGGATGCTGATCGGCGAAGGGTTGGCGGTAGGAGGCGTACAGGGTGATGTACTGAGGCGCGCCTTCGAAGGGTGCACTGAAGCGGAACAACTTGCGGTTCGAGCCCCAGCCAGCGCTTTCCTGGGCTTCTTCGCCAAGGTCCCGCAGGTAGGGAATTGTTTCCTCACCGAAGACGCGGGCGTATTCCATGCCGTTGACGATGGAATCCACCAGACCCGGTAGACCCTGCTCGCTAACGATTGCGAAGTAGCGGCGGAATTCCTCAATCGAGCTGATGCCACGACCAAGGAAGTGGCGGAAGGCCAGTTCCACCACCCGGCTGTTGGAGAAACGGCTGTAGAACTGGCGCCGATATTCCTTGCTGCGGCCAAGGGCACGCACGAATTCCCGGGCTGAGATCTGGCCCTGGCGGAACTGGGTTGCTTCCACCGGACAGACCAGCTGGGAATATCCCTTGACGATGTCGCGCTCAAACACCTGGCGGTAGGCGGCACGCACCACTTCGGCCTTTTCGCGGGCGGAAAGGCCAGGTTTCATCACGAATCGCTGGCGCCCCTCAGCGGCCAGGGCATAGATCGCCGGCAGCTGCAGGCCCTGGTTCACAGGGCTGCCAAGGCGCTGGCGGGTGGAGGGCGTGGGGACCTCGAGTTCCCGCAGCAGCACGTTGAAGCAGTCGATCACCAGCTGGCGGGCTTCAGGCTGGTCTTTGAGGAGTTCGGCGGAGGCGGCGCGCATCTCCTGCAGGGCCACATTGGTGGCGGCCAGGGAACAGGCCTTCTCGAGCACATCGCGCAGGCCGCGGGTGTTGACCGCGAGGATGCTCGGGTCGCCGGCGACCAGGGCGTAGCCCACATAACGCAGGAACCAGGCCAGGTCGCGCAGCGACTTCTTCATCCGCTCGGTGCCGTAGCGACCCACCGAGATCGGGCTGAATCCACCGGGCAAAATCACGCGCACATCGGCGTCGCCGCCGGCCCCTTCGAGCAGACGGGTGAAGAGGTTGCCGCGTTTGGGGGCGCCGGCGCCGGTGAAGGTCTGCACCGAGCGCTGAAACGCCGCCTGGTCACTGGCCAGGGGGCTGCCGTCGGCGCCGCCGACGGGAACGGCCAGGGGAGCGTCGAGATAGGAGAGGGGGGTGCCGCCCGAGAAGATGCGGTTGGCGGCCCGCGCCACGATCGCTTCGGCGTTGGCACTGAGCCTGCGGGCGGCCTCGATCCGGGCCTGGCCGCTCTGGAAGAACGTGATCAGGCTGTCGAGCTCCCCGCCATCGGGGAACCGGTCTTGCTGCTCCGCCTGACGGACGCTGGAGAGCGGCAGGGTGTCGTACAGCTGCGGACTGACCCTGGTGCTGCCGCTGCTGGCGGTCACGGTCATGGATCGGGAGCGAGCCGGGCATCGGCACGTTACGGCTGCCCCCTGGGCCCGCTGGGGCGTCATGAACAAATGTTTGCAGCCCTGCGGCGGGCAGACCGGCATCGCCCCCGCAGGGCGTGGGATGCTCCCCCGGGCCCGCTTCCCCACTCCACCGCCGCCGCCCGATGCTCCCCCCAAGCCCCGATCCCGGCCCCGATTCCCCAGCGGCCGCGCCAGCTGCGGCCCCCTTCCCTGCAGCTGCTTCCGCGGCAGGCGCCAGCGACGCCGCCACCCCGATGGTGAGCGCCTTCTACGACCGTTTCCCCTACCCCGGGGATCCCCTGCAGGATGGCCCCCCCCCGGGATACAACTGGCGCTGGTGCCTCGACAGTGTCGTGGCTGCCGTGCATGGCGCCCTGCCGCCACGGCCCCCCGGCGGAGGGCCGCGCCCCTGGCGAATCCTCGATGCCGGCTGCGGCACCGGCGTCAGTACCGACTACCTGTGCCATCTCAACCCCGGCTCCCAGGTGCTGGCGGTGGACATCAGCGCCGGTGCCCTGGCGGTGGCGCGTGAGCGCACCCGGCGCTCCGGCGCCGATGCCGTGGCTGCCGAACTGCGGATCGAGCAGCGCAGCCTGCTCGACCTGGCTGGCGAGGGGCCGTTTGATGCCATCAATTCCGTGGGGGTTCTGCATCACCTCCACCAGCCGCTGGAGGGACTGCGGGCCCTGGCGGCGCTGCTGCGACCCGGGGGGCTGCTGCACCTGTTCCTGTATGCCGATGGCGGCCGCTGGGAGATCCATCGCACCCAGCGGGCCCTGGCACTGATGGGGGTCGGCAGCGGCGGTGAGGGCCTGCGGCTCGGCCGTGAGCTCTTCCGTACGCTGCCGGAGGGCAACCGCCTGCGCCGCCACCATGAGGCCCGCTGGGCGCTGGATACCGCGGCGGATGCCAACTTCGCGGACATGTACCTGCATCCGCAGGAGACGAGCTATGACCTGACAGGTCTGCTGGATCTGGTGGAAGCCGGCGGGCTGGAGTTCGCTGGCTTTTCCAACCCCGAGGTATGGGATCCGGCCCGGCTGCTGGAGGGAGAGCTTCTGGAGCGGGCGCTGGCACTGCCGCCGCGCCGGCAGTGGGAGCTGGTGGAAGCCCTCGATCCCGACATCAGCCACTTTGAGTTCTTCCTCAGCCGTGGCCCGCTGACGCCGGCCGAGTGGAGCGATGAAGCCGTGCTGCTGGCAGCCTGTGGGGAGCGCAACCGCTGCCTGTGGGGCTGGCCGTCGTCCTCCTTGCTCGGGCCCGACCTGCTTCCCCTCACGATCGAGGCCGGCGACCTGGCGTTCTTGCAGGCCTTGGAAGCGGCCCCTGCGGGAACGGCGTTCAGCAGCCTCCCGCTGACGATGCCTGCGGCCGAACGGGCCGAGCGGGCGCGGCGCTTGATCGCAGCCCGCGTGCTTCTACCGGTGAAGGCCGCGTGATAATCTCCACGCGCCCAGACGAAAACTCGTCTCTTGCCGGCCGCCCTGACCACCGCTTCGGACGACGCAGTCCCTGCGCCGCCCGCAGCCGGATCGGATCCAGAACCCGCGGCCGCAAATTCCTCCGTTTCCCACGGTCCTGAGCTGGAAGCCGACCAGGCCCCGGTCCAGTCCGATCCCATCCTCACTGCTGACCACCTGGCCGATACGCACGGCCACGACGAAAACAGCGGGGACAACGGAATGGAGGAGTACCGGCGCCTGCAGCGCAGGCTCCTTCTGGCCACAGCCTGGGCCTCAGCCATCGCCGTACCCTTCACGGCACTGGTCTGGGACCCTGCCACTGCCGCCAGCCTGCTGGTGGGTTCCCTGGGGGGTCTCCTCTATCTGCGTCTGCTGGCCCGCAGCGTGTCACGCCTTGGCGTGGACAGCAAATCGGTCGGCAAGGTGCAGTTGCTCGTCCCGATCACCCTGGTGCTCGCGGCAGCCAGGATTCCCCAGCTGCAGATGCTTCCGGCCCTGCTCGGGTTTCTGCTCTACAAGCCCGCCCTGATCCTGCAAGCCGTCCTCGACGGTTGACCCCGATCCCTCCAGGACCGTCCTCTGATGCTCCCGATGCCTCTCGCCCTACCCCTCGCTGAGTTGGAGGTTGGCCAACACCTCTACTGGCAGCTCGGCAACCTGCGCATCCACGGCCAGGTGTTCCTGAGCTCCTGGGTGGTGATCGCTGCGCTTCTCATTGTGGTGGTGGTCGGCACCCGCCGCATGCAGCGCGATCCCAGTGGTGTGCAGAACCTGCTTGAGTTTCTGTGGGATTACATCCGCGACCTTGCCCGTGAGCAGATTGGCGAGAAGGCCTACCGCGACTGGCTGCCCTTTATTGGCACCCTTTTCCTGTTCATCTTCGTGAGCAACTGGGGTGGCGCCCTTATCCCGTGGAAGTTGATCCATCTCCCGAGTGGAGAACTCGGTGCCCCCACCGTAGACATCAACACCACGATCGCCCTGGCTCTGCTGGTTTCCCTGGCTTATTTCTATGCTGGATTGAGCCGCAAGGGTTTCCGGTACTTTGAGTACTACGTGGAA
>CAYVWU010000145.1:4199-6564 GCA_964455575.1 uncultured Cyanobium sp. | reverse complement strand
CAGGTGTTTCTCGATCAACCCCATCCGAAGACCAAGCGCACGCCGGAGGTGGTGTGGCTGATGGCCCTGCCGATGGTCAGCCTGGCGGTGTTGGTGGCCCTGCTGCCGGCGGTGATCCACCGCCTGGAGCCCGCCCTCGATCTCGCCCCCGTGGGCAGCGTCGCCGCGATCCTCGTCCTCGTGAGCGGGGTGGCGGGGCTCGCGGCGGAGTTGGCGCTGCCCGTGGCCGGCGCCTCCTCCCGCTCGGCCAACCGCCTCCTGCGGGGGATTCAGGATCTGCTGGCGGCGGACTTCTACACCGATCGCCTCTACCGCAACACGATCGTCGCCTTTGTGGCCGGCCTGGCCCGCTTCACCGATGGCATCGACCGTCTGGTCGTCAACCGCCTGGCGGAGCGGGTCGGGCTGGTCTCCCTGGCCACCGCCGAAGAGCTCAAGCTCGGCGTCAGCGGCCAGTTGCAGAGCTATGTGCTCACGGTGGTGGTGGCGATCGTGGTGCTTTTCGCCAGCTTGGCCTGGCTCCAACGTTGAGGTGAGCGCATGTTGAGCCTGTTGTTGCTGCTTCCCCTGGTCGGCTTTCTCGTCCTGCTGCTCTGGCCGGGCCAGCCGGCGCCGGGCCTCATGCGCCAGGTGGCCTTGGTGGTGCTCAGCCTCCAGGTGGTCTGGAGCGTTGTGGTGCTCTTCGCCTTTGATCCCGCCCAGGGCGGCATGCAGTTGAGCGAATCGCTGCCCTGGATTCCAGGCATCGGCCTCACCTACAGCCTCGGGGTGGATGGCTTGTCGCTGCCCCTGGTGTTGATCAACGGCGCCCTCAGCCTGGTGGCGGTGATCTGCACCCGGGACATCAGCCAGCGACCGCGCATCTACTTCTCCCTGCTGCTGTTGATCAGCGCCGCGGTGAACGGCGCCTTTCTGGCCCAGAACCTGCTGCTGTTCCTGCTGTTCTATGAGCTCGAGCTCATCCCCCTCTGGCTGTTGATCTCCGTCTGGGGCGGGGCGGGCAAGGCGTTCGCCGCCACGAAATTTCTCATCTTCACCGCCGTGTCCGGCATCCTGATCCTGGCGGCGTTTCTCGCCCTGGCGGTGTTGCGTGGCAGCGTGGATTTCAGCTTCCTGCCGGTGCATGGGGAGGAGCTGGCCCTCGGCAGCCAGCTCGTTCTTCTGGCCATGCTTCTGGTGGGCTTTGGCATCAAGATCCCCCTGGTGCCCTTCCATTCCTGGTTGCCCGATGCCCACACCCAGGCCTCCACGCCGGTGTCCGTCCTGCTGGCGGGGGTGTTGCTGAAGCTCGGCACCTATGGCCTGCTCCGCTTCGGTCTGGGGCTCTTCCCCGAAGCCTGGGCCGTGGTGGCGCCCTGGCTGGCGATCTGGGCCGCCGTGTCCGTGCTCTACGGTTCCCTGGCGGCCATCGTGCAGCGGGACATGAAACGCATGGTGGCCTACAGCTCCGTGGGGCACATGGGCTCCATCCTTCTGGCCGCCGCCGCCGCCACCCCGGTGAGCCTTCTGGGGGCTGAATTCCAGATGGTGAGCCATGGCCTCATCTCCGCCCTGCTCTTCCTTCTGGTCGGCATCGTCTATCGGAAGACCGGCACGCGGGATCTGGACGTGCTGCGCGGTCTGCTCAATCCCGAGAAGGGCCTGCCGTTCACGGGCACCCTGATGATCCTCGGGGTGATGGCCAGCGCCGGCATGCCCGGGATGGCGGGCTTCATCTCGGAGTTTCTGGTGTTTCGCGGCTCCGTCGCCACCTTCCCCGCCGCCACCCTCTTTTGCATGGTGGGATCGGGCCTGACGGCGGTCTACTTCCTGCTGCTTGTCAACCGGGTGTTCTTCGGCCGGCTGGCGATCACGCCTGTCAACGATCCGCTCCGCCATGGCCGCCTGGATGTTCGCCTGGCGCCGGTGGCGCCACGGGAGACCATCCCCGCCACCGGATTGGCGCTGGCGGTGGTGGGACTCGGTCTGCTGCCCTCCTTGCTCGGGCACCTGTCGGAAAGCGCCACCACCGCCATGGCCCGCGGGCCCGCCCTCCTGCAGGCTCTCCTCACCCGGGGGGTGGGCTGATGCCGGTCATTCCTGAGCTGCTCACCCGCACCGGCGGCTTCCCCGCCGCCGCTGACCTGCAGCGGCGGCTCCTGGCCGGCGAAACGCTCCTGGCGGACTCCGCCAACCATCTGCTGCAGGTGGTGGACGTGTTGGAGAGCTATGGCGTTGTGCTTGATGCCTACAGCAAAAACCTGATCTATCAGGCGGAAACGCAGTTCCTGAATCCGCTGCCGATCTTCAAATATCTCGATGGCGATCACAGCCCCGCCAAGATCTGGCGGCATCTGATCCACGACAGGATCAATTTTGAATATGC
>CAYVWU010000145.1:0-4099 GCA_964455575.1 uncultured Cyanobium sp. | reverse complement strand
TTCATCCAGGCGGGTCTGGTGGCCGCCGCCGCCAATCCCATCACCTACGGGGTGAGGATCGCGGATCGCCACTTCTGGGTGTTGCCGCCGGAGGCGGGCCTCACCTTCCTGCTGGATGTGGCCGTGCCCTACGTGGAGGCGGTGTTTCTGCGGGGCACCCCCTTCCTCGGCACCGTGTCGTTCAATGCCCAGGCGCAGCAGATTCCCGCGGATCAGGGCGATTTCGCCTACGGCGCGCTCTATGCCGATCCCCTGCCCACCATGGGCGCGGGCATTCCTCCCAGCCTGTTGATGCAGGACATGTATCGCCACCTGCCCGAGCGGTTGCACGCCTGGTATGGGAGCCAGGGCCGGGGGGAGGGGGATGTGCGCGTGAAGATCTGCATGAGTTTTCAGAAAGCCATGTTCTGTGTCACCAACGCCGCCATCCGCGGCACCTTCCCCCACGCCCTCACCACGGAGGCGCCGGCGGAGCGGGCGGCGAATGCGGCCTATGCGGCCGCCTGGGCGGGCCGCCTGAGTCAGGCCCGAACGGACTGCCTGGATGCCCTCGATGAGGTTGCGGAGCCCTGCGAGGACGCGCTGGCCGGGCAGGCGTAACCTGAAGACCATGGAACAAACCTGGACCCACCGGTCGCGTCCTGATCGCTTGGAGCGACGCCTTGAGTTTGCGGACTACGACAGCACCCGCCTTTTCCTGGAGCGCCTGAACACGCTCTCCGAGCGCGAGGGTCGTTTTCCGGACATCAGCTTTGGGCGCACCTACGTCAATCTCACCCTGACCGCGGAGACGGAAGGCGAGGGGATCGGTCCACGGGATGAATCCTTTGCGGCGGCGATCGATGACCTCCTCTGAACCGCTGGAGGCCGCGGAAACGCGCATTGATCTTCAGAGCGCCTACGACACGCTGGGCATTCAGCAACTGCTTCAGCAACTGGATGACGAGCTGATCGGCCTGCGGCCGGTGAAGGCCCGCATTCGGGAGATCGCCGCCCTGCTGGTGGTGAATCGGGCCCGCGAGCAGCTGGATCTGCAGACCACTCCGCCCAGCCTGCACATGTCCTTCACGGGCCGACCGGGGACCGGCAAGACCACCGTGGCCGAGCGCATGTCGATGATTTTGCACACCCTGGGCTATGTGCGCAAAGGCCATGTGGTGACAGCCACCCGCGATGATCTCGTCGGTCAATACATTGGCCATACGGCACCCAAGACCAAGGAAATGCTTCGCAAGGCCATGGGTGGCGTGCTCTTCATTGATGAGGCCTACTATCTTTATCGTCCCGATAATGAACGTGATTACGGATCGGAGGCGATTGAGATTCTGCTGCAGGTGATGGAAAACAGCCGCCACGATGTGGTTGTGATTTTTGCTGGCTATAAGGAACGCATGGATGTGTTCTATCAATCCAACCCGGGGCTGTCCTCCCGGGTGGCCAACCATATTGATTTTCCGGACTACACCGATGAGGAGCTGCTGTCCATTGCCAAGCTCATCCTGGCCAGCGAAAACTATCGCTTCAGCGATGAGGCCACCGCGGCCTTTTCGGCTTACATCACCCGGCGCCGCCAGCTGCCCTATTTCGCCAACGCCCGCTCGATACGCAACGCCATCGATCGCGCCCGCATGCGCCAGGCCAATCGCCTGTTCAATCACCAGACCGGTCTGCTCTCCAAGAGCGATTTGATGACGATCGAAGCCGCGGACATCACGGCCAGTCGCGTGTTTGCGGGCGAGATAGAAGGGCTGGATCGGAGTGAGCCGATCATTGATCAGGCCAGGGCCTGATCGAGCAGCTGGCAGAAGCGTCGGGCGACGATCGGTGCGCTGAAGGCCTCGATGGCGCTGGCCTGCGTGCTGTAGGCCTCCACAAAGCGGGCATGGTCGCGGCGCAGGGTGTTCAGGGCGTCGTAGATCGCCTCGGCGCTGCGCCCATCGACATAAAGGCCGATCTTCAGGCGGTCGACGAGCTCCCGCAGGGGGTTCTGCGGCGGGCCGAGGATGAGCATCGGCTTGTGGTGGCCCAGATATTCGAAAAACTTCGAGGGAACGTTGTCGAGATGGCGTGGGCCGATCACGACGAGTTGCACATCCGCCGCCGCCGCCAGGGCATGGGAGGTGGCATAGGACACCAGGGGCTGAATCCGGATCAGGCTCCCCAGGCGGGGATCGCCGGCGATGCGGCGGCGGGCGGCGGGGTAGACAAAGCCATGGATCGTCAACTCCAGCCCCGCCGGCTGGGGATCCTGGGGTTGGTTGGCGGCGCGCAGCGCCTCCAGGAACGATTCGATCGGGCGCCATTCCGGCAGCATGCCGAGATAGATCAGCCGCAGCATTCCCGTCGGGTGCCCGCCAGGCGCCTGGCGCGTCGTCAGGCGAGCGGGCCGGTAGAGCTCGGGGTCGACGGGGTAACTGTCGGTGATGACGTGCGCCTTCTCCTCCGCCACCAGAGCGGCCTTGACGTAGCGGTCTCGGGTGAGAGGAGACATGAAGAGCGCGCCGCGGGCCGTGTCGAGGATCGACCGTTGCCGCTCCGGCTCCTTGGGGTAGAAGCCCTGTTCGTCGCGGGCGCCATAGGGATCGTCGATCAAGGCCAGGAAGGGCTTGTCGAGCTCCTGGCAGAGGCGATGGGTGGTGGCCAGCACCTGAAAATCGGGACTCTTGCCGGCGATGAGCGCAAACTCCCAGCGCTGACTCGCCTCGCGCACGGTGCGGCTCAGCCCGCGCAACAGATGGGCCTCACTGTCATGGCGCCGCAGGCGTTCCAACGCGCGCGCCACCAGCTGCAGAACACCGAAGCCCAGATGGGGCAAGGTGCCCTTGCGATGGCGATTCTTGCGCACGGAAAAGGCCAGGGACGTCGAAACCTCCGTGCTGTAGTGCAGTCGTTCCCGCGGATAATCCAGCTCCTCCGTCAGCACGGAGGTGAGCCAGGGCGCCGGACCCGCGAAATGCACTTCCCAGCCATGGCGCTCAAAGAAGGGCAGCAACTTGTTGTAGATCAGGGCCTGCACGCCGCTGCAGCCCGGTGGTTGACGCAACACCACCAACAGTCGTCTCATGGGCGGAACCACCGGCGGGTCATGGAAGGGTGTGGCATGCTCGCCTCAACGCCGTTTGCGGGAGTCGATCTGCAACAGATCGCGCACCTGCTGAATGCGGCGGGCCAGACCGGGATCATTGTTGATCTTCTTCTCCACTTGCTCCACCGCATACATCACCGTGGAGTGGTCCTTGCCGCCAAACATTTCACCGATTCGTGGCAGGGAAAGGGCTGTGGTCTGACGCATGAGAAACATGCCAACCTGGCGCGCCTGGCTCACGGCCCGCTTGCGGCTGGCGCTGCGCATCTCTTCGATGGAGACCTCAAAAATCTCCGCCACCTTATCCAACACCTGTTGCGGTGTCACCTCCACGCTGGTGCCGGCTGGATCGAGCATCGGTGACACCGATTCCACCGTCATCGGCAGGCCGGTGATGGAGACGAAGGCCACCACCCGGGTGAGGGCACCCTCAAGCTCACGGATGTTGGAGGTGAAGCGGCCGGCGATGTAATGAATCAGGTCCCGCGGCAGCGCCATCTGCTCCTGTTCCGCCTTCTTGTGCAGGATGGCCATGCGAGTTTCCAGATCCGGGGCCTGGATGTCGGCGATCAGCCCCATGGAGAAGCGGGAGATCAGGCGCTCCTGCAGGCGGGGGATCTGGCTGGGGGGACGGTCGGAGGCGATGACGATCTGCCGTCCCGCCTCGTGCAGCGCGTTGAAGGTGTGAAAGAACTCTTCCTGGGTGTATTCCTTGCCCTCGATGAATTGAATGTCATCCACCAGGATCAGATCCGCTGCGCGGTAGTGGTTGCGGAAGGCCTGCATCCCGTCCTTGCGGATCGCCTGGATCAGGTCGTTGGTGAACATCTCCGAGGAGACGTAACAGACCCTCGCCTCGGGGTTGATCTCCAGCCGGTAGTGGCCGATCGCCTGCATCAGGTGGGTTTTGCCCAACCCCACCCCGCCGCAGAGGAACAGGGGGTTGAACTCCCGCCCCGGCGCCTCCGCCACCGCCAGGGCGGCGGCATGGGCCATGCGGCTGTTGGGACCGAC
>CAYVWU010000144.1:0-6640 GCA_964455575.1 uncultured Cyanobium sp. | reverse complement strand
CAGATGGCGCTGCCCGCCATGCCGCGATGACCGGCCACAAAAACGCGATCGCTGGGGTGCAGATAAGCCATGGGGGAATCGTCGTGCCCCGATCTTCCCACCCATGGGAAACAAAGCCAGGGCGCTGCGTGCCACCTACGATGGGACACCCGATCCCCTATCCGTTCGTCCCCTGTCCTTCCATTTGGGCCATGGCTGATCAACCGTTTGTCCTGCCCCCCCGGGAGGTGTCGAGCCCCGGGGCGTCCCAGGCGCCAGGCCGGGAGCAGAGGGGCGCCGCCGTGATGGAAAAAGCGCCGGAACGGCTGCGCAAGCCATCCCCCCGCTACCGGGTGTTGCTGCACAACGACCCGGTGAACACCATGGAGTACGTGGTGAAAACCCTGCGACAGGTCGTGCCGAGCCTGAGCGAAGACGACGCGTTCGCCGTGATGATGGAAGCGCACCGCACCGGCGTGGGCCTGGTGATCGTGTGCGACCTGGAACCCGCGGAGTTTTATTGCGAAACCCTCAAGGCGAAGGGCCTCACCAGCACGATCGAGCCCGAGGAGTAGCGGTGCGCCCGGGTCCCACCTGGCTGGGCACCGTCCTCTACCCCCTGGCGCTCGTCAGCCTCTTCCTGGCCCTGCAGCTGCTGGCCCGCGCCCTCGGCCTGCCGGACACCGCCTGGCCGTTGTTCGCGGCTCCCTGGGCCCTGCTGGCCCTGCTGGTGAGCCTGCCGCCGCGGCTGCGGCGGGTCTGGCGCGAGCCCGCGCCCTGGCGACGCCTGGGGGTGAGAGCCCCGGCGAGGGCCGCCCTGCGGGCGCTGCTGAGGGGCCTGGGGGGCGCGGCGCTGTTGCTGGGGCCGATCAGCATGCTGCTGCTGTGGAGCGGCCTGGCCCGCTGGCAACCGGCTCTCAACGGCGCCCAGGTGGCCAATGCCCTGGCCCTGGGGCTGGGGGTGGGCTTTGCCGAGGAGCTGCTCTTTCGCGGCTGGCTCTGGGGAGAGCTGGCCTTTCATCTGGGAGCGGGCCGCGGCGCCCTCGCCCAGGCGGTGGTGTTCAGCCTGGTCCATGCCCGGCTGGACCTGGGAGGGGCGGGGCTGGTCGGGTTGCTGGTGGGGCTGGGGCTGCTGGGCCTGGCGCTGGCGTTGCGGCGGTGGGTGGATGGCGGCCTGCTCTGGGGGGCGGTAGGCCTGCATGGTGGCCTGGTGGGCGGCTGGTTTGCCCTGCAGGAGGGCGTTCTGGCGATCCGCCCCGACGCCCCCCTCTGGCTGGTGGGACCCGGCGGGGCGCGTCCGAATCCGGTGGGTGGCGCGCTGGGCTGGCTGGGGTTGACGGGGCTGGCCCTGCTGCTGGCCCGCGCCCGTCGGCAAGCGGTGGCGCGGGGCATCGCTGATAATGCGCGTTCGTGTCCGTGAGCACCCATGAACCCTGTGCGTGTAGGGGTCATCGGCATCGGCAACATGGGGTGGCATCACGCGAGGGTGCTGAGCCTGCTGCGCGATGCCGAACTGGTCGGGGTGGCCGACCCCGATGAGGCGCGGGGCAAGCTGGCCACGGAGCAGTTCAACTGTCGCTGGTTTCCCGACTACCAGACGATGCTCGGAGAGGTGGAGGCGGTCTGCGTGGCCGTGCCCACCCTGCTGCACCACAGCGTCGGACTGGCCTGCCTGCAGGCCGGGGTGGACGTGTTGATCGAGAAGCCGATCGCCGCCACGCAGGAGGAGGCCTCAGAGCTGATCCAGGCGGCGGAGACGGCGGGCCGCCTGTTGCAGGTGGGGCACATCGAGCGGTTCAACCCGGCGTTTCGGGAATTGCTGAAGGTGGTGGCTGGAGAGGAGGTGGTGGTGCTGGAGGCGCGGCGTCACAGCCCCAACCCCGATCGGGCCAATGACGTGTCGGTGGTGCTGGATCTGATGATTCATGACATCGACCTGGTGCTGGAACTGGCGGCCTCGCCGGTGGTGCGTCTGGCGGCGGCGGGAGGCCGCAGCGGCGAGGGCCCGATCGATTACGTGAATGCCACCCTGGGCTTTGCCAACGGGGTGGTGGCGAGCCTGACGGCGAGCAAGATGGCGCACCGCAAGGTGCGGCGGCTCTACACCCATTGCCGCAACAGCTTGATGGAAACGGATTTCCTCAAGCACAACCTGCGCATCCACCGGCGGCCGACGACGACGGTGAGCGCGGACCATGGCGAGTTGGTATATCGCAACGATGGCTTCATCGAGGAGGTGAGCACCACCTCCATCGAGCCGCTGTACGCGGAGCTGGAGCATTTCCTGCAATGCGTGCGCGGCGTGGAGACACCGGCGGTGGATGGCCTGCAGGCGTCAAGGGCGCTGCAGCTGGCCGACCTGATCGAACAATGCGTGGAACGACCGAATCTCTGCATGACCCTGGACGAACCGATCTAGCTCCCCCCTGGGGGTCCGCCCGACAAAACCCCTCCGGACGCCTAGAACGGCTCTGGAACGCACAGGAACGCTGGCCATGAACCTGTCCGATGTCGGCCTTGCCTTGATCAAGCGCTGGGAGGGGTGCTCGCTGGAGGCCTACCTGGATGCGGTGGGTGTGGCGACGATTGGCTATGGCTGCATCGCCTATCCCGATGGGCGGGCGGTGCGGTTGGGCGACCGGATCACCCGGGAGCAGGCCGATGCCTTGCTGGTGGGGGAGGTTGAAGAGAAGGCGGCCGCCGTGAGCCGGCTGATCCAGGTGACGGTGAGCCAGAACCAGTTTGATGCGCTCACCTCGTTGGCCTACAACATCGGCGAGGGGGCCTTCGCGGGCAGCACCCTGCTGCGCTTGTTGAATGCGGCGGATTATGCGGGCGCCGCTGAGCAGTTTCTGGTGTGGAACAAGGGAACCATCGATGGCGTGAAGGTTGAGATCGAGGGCCTCACCAATCGTCGACGGGATGAGAAGAAGCTGTTTGAAAGTGGGGCGGCGCCAGGGGAACCGATCCTGCCGACCGTCAGCCCCCAGGAGGAAGCCACCTGGCTGGAGGCCTACAACGATCAGGGGAAAACGGTGATCGTGGCCTGGAAGGGAGCGGAGGTGATGGAAATTCTGGAGCTGGAGTCGGCCTCAAAGACGATGTTGGCCGACACGATCATGCAGTATCCCAAGGCCAGCACGCTGCTGATCGCCGCCCCCGGCAAAAGCGTGCCGCCGGGGGAGCGCATCCCGGTGCATTCACGCACGCAGCGGACAGCGGAAGCCACCGGCTCCGCGGAGGGCGCGCCGCCACCACCGCGGGAGATTCTCTCGCGCGGTTCCAGCGGGGCGGATGTGGGCGCGATGCAGGAACGACTGCAAGAGCTGGGATATCTCAGCGGACCGATCAACAGGGAATTCGACTCCGTCACCGATGAGGCGGTGCGCCGGTTCCAGGCGGAGGTCTTCGGCATCGCGGAAGCGGATGGGCGCGTGGGCCCGCGCACCTGGTCAGCGCTCTGGTCGCGCGGCGAAGATGTGGCAGACAGCCTCCCCCCTGGCGTTCCAGGCCAGACCTATCTGCGGCTGGTGGACACGAACCAACGCGACCCTTACGGATTGAATGTTTTGCGACTTGATTACATCAAGTCAGGCACAGTTAAAGGTTCATTGAAGGTGTGTTCTGGCGCCCCCGGCTGCCAGGTGTTTCGCACGGGCGCCGAGAGTCAGTCCGGCAGCAATGAGCCGCTCCCGGAAGGGTTGTGGTACGTCAATAACATCGCCTGGTGTGATGGCAAAGACAACTACACCGGAGCAGTGTTCGGCTCGGGCCTCGGTCCGGTTTCCATTCCGCTGGACTACAAAGGCCCCGGCACCACACGCCGAGGCAACATCGAGATCCACATCGACTGGAATCGCGAGGGATTTCCGGGCACAGCGGGCTGCATCGGCATCTATTCCATCGGCGATTACAAGATCCTGGTCAGCTGGCTGCGGGAGACGGATCCACGGGATCTGTATGTGGACTGGGCTCTGGGAACCTGTCCCCAACCCGCTCAGGAGACCAATTCGCAGGTGAGATAGGCCTGCCAGAGCCAACCCGCCGGGGCCGTGACGGCCTTCCCGGCCACATCCTTCCCCGCATCGGCGGGGCGGGCTTCGAGATAGAAGCGAATCGGCACATAGCCACGGACGGGATGGCGCCAGTCCTGGCCGCGCACGTAGACCACGCTTTGGCGCGAGAGGGTCCCGAGGATGCGTCCACGAGGTTGCTCGCGCAGATTCAGGAGCGTGTTGGTGGGGTCGATGGAGCGGCAGACAAAGATGGCCCGGTCATACCGATCACGCTCACCGGCCTGGACAGGGAGAGGGGCCTGGACGGGGAGAGGGGCCTGGGCGATGAAGGCGGTCAGGCCGGGAGAGGGGAGGGCGGACAAGGCGGTCAGAACGGCGCCAGCCAAGAGGGCGGGGGCCAAGCTGGCGGCGCCGAAGGGCAACGAGGCCATTCAACGCCCCAGCTGTTCAACAACGGCAGGATTGTCCACCCAGCTGCGAATTCCGGAAAGCACCGGCTGGATGCCGAGCGCCTGCCGCACCTCCTGGAGATCGGTCGCCAGCAACGTTTCCCAAGGAACCGCGAAGAGCCGCTTGGCCCCTTCCCCCATGGCCAGCCCCTGACCGATGACCTCATACAGCCCCTTCGGAGACATTGCCTTCACGGCGATGGGGGTATCGACGTCCACAGGCACGGAATGTTTCATCCACGTCATCAGAAGTGAGGAGAGGTTGAGGAAGGCAAAGGCGGGGAAATTGTATTGGCTGACGCTCAGGCTGATCACACCAAACTCGCCAAAGTTGTCCAGGCTGAACCCGGTGATGATGTGATGAAGATCATGGGTTTGCAAGACACGGAAGTTGATGTAGTCCGCATCCGTGCGAAGGTCGTTAAAGAAGGCTTCTTCCGGGAAGAAATTGATGTCATAACCATAGCCATCCAGCACGCGCGCATAGGTGTGCCCAAGAGATCCCTTGGGCAGGGCCCGCAGGGCTTCGGTGTCGAACGGGGACATCACGTGGCGGGAGGCGATCAGGGCCGCGCTGTCGGGATCACGCTTGAGCAGGGCCTCGCACGCCTGCATGGGAGCGGAATGGGTGAACTTTCGCGCCAGCTCAAACACATTGTTCGCATCCTTGCCCCCACCAGCGGCCAGATCCACCAGGTGCAAGAAGGAGTTGATGTTGTCTGCCGTCGCAAGCTCATTGATGTAGCGATAGCTCATGACGGCCAGAAATCAATCCATTGGCAAGCTATGAAGACCATCTGCGCTTGTCAACACAACAGACGCGGCGCCGAGGGTGGCGCGGGTCAGGAGGAACAGCTGTAGTGCGACACACCGCCGGCGTTGAAGAATTCCGGAGGCCGGAGGCGGTCCACGCGGGCCGCCACCTCGGCGGACAGGTCGTCGTAGGGATGGCTGAAGACCGCCTGCAGCTCCTGAACCAGGCGGGTGTCGCCTTGGGCGGCCTGTTCATAGGCCGGCGCGATCAACCATTCCCGCCAGGTGACGCTCGGGTTGACGCGCTTCATCGCCGCCGACGTCGCGGCCGGATCGCCGCCGCCGCTGAGGCGATCACGCCAGCGCTCCAGCCAGTCGGTCCATGGCCCATCGAGCGCGTCCGCGCCAGGCAAGTAGAAGCTCTCCTTGAGGGTGGCGAGGTGGTCGGGAAGGGTGACGGGCTGGGCGGCGAGGTCGGACAGTCGGCGGAAGAGGATTGTGTAGTCGGCCTGGGAACGCACCAGGAGCTGAAGAAGCTCGGTCACGAGGTCGTCGTCGTAGTCGCTCAAGCCGAGCTTGCGGGCCCACATGGCCTCGATCTCCTGGCGCATCGTCTCCGCGAACCCCGCCCGCAGCTCGTCGAGCGCCGCCTGGGCGGAGGGGTGGTCCGCCACCAGCGGGCGGAGGGCCGTCCAGAACATGTGGTAATTGGCTTCGGCCGCCGCGGGTTGGTTGAAAAAGGAGAAGTGCTCGCCGCCGCCGGTCCAGGGCTGGAAGCGGGGATCGAAGCGCTCGCAGAACCCGAAGGGTCCGTAGTCGAGGGTGAAGCCCCCGGCGGCGCAGTTGTCGCTGTTGAAATTGCCCTGGCAGTAGCCGACGCGGATCCAGTCGGCCACCAGCCGGGTGAGCCGTTGGCGGAACAGCCCGGCCAGCGCCACCACCTGCTCGCTGAAGGGCAGGGCTTGATCAATCTCAGGCTGATAGTTGCGGGCGATCAGGTGGGCCACGATCAAGCGCAACTCATCGAGCGCCTGCGGATGGGCCTGGCGGCGGACGCGACGGGCGAAGAGCTCCAGCTGGCCGACCCGCAGGAAGGAGGGGGCCACCCGGGTGGTGATCGCCACCGGGTTGTCGACCAGGATGTCGGGATCGAGGGAGCGCGAGTTCGGCGCATACCAGGGCCGGCGCACGGTTTCGGCGCGGGAGACGTAGAGCGTCAGCGAGCGGGAGGTGGGCACCCCGAGGGCCTGCATGAACTCCTGGGCCAGAAACTCGCGCACGCTGGAGCGCAGGACGGCCCGTCCATCGGCGCCGCGGCAATAAGGCGTGGGGCCACCGCCTTTGAGCTGCATCTCCCACCGTCGACCGTTGAAGACGCCTTCGAACACGGAGATGGCCCGGCCATCGCCGTAGCCGTTGCCGGTGCCGAAGGGGCACTGCTGG
>CAYVWU010000143.1:0-6646 GCA_964455575.1 uncultured Cyanobium sp. | reverse complement strand
ACACCACCTCCGGCGTGCGCTTGGTCTTCGGATGGGGTTGATCGAGAAACACCTGCCGGTAGACCCGCACCAGGTTGAAGACGGTGAGGGCGTTGGTGAGAAGCACCACCACCGCGAAGCCGGGGGAGAGGGGCAGCAACGCCTCCACCATCCTGGACAGGCACCAGAAGCCGCCCAGGGGCAGCAAGCCGGTGAGGGCGGCGCCACCGAAGAGGTAGGCGCTGGTGGTGGCGGGCATGCGTTTGGCGAGCCCCCCCAGCTGGGTGATGTCCTGGCAGTTCGTGGTGGCGATCACGGAGCCGACGCTCATGAAGAGCAGGGCCTTCGCCAGGCCATGGGCGAGAAGGAGGAGCAGGGCGATGGCGGGCTGGCGCAGGGCGATGGCGATGAACACCAGTCCCAGATAGGAAGTGGTGCCATAGGAGAACGCCCGCTTGAGGTCCACCTGGGCGATGGCCACCAGCGCCCCCGCCAGGGCGCTGATCGTGCCCACCGCCAGCAGCACCTTCACCGCCAGGGGCGAGAGGGTCAGCAGGGGCATCACCTTGACGAGCACCAGGGCACCGCAGGTGACGACCACGGAGTTGCGCAGGATCGACGCCGGATTCGGCCCCTCCATGGCTTCATCGAGCCAGAGATGCATGGGGAACTGGGCGCATTTGCCCATCGGGCCGGCGATCAGGCCCAGGCCGATGAGCGTGCCGGCCAGAGGCGTGAGCGCCCCCTCCGCCAGGGCGGTGGACGACCATCGGGCGAGATCGACGAAGGAGAGGGACGGCGCCCAGGCGGCCAGGGCCACCAGGCTCATCAACAGGAGCACATCCCCCACCCGCTTGGTGAGAAAGGCGTCTCGGGCGGCGGTGACCACCAGGGGTTGCGCATACCAGAAGCCCACCAGCAGATAGGTGGACAGGGTGAGCATCTCGAGCAGGAAATAGGAAATGAAGAGATTGCTGCTCAACACCACCCCCGCCATTGCCCCCTCAAAGAAACCGCCGAGGGCATAAAAACGCGCCAGGGACCACTCCTTGTCGAGATAGCCCAGAGCGAACACCTGGCCCACCAGGCTCATGAAGGTCACCAGCTCCAGGGCGGCGAGGTTGGTGAGGGAGAGATCAAAACCGATGCGCAGATCCAGATCGGCCACCCGCAACCAGGGCCACTCCAGCTGCTGGGGACCGAGGGCCAACACCTCCTGGATCACCAAGCTGCCGTGCAGGACAGCCAGCAGGGTGACGAGGAGATTCAGATAGGCGGCGGGACGGGGCCCGTTGCGCTTGATCCAGCCCGCCGCCCAGGGCAGGGAGAGGAACACGCCGCTGAAGCCGTAGAGGGGGATCAGCCAGGCCAGCTGGATGGGCAGCGGCAGGTCGGGAGCCAAGGAAGCACTGGTCATGGGGAGCCGGCGAGGGACAGCGCTTGGCGGGGATCAGACGAGGCAGCGACGGGGCGCCAGGAGTGGGGGCGTGCGATCAAACGGCAGCTCCCGCAAGGAAACGAGCCGTCTGGGGCCGCAGGCTCTCCAACCAGGCGGCCATCTCCTCTCCATGGCGTTGCTCGTCCTGCCAGAGGGCATGGAAGAGGGTGCCGTTCGCCGCGTCGCCGATCCGCTGGCAGAGATCCCAGGCGTTGGCGTAGTGGTTGATGAGTTGAGCTTCGAGGTCGGCGTTGAGGCGCAACAGACCCTCCAGGTCGGCGGCATGGGTGGCGGGGCGCAGCTGGGAGGCGCCCGGAGCAAAGCCGAGCTCCACCATGCGTTTCACCAGCCGCTCCGCGTGTTGCATCTCCTCCACGGTCTCCCGGCGAAAGCGATCGGCCGACTGGCTATCACCCCAGCTTTCGACAAGCACCGCCTGGGTGAGGTATTGCTGGACTGCGGTGAGTTCAAGGCTGAGGGCGCGACCGAGGTCCGCCAGCACCCGGGGATGAACGGGAACCATGGGGGTCAAAGGCGTCGGGTGGCGCCGCTGGCGGCCAGAGCCGGCTCCACTTCCCCATGGGGTCGGGCGATGATGTGGGCCGCCACGAGGCCGTCGCCAACCCGCTCACAAGCGTCGGCGCCAGCGCGCACGGCAGCGTTCACGGCGCCGGTTTCCCCGCGCACCATCACGGTGACGTAGCCGCCGCCAACGAATTCCCGCGCCACCATCGTGACTTCGGCGGCTTTGGTCATGGCGTCCGCGGCCTCGATGGCCGGCACCAGGCCACGGGTCTCGATCATCCCCAGGGCGATGCCGCGAACCGCGGGCTCCTCGCGGGGGCCGGTGCGCCGGGTCGGCAGGGGCCGGGAGGGGGGAAGGCCGGCGGAAGCGCCGCTGCCACCGCCGGCACTGGACGGGGGAGAGGAGGGGGAAGCCGCGGCGGGCTCTCCTCCACCCGCGGGAGTGGAGGCCGCTCCAGACTCAGCCGCGCCCGCGGCGTCAGCGGCGGCGCCGGGAGCGGTGGCGCCAGGCGCCGGGGCGGCCGGGGCGGCGGCCACGGCGAGCGGCGCGGACGCGCTGGGGACCAGAGCGGGGGTGGGCGGCTCAGCGGGTGTGGCGGCGGGTGGCGTCTCCGCGGGAGGGAGCACCACCAGGGCGGTGTCCTCCACCACGGGGGTGGCCTTCACGGTGGTGGCCCGGCGGCTGGCCGCCCCGCGGACGGTCGGCTGCGACCCCGATCCCTTGCGTGCTGAGGGGCGGCTGGAGCGGGAGGAGGAGGGGGCCATGGCGCGGGGCGTCGTGGTGGGCGGTGGGCGTGGAGGGGAGAGGCGGTGGAGGGTCCGGGGGAGGGCGTCAGCCGTCGGGTTCCCAGAAATCGATGATTCCGCCGATGGTCAGATCGGTGTGGATCTCGGGGTTGCCGCAGGCGAAGCGAGCGGCGCTGCCGCTGGCGGTGAACACCCAGTTGCCGACACTGGCGCCGACGGGGTCCACAGCCACGGTGAGCTTGCCCTTGGGGGAACGCAGGATCCGCAGATTCATGTGAGCCAGGCCCTCCACGCGCTGGGAGCAGACCAGGGAACCGGCGACCTGCATGATTTCCATCAGCCCGAACTCCCCGTGCTGGCGGCCCCGCCGTTGCCGCTGCCGCCACTGGCGGAGGCGGAGGAGGAGGAGGCGCTGGACGAGGGAGACGCGCTGGAGGAGCTGGAGCTGCCTTTGGCGATGGCCTTCGCCTCCTCCGGATCCCAGTGGTCGATGATGCCGACGATGGTGAGGTCGCTGGGATAGGACTTGCTGCCGGCCGCCTCCCGCGCCGCTGAACTGCCCACGCAGATCACCCAGTCGCCAGGCATGGCGCCCACCGCGTCCACAGCCACTTTCTGCGTGCTGCCATCGAGCACAACCTGCAGATATTTATGTTCGAAATCCGGGATGCGATTGGTGGACACCAAAGGCTTCACCACCTTGCAGATGATCATCTCAATGTCCTCCAACAGTGGCGAAGGAGATCGTGGAGCCCACCGCCTCGGCAGGCACATGGCGATCCTGATCTCGCACGGTCTGCAGGACATGGATCAAGCCCTGCTGATGGAGTTCAGCGTAGCGGCTTTCGATGGCGCGCTGCACCCGCTGGGCATGGCGCACCGCCCGCTCCCGGGCACCCGGCACCTGGCCGTGGTAATCGAAGCGCACGACCACCGGAATGGGCAGACCGCGGGAGACGTTCAATCCCTTGAAGATCTTGATGCCCACGTCCAGATCCGGCGCGCCTTCCTCCACGGTGTCCATGTAGGCGAAATAGGTGAGATTGCGCAGATGAATCTCCTTGAAGCCAATGCCCACGCCGATGAACCGCTCCGCATGGCCGGCATCGGGGTAGTGGCCGCCATGGAACTGGCGCACGTAGTCGATCTGCGACAGGTTGTTCGCCAGCAGGCGACTGATCAGCCGCACCATGCCGGGATCCGGCGTGGAGGCCGCGGCCTGCTCCACAAGGCTCATGATCTGCTGGCTGCCCTCCACCGCTGAGAGCTCGCGGGTGGCCTCGTAAACGTCGCGGGCATCGAGCCAGCGCTCCAGATCGGTCTGGCCATCACGACCGGGCACGTGGACGCGCAAGGCGTCGGTGTCCGTGTCGAGGCCCAGCAGCAGGAGATCAACCGAGGCGCCGCAGCAGAAGCTGTTCTCGATGGCGGTCTGGAAGTCGAGCAGGCGACGCATGCCGCACTGAGCCGCCAGGTCGTCATCGCTGCCATGGGCGGCGCAACCCTCGTGGCCGGGATCGCGGGAGCTGAAGTGGTAGAGCACCACTTTCAGGTAGCGGGTGTCCGCATGGGCGGGGTTGGGCAGAGCCTCGCGATAGCGACGGTGCTCGGTCTTCACCCAGCGGTTGACCGTGTTCTCCACATCGAACATCGCGCCCGCGTGGGGGCGACGCCGCACGGAGCTGTAAGGGATGCGCAGGGCGGAAGCCACCGCATGGGCCAAGCGACCATCCGCGCAGGGAGTGATGTCCAGCAAATGGAAGCCGCAATCCAGGAGGAAGGCGTCAAAGGCTTCGGTGGCGGGTCCACCCGGGCGGCCGCTCAGGGGATCGTCGTCGAAGAAGCTGGCGCTGGTCTGCTCGTAGGTCTCAAACAGGCACCAGGCGAAGAGGGTGCGCATATCCAGCTGGGTGACCCAGGCGGTCTCCAGAAGCTGGGGGGGCAGGGTGAAACCGAGCTCGGCGCGAGCCAGCTCCTGGGCGCGGGCCTCGAATCCCTCCTCATGCTGGAGGGAGGAGAGGCGCTTCAACAGGGGCACGAGCCGGTCGAAGGCCTCCTTCACCCGCGTGTCATAGGCCCGCAGGGCGGCGTTGGCGGAAGCATCGGTGAGGGGGTGGAGGCCGCTGGCACTCGACGAGGAGCGCACATCAGCCAGCCGGGCCCGAAACTCCTCCGCTGAGCCGGGCCAGCGGCGGCGAGGTGAGCTCGGGGCCTGCGGACGGGGGGCAGGGGCCGGGCGTCGTGGCATGGGGTTCAGCCTCGGGCTCCGCCGGAGACCGTGATCAGGGATCCGGAGGAGGTGTTGCCACTGGAGCCGGTGATGCGGCTCACCGGTTCGGGAATGTCCTCATTCCGCTTGGCCTGGAACGTCGGCATCGCCGACATCGCTCCAGGACGGGAGGGATTGCGACGGCGGGCGGAGGCGCCTTCGGTGCCGGTGACATGGCGGCCGCGATTCCAGTCGTCGCCGGTGATCGTCAGGCCAGTGGAAATGCCTTCACCGGTGACCCGTGAGGTGGGCCGCTCGCCTTCGGCGCGTTCGGCCGCGGGGGCCGGGGGAGTCAGAGGGCCGCGGGCTTCCTCACGCTGGCGGCGATCAAAGCGAAACTGCTCTGTTCCCGTCACCTTTCCCGTGGCCATGTCAAAAGGGCCGGTGATGCGTCCTCCCTGCTCGTAGGTGCTGCCGGTGACCGTGCCGGTGCGCTCCCGCTCCACCTGGGCCGCCCGGGCGGGCGATTGCACGCTGAACTCCTGCCAGGGGGCGGTGGTGAGCGGTTGGGGGAAGTCGACCGGCACGGGGGCGGCGGTGCCGCAACTGGCGGCGAGCTGATCGGGGCCCACATAAGGGGTGCCGGTGATGTCTTCGCAGGCGCCGCGCTCGGCGCCCGTCATCACGCCGCCGATGCCGGGCTGGATCCCGCTCATCACCGTGCCCATGCGGTTGGGAGTGCGCTGGCGGATGGCCTTGACGTCGTTGGTGCCGCACCAGGCGCCGGCCTCTTCAAGGCCCGCGTAGGGAGTGCCGGTCACCACCTTGCAGGTGCCGGGCTCATCGCCGGTGACCTTGGTGGAGCGGCCGGTGCGGGTGCCGCTGACGACCTGGGCGCGGGGCGTGACACTGAACCCCACCTTGGCCGCCTCTGGGGCGGGGCGAACGCCGCAGAAGGAGTCGTACTGCTCGAAGCCGATGTATTCGTCACCGGTGATCGAGCGGCAGGAGCCGGGCTCATCGCCGGTCACCCGCTGACTGCGACCGACGGTGGTGCCGGTGATGCCGGTGCCGCGCAGGGTCTGGAAGCTGCCCACCTTCTGGGGCGACTTGCCCTTCACCTGGGT
The DNA here is from genome assembly GCA_964455575.1 of uncultured Cyanobium sp. Taxonomy (GTDB): domain Bacteria; phylum Cyanobacteriota; class Cyanobacteriia; order PCC-6307; family Cyanobiaceae; genus Cyanobium. The sequence goes on along the minus strand of CAYVWU010000143.1, from coordinate 621 downwards.
GGGACCGGAGACGTATTGATCGCCGGTGAGCTGGCGACCCGAACCGGGCTCATCGCCAGTGACCTTCTCGGAGCGGCCGACGAGCACGCCGGAGACGGGCTGGCCACCTTCCGTCTGGGCGCGCCCCACCTTGCGGGGGGAGGGAACGGTGACGCCACACCAGGCCTGGGTCTGGTCGGCGGAGAGATATTCCGTGCCGGTGATCAACTTGCAGGTGCCGGGCTCATCGCCGGTGACCTTTTCGGAGCGGCCCACCTCATTGCCGGTGACCCGATTGCCGCGCGTGGTGGCGGTGACGGCCACCTTGGCGGGCTGGGTGCCCAGGGGACCGGTCTGGCAGAAGGTGTTGAACACTTCCGCGCCCAGATATTCGGTGCCGGTGACGACGCGGCAGGTGCCGGCCTCATTGCCGGTGGTGGTCACCGAGCGGTTGGCCTGGGTGCCGGTGACCAGCTGACCGCGGCTGGTCTGGGTGAGGCCCACCTTCCAGTGAGCATCGGCTGCGGCGACGGTGGCGGCGGCCTGCTTGGCGCCATTGCGGTTGGGGCCCGTGGGGCGGGAGCCGCCATGGCGGGCGCTGCCGGCGGAGCCGACCTTGCACTTCAACTCCCGCACCTTCTG
>CAYVWU010000142.1:0-6718 GCA_964455575.1 uncultured Cyanobium sp. | reverse complement strand
CTCCTCGATCAGGCGGAGGTCCTGCCAGAGGGTGCCGATGCGGGCCTGTTGGCGGCGGCGTGCGCGACGAGAACGGGCGGGGGGAACTCCATCCCAGCGAACGCGCCCCGCGTCGGGGGGGAGGAGGCCGTTGGCCACGGCGAGGAGGGTGCTCTTGCCCGCTCCACTGGGACCGAGGAGTGCCACACGCTCCCTGGGCCACAAGGAGAGACTCACGTTTTGCAGCCGGGGCTGGTCGCGACCGCGCACGGAGATGCTCTCCAGCGCCAGCAGAGGGTCCATGGGGCTGGTCTCAGCGAATCAGGCCGATCTGCCGTCCCACGGTTTCAATGCGCTTGTAGTCCTCCGGTCGGGCCGTGGTGAACTGCTGCGCGCCGAAAAGATCGAGAATGACCTTCTGGTCAGGATCCTTCTGCCGCCAGCTGAGGATGGCCGCGCGGATCCTGTCGGTGAAACCCGGCGTGAAGCGTCGATCCAGGTTGGGCTGAGCCAGCCAGTGGTAGTCGGGGTAGCCCGGGGTTTTCCAAAGCAGGAAAACTTTGGCGCGATTGGCCTTGCCGCTGCGAAGGCTGCTGCGCCACACCTGCTCGTTGACCACCCCGGCCTCATAGGCCCCGCTCTGCACCAGAGCGATGGTGGCGTCGTGGCTGCCGCTGAAACCCGGCGCCCCGCCAGCGAAATCCTGGGGTCGTACACCGACCTGGGCCAGGAACCACTGGGGCATCAGCCGCCCGGAGGTGGAACTCTCGGAACCGAAGGTGAAGCGCTTGCCGCGGAGCGCCGTCAGACCCTTCATCGGCACGAAGGGCGTCAGGCCGCTGCCGGGGTTGGCGATGAAGACGCTGCGGAAGTTGGCATCAATGTCCCGTTGGGCGACCACCCTGGCACCAGGCTTGAGAAGGCGGGCCTGCACGCCCGTCAGCCCGCCGAACCAGACCAGATCCAGATCGCCGGTACGGAAGGCGCTCACCGCCGCCGCGTAGTCCACCATCGGCACGTACCGGACGGGAACACCCAGTTGCCGGGACAGCACCCGGGCCACGAGGGGGTAGAGGCGGTTGAGCTTCTCCGGGTTCTGATCCGGTATCGCGCTCATCCGGAGAACCGGGGGAGACCCTCCGGCGGGAGCAGCGGCCACGGTTCCCGCGGAACGGGAGAGGCCCAGACCCGCCAGCCCAGCCAGACAAAGCGTGGATGTGGCGAGTTGCGCAAACCGGCGACGCCGCATCGATCCTCCTGCTGGAACAGAGCCTTGCCATGGCACTTTACGGATTGACTTCCACAGGCCCGGGGCTGGGGCAGCGATGACCATCCACACCGGCGACCCCATGGTTCCGACACCCAGCGCGATCGAAGACTTTCTTGAAGGCCAGGGGCCCCTGTTGGATGTGCGCACCCCCGCTGAATTTCAACAGGGCCACATCCCGGGCGCCCGCAATCTGCCCCTGTTCACCGATGCCGAGCGCGCGGAAGTCGGCACCCTCTACAAACAGGTCGGCCGCCAGCGAGCCGTGCGGCACGGCCTGGAGCGGGTCGGCCCACGGCTGGCGGACCTGGCCGACGAGCTTCTCGCCGCCCGCGACCGGACGCCGGAGCATCCCCTGCGACTGCATTGCTGGCGAGGCGGTCTGCGCTCCGCCAGCGTCGCCTGGCTGGCCTCAACCCTCGACCTTCCGGTCGTGCTGCTGGAGGGGGGCTACAAGGCCTATCGGCAGTGGGTGCTGGCCTTGATGGAACAGCCCTGGCCCCTGCGACTGCTGGGGGGTCGCACCGGCACAGGCAAGACCGCCCTGTTGCTCGCCCTCGCCGACAGAGGGGTGGCCGTGGTGGATCTGGAGGGCCTGGCCCACCATCGCGGCAGCAGCTTCGGCGGGCTCGGCCAGCCCGCGCAGCCCAGCGGGGAGCAGTTTGAGAATCGCCTCGCCGCGCAACTGCGGCGCTCCGCCACGGCGGCGGAAGTCTGGATGGAGGCCGAGAGTGCCCAGGTGGGTCGCTGCCGGATCCCGGGAGGCCTGTGGCAGCAGATGAAAACCGCCCCCATGCTGGAGGTGCGGCGACCGCTCCAGGAGCGCTTGCGGCATCTCGTGGAAATCTACGGCGCGCAGGATCCCGCGGAGCTGACGGAGGCCACCCTGCGCATCAGCAAGCGCCTCGGCCCCCAACGCACGGCAGCGGCGGTGGAGGCCATCGCGCGGGGCCAGATGGAGCGGGCCTGCGCGGAGATGCTCGACTACTACGACCGCTGTTACGACCGCGAGGGCGCGGCCCATGCGGAGAGGACCACCGTGGATCTGGGGGAGCTGACCGCCGAGGCCGCCGCGGACCAGTTGCTGCGGGACGGGCGGGTGCACTGCCAGCGGCCCTGACGCTCAGCGCCGCCCCGCCGATTCACCCTCGGGGCGCTCCTCGGCCCGGGATCGCACCCGAGCGATGACCCTGGCCTCCGCGAAACCCGCCTCATGGAGGGCGCGCAAAGCCGCCGTCGCCCGCTCGCGGGGAAGCGCGGCCAGGAGCGGTCCGCAGGTCTGAGGGTCGATCAGCAACCCCTCCCGGGCGCGGGTGAGGGGCTCGGCCCCCACCCAGCGAACGCTTCCCCCCAGAAGGGCCAGGGCTTCGGCATTGGCTGGCGCCAGGCTGCTGGCCTGTCCGTCCGCGAGCAGCTCCAGGGCTCCGGGGAAGGCGGGGATGGCCTCACCGTCCAACTCCACCACCAGAGACGGAGGCGTCTCGGCGCGCTGCTCCGCCGTTGTCCCGGCGCTCAGCATCTCGCCGAGATGACCCAACAGGCCAAACCCCGTGATGTCCGTGCAGGCGTGACAGCCATGGGCCGCCAGCAGGGGAACGAGCGCCGCCTGGTCCCGCTCCAGGCGCGCCAGGGCGCCATCCAGCCAGGGACCGCAAGGGAGACCGGCCATGGCGGCGGCAAACAACACGCCTGTGCCGATCGGCCGGCTCAACACCAGGACATCCCCTGCCGCCAGGGGTCCCTTTCCCCAGTGGCGGGTCTCGGGCGCCAGGCCATTGACGGCCAGCGTGACCGCCAGACCAGCGCCATCGCGGCCCTCCAGGGTGTGGCCCCCAAGCAGGGCCGCGCCCAGGGGAGCCAACACGGACCGCACCCCCGCGAGGGTCTGGAGGAGCAGCTCCTCCTGAAGGCTCGGGCTCCCCGAGGGGATGGTGACCACCACCTGGGCGCTGTTGACCGTGGCGCCGCTCGCCCAGAGATCCCCGCAGGCATGGAGGGTCGTCAGACGGCCATTGAGCCAGGGGTCGGCCACCAGAGCGGGAAAGCCATCCACGCTCTGCAGCAGCCTCAGCCCCCCCTCAAGCTGGCGCAGGAGAGGCGCATCCTCCGGAGCCGGGGGAGCGGGAAGGCCATCCAGGGCTGCCAGACGGGTCAGCGCGGAGCGGAGGGGAGCCGCGGCGAGCTTGGCGGCGCAGCCGCGACAACCCATGGCGGGAGGGACCTCGGAGTCCGTTCCGGGAGTCGCCGCTGGCCCGGAGGCTGTCATGGGACGCAGCCTCTCGAAGCTGGCCATGAACCGATGGTCCAGGCGGCGCTTCCACAGCCAGAGCCAAGGGTGGGGCCCCACAGCGAAGGGACCCCAGAGCGCCAGGGCCCGGGGAGGTCCGCAGACGCCTCCATCCCCCAACAGTTGGAGCGCCAGCGCTTGGGGGCGCCAGGGAACCAAGGGCTGGTTCGCCAGGCTGCGCCGCAGATTGCCAGCGAGCGCCGGCGCCGCCCGAACGGCCCACACCCCGGAGGGCGGGCGGGGCCGGGTGGCGATCAGGCCACAATCCCCCACCGCGAAGAGGGCGGGATGGTGGCGCACCTGCAGGGTCGCCTCCGTGAGCACGCGGCCGCTGGCGGGATCGACAGGCAGCCCCGCCTCCGCGAGCCAGCCGGGGGCCTGACTGCCCGTGCAGGCCAGATCCGTGCGCTGGGACGCATCGACCTGGCGCTGAACGGGGATGGCGGCCTGCCGCAGGAGACGCTCAGCGCGCCGGTTCGCGGCGGGGGAGGAGAGATGGAGCGCGGCGCCGCGCAGCAGAAGGCGAGGCTGGGCACCCCGGGCCCGCAAGGCCAGCGCCACCTCCAAGGCGGAGGCGCCACCACCACGGAGGCGCAGGTCTGCGGCGGGGAGGTGCTCGGCCCAGGAGAGCAGGCCCTCCAGGGGTTTGACAGCGATCTCTCCGGGAGTGCGCGGGGTGACGGCGCCCACGTCCAGGCTGAGGCGATCAAAGGCCAGCGGCGGACGCCCCTCCAGCCGGAGAAGGCGGGCAGCGGGATCCAAGCCCACGATCTCCGCCCGCACAAAGGCCACCCCCGCCAGGGCGCAGAGGCGGCGAAGATCCAGCCGGCAGCTGGCGGCCGGCGCCAGGCCCGCGAGAACAGCTGGCACCAATCCGGAGTAGCAGAGGGTGCTGTGACGGCTGACAAGGGTGATGCGTGTGGCCGGCGGGCGCAGCTGCGGGCGCATCAACCATCGCCGCAGCAGCAGGGCATGGGTGTGACCGCCACCGGCGAGGAGCAGCTGGTGGCGCCAAGGACCGGACTCCAAGCGTCTGGCTCAGGTGGGGACCCTGCCATTCAATAGGGTGCGCTTTTCCTTTGCTGCCGTGAGCTCGGCCACCCTGCTGACGCACGCCCTGGGCCGCCTGGATCAGTGGCGACGCCATCTCACCGTGCCGCAATTCACTGTGGTGACCGGTCTGCTGGTGATCGGTGTCGGCACCGTGATCCTGGCCTCGCCGGCGTGTTCATCGGACTCCGTCGGGCTCTGGGAAGCCCTGTTCACTGTCACCTCAGCGATCACCGTGACGGGACTATCGATCATTGATGTCGGGAAGGAGCTCACCCTGCTGGGTCAGATCGTGCTGGCGGGGTTGATTGTCGTTGGCGGCTTGGGACTGATGGCCATCACCACCTTTCTGCAGGGTTTTGTGCAGGGGCGTTCCGGACTCAGGCACCGATTGGATCGCGGGCGCGCCCTCGATGAATTCGGTGTGGGAGGCATCGGCCCAACCTTCAATTCCATCCTGCTCACGGCGGCCATCATCATGGGGTTGGGCTCACTGATCCTCTACTGCTTTGGCTTTACGGAGATCGAGAATCCCGCGGCGCGACTCTGGGCTTCACTCTTTCACTGCATCAGCGCGTATAACAATGCCGGCTTTGGTCTGTTCAGCGACAACCTGGTGAGCTATCGCTCGCAACCTGTGGTCAACGGCGTGATCGGGGCCTTGATTGTGATCGGGGGCATCGGCTGGCGGGTGACCAACGATCTCTGGACCAAACGCTTTCGCCTGCGTCGCCTCCGCAACCTGAGCCTGCACACGCGACTGGTGCTGCGCAGCACCCTACTGTTGATTGCCCTCGGGGCCATCGGCCTGCTGTTCACCGAGCAATTCGCCAGCGATGGGGTGATCAGCCAGCTGTCGCTCTGGGATAAGTTGCAGGTGACCATTTTTCAATCGATCACAACGCGCACGGCTGGCTTCAACACGGTTGTGTTATCTCAGGAAACCCTGTCTGATGCGGGGTTGCTGCTGATGATCGGCCTGATGTTCATCGGGGCCAGCCCTGGTGGCACAGGGGGCGGCATCAAGACCACAACCTTTGCCCTCCTGCTTGGCGCAACGCGCTCGACGTTGGACAATCGACGCGAGGTTGTCATTCGCCAGCGACGCATTCCCTCGGAGTTGATTCTCAAGGCTGTTGCGGTGACCGTGGCTTCGGGGTTGTTTGTGATTGTGATGACCCTGCTTCTCGGTCTGGGGCCCACGGCCGGCGGCGAAGAGACCGTGGCGGGTCAGTTCACATTTCTGGAGAAGCTGTTCACCTGCATGTCAGCCTTCTGCACGGTGGGCCTGGATGTCGGCGTCACCAGCCAGCTCAATCGCTGGGGCCAGCTGGTCTTGATCGTGGGAATGTTTGTAGGACGCCTGGGAATTCTGTTGCTGCTGTCTGCAATCTATGGACGAACCACTTCACACAGAGTGTCCTACCCACAAGAGGAGGTATATCTTTGAACCAAGCATCGAATGGTTATTACATTTAGGACCCTGGTATAAGGGCGCAAGGCACATAAAGCACCAAAGAGTACCAAAGAAATCTAATATTATCAAAGAAATAGATTGTGCAAACCTGTGGAAAAGATATAATGACCGGCGAGCAGCCAATCCAAGATGATCAACAAAAATCAGGCTCGCATGCCAACAGGTTGCATGATGCCTCCGTCTCCTGGACCGGAATCATCATCATCGCTGCTCTGATCAGATTGGAGTATCGCGATCACCACAACAGCGAAAAAAGTTCCAATCGCAACCGTTGACAGAGCAGGGAACTGGGTTGAAACAGAGGGAAGAAGTTCGCCCAATTGATGAAAACTGATCTTCATATAGCTTAGTTCATTTTTCTGTCCTGTGCGCGAGATTGACCGGAGGTAACCATCGAGGCGGATGAGACTCATCCCCGAGCAGTCACGTCCCGCAGAACAAAAAATCATTCAGACAGATGAACGACCAAGATCCAGGTCCAGCCCCTACGGAACAATCCACCTGCTTTCAAACGAGGATTCATGAACATCACCAGGCGCAAGGTGCGGGCGTGATCTTGCTCCAGACGAAAGGAGTGACAAGAACTCCACACGCAACAAAAAACCCCTGTCTCGCGACAGGGGCTTGATGCTTTTGAACGATCCCGAAGGATGGCTCA
>CAYVWU010000141.1:0-6738 GCA_964455575.1 uncultured Cyanobium sp. | reverse complement strand
CGGGTGAGATCCAGGCGGCCATGGAGCACGGCCCGCAGGCTGAATTCCCCCGCCATGGCGGCCCGGGCGCCGGCGGCGCACACCAGCTCCAACACCCGACGCACCACCACCAGTCCGCCGTGGCAGTGGAACTCCACCACGTCCTCCCGGGTGAAGCTGCGAGGGGCGCGCATGAGCAGCAGCAGCCCCTCATCCACCCGCTCCCCTGTGGCCGGATCCACCACATGTCCGTACAGCACGCGGTGGCTCTCCCAGGGTTGCTGCCCGGCGCTTTGAAACAACTGGCGACCGATGGCTTCCGCCCGCGGGCCGGAGACGCGCACGATGGCCACGCCGCCCTGCCCCGGGGCAACGGCGGTGGCGATGGCGGCGATGGTGTCAGCGGCGGCGGTGGCGGCGTCCAGAGGGAGGCGCCCGGCGGGGCGGGAGGGCTGCGTTCAGTGTGGGGGGTGGCGGGACCTGAGCGTTGATCTCAGCCCCTACTTCCGGAGCGTGCCGCCCTGCCCCGTGCGCGTGTGCGATCCCGGCTCCCGCTGGCCCTCGCTGGGCCTGCCCGAATCGCTGTGGCCTTGCTCCTGGCCCCCGTTCCGGGCCACGCTTGCGGGGGGACGCCGGTGGTGCGCGACGCCACCGCGGCGACGATTCAGGCGTTTGTGCGGGGCCAGGGGAAGGCGGTGTTGACGTTTGCGGGTTATTTCGGGGCCGGCTACGAATCCCCAGACCACGTGGCGCTCCAGGCCACGCGGATTTTGGAGCGTCAGGATCCCGCCCCGGACCTTGATCAACATCGGCGCCACGGCGGAGGGCATCGGCGCGGTGTATCCCCTTGCCAAACAGATGGGCTTCACCACCGTCGACATCGTGTCGTCCCTGGCGCGTGACCACGGCGTGGCGTTCTCCCCCTGCGTGGATCACGTGTTTGTCGTGAAGGACGCCACCTGGGGCGGTCGGCTGCCCGGCCAACGGGCGCTGTCGCCCACCTCCCGGGCCTTGGTGGAGACCAGCAAGGCGGTGGTGGGGGTCGGCGGCGGGGAGGTGGCGCGCGATGAGCTGGTGGCGGCCCGGGAGGCGAGAAAGTCGGTGTGGTTTGTTCTGACCGACATGAATCACGCCTTGGCGCGTGAGAAAGCTCGCCGGCAAGGTCTGGCGCCCCCGAGCGACTTTCGCGGCGCGGTTCAGCGCGCTCTGGATTGACGCTCCAGGGAAGTAGAAAAGATCTCGATAATCAGCCCCAAAACTCAAAGGTCTCACTGTTCTTTCAAACACAATCAAGCCGATGGCCTGCTCGTCATCACCTTGATTCTTTCATCCTGTTTCCTAGATCTTGCGCCATGGCGATGGTTTGGCCTTTCAATGGCCGCCACCACAAGGAAGTCCTGTACAGCCGTTTGTGTGACGCCATCAACAGATTCGCGAGCGCTGCCAGCACATTCGCCGTGCAGCGGTTTTGGTGACTCCGCCACGTTTGGCCTGCGGCCTCGATTGGGCAGGCCTCACAGCTCGATGTGTTGAAAACCCATCTCCCGTTTGATCACACGAAACGAAACTTCGCGCCTTGCGGCAATGAGTGCATTTGCTGTCTCGATCCATCCATCCATTCTCACCGAGTCGTCGTGTCACATGTGAGGTGCATGTGCACCACCAATGTGACACTCTATCATTACATACTAGACGCCTTGCAAGGTCTAACGGGTGGGAGCACTGGAACACGTCCGCAGGCGCTGCCGCAGGCGGCGACTCCACGTCAAGCCGGTCGCGACGCCAAGCACGGGGAGTGGGCCGGGAACAGGATTGCGCGGGGAAAGAGTAGAAGTCGTAATAGATCCGTCTGGGCCAGAAAAGTTAGTGGATGTATAGTCGAGAGGACCGAATCCAACAGTATTATAATTGCTAAGGGTTGCATCCGAGCCCGTCGTGTAAAAAGCAATTGATTTGGAGTAATACTGACCCGCAAAAATTTTCGAAGCTATCGTGCCATCCCACTGAAACTTGTTAGCGTTAAGACCAGGGGCAGTGTTAAGACCTGTAATCGCGAAAGGGATTCCAGCGCGATTGTACGTTCCGCTGATGCCAATAATATCGTATGTCGTAAAAGCTGTCGGAGTAACATCAGCGGTTGTGAAGGTCCCCGAGCCGAACTGATCTGCATAAGAAGTTGTGAATGACCAATCCCAGGTGGTGACGGCGAAGGCCGGAATTGGGAGCTGGATGGCTGCTGCCAGAAGGCCGGAAGTCGCCAGGGCTGTAACAGAACAATTCAGGGAAAACTTCATGAAAACGAAAGAAGCCATAAGATTTTTCCATCAGTCTCATGATTGGTCTTAGCTTGTGTGGCGGTTCCTGGGCTGGTCCATGGTGCTTTCGTCGAGGAGGGTGGGCCCCGCCGAGACGCCGAACACCGCATTCCCCTTCCTGGCGGTCGAGCGGCTCTCGTTAGCCACGGCCGCCAGGATCTGGATGTGTTCCCGAGGATCCAGGCGCCCGTTTGTTGTCATGGTTCAGCTGGATTAAGGCCGAAGGGCCCTGCGGCCGTGAGTTTCAGCCGCGGTTCGACCGTCGCGAGATGTCCAGGGCGTGGCTCGGCCTTTTGGCCACGCAGTTGACAGCCCTGTTGACAAACCGTTGTCAACACGTTGATGAGGGTTTGCTGTCCTTATGGTCTCGCCTTCAATTTTTGATGGGAACTTATGCGCAAGCCGATTAACGACTTTTTCCTCTTCCTGATTGGAGGTGCTCTCTTTTCCGTTGGCCTCTTCCTCTTCACCAATCAGGTGATGGTGGATTCCGGCTTTCGCTCTTTTGGTTGGCGACGCGTCTGGGGTGGATGGGGTGGCTTCTTTTCTTTTGGCGCGGGCCAGGGGTTTGCTTGTTGATGCTTCCCCTTGGCATCGGAGTTGCCTTCTTGATCGGTGATGTGAATCGCAGGATTGGCTGGTTCCTGATCTGAGCGTCCTCCGCCGCTCTCGGCGTTGGCGTGTTGCAAAGCCTGGTCTTCAATTTCCGCACCACCAGCCTCTTCAGTCTGCTGGCGATCGTGGTCATGATCGGCAGTGGAGGAGCGTTGATGTTCCGCTCACTGAAAGACGATGACTCCGATGAGAAAGCCAAACTTCAATCGGAGGTGAATGCCTTGGCCATGAGCGAGGGCGTCACCCTAGCCGCCATCGTGTCGTCCTTGGCGAGGGACCGCGTGGCGGCCCTCTCCCTTATACCCTGTGCGCCTTGCCAGGCTCAATGGGTGCGAGCACTTGAACACTCACGAAGACGCTGACGCAGACGGCGGCTCCAAGACAAGCCAGTGGCGATGCCAAGCACAGGGAGCGGGCCGGGAACAGGATCTCTCGGGGAAAGCGTCGAATTGGTGACGCTTCCGTCAGTGCCGGAAAAACCAGTGACCGTATCGCTGACAGGAGCGAAACCAGCCGCAAGTTGAAAAACAGAAACATCCTTGCCTCCCGCGATGAACCCGAAGGCTCTAGTGCTGAATTGGCCGACTAAGATTTTCGAGTTGATTGTGCCATCCCACTGGAACTTGTTTCGATCTGTTTGGCCGCTTGGCGCATAAAGACCGGAAATCGTGTAGGTAAAGCCCTCGCGATTATACGTTCCGCTGATCCCGGTAAGATCGTATGTCGTAAAGGCTGTTGGAGTAACATCGGCAGTTGTGAATGTCCCCGACCCGAACTGATCTGCTTTATTGGTTGTGAACGACCAATCCCAAGTGGTGCTCGCAGAAGCAGGTAGGGGGAGCTGGATGACGGCTGCCAGTAGGCCGGAGGTCGCAAGGACGGAGAGAGCGCGATTCAAGAAGACCTTGTGCCATAGGGAACAATCCTGGAAATTTTGGCAGCTGTCTCATTGTTGGTCTTGCTTGGGAGGCCGGTTCCCTGGCTGGTGCGCGGCGCTGCCGTTGCTGCGCTTTCGCCCTGCTGCGCGGCGACATCGGAGATTCCGTGACCCGATGCGGCCGATCCAAGGGGCGTCGCACAGGCCCTGCTGCTCCAGCTGCCCCCCCCCCCAGCGACCACACTTGTGTGCGGCCTGTTGCCGTTGGTTTCGGCCGTGGGTCGGCGTGTTGCTGGATTTTTTCGGTGCGATGCAGATGCGCTGGGACAAGCGCTTCGCTGCCTGCATCCCCCCGCCGGGGCGCTGGCCCTGTTGGGCGTGATGGTGCGCGCCAGCGTCGGTTTCGTCGTCATGCCGGTGTTGATCGGCTCGCTGTCGCTCACGGCGATGGCGGTGGTTTTCAGCCGGCCGAAGGGCCATGCCAAGCCCTATCTCCATCATTGGCTCTGAGGCCGTCTCTCCCCTTGCCGCCATGTCCCTGTTTGCCGCGCTGGTGATCGTTCATGCCCTGGCCGCCACCCTCGCCCTGGCCCTCCACGCCCGCTTGCGTCTCATCCCCCATCTGAGCGACGACACTCTCGCTCCCTTGGCCTGGCACATCCGTGGCATCACGGCGCTGGCGGTGGCGTTTGTCGTGGTGGGGGCGGGGTTGCGGCTGGGTGTGGGCAATGCCAGGGCAATCGCCGTTGAATACGCGTGATGAAGGCTGGCTGACCTTATATTGTCAACCTCATTTTTGAACGGGAACTCGTGCGCAAGCCGATCAACGACTTTTTTCTCTTCTTGCTCGGCGGTGCTCTCTTTGCGGCTGGTCTTTTTCTCTTCACCAATCAGGTGATGGTGGATTCCGGCTTTCGCTCCTTTGGCTGGCGACGGGGCTGGGGAGGCTGGGGTGGCTTCCTTCCCTTCGGCGCCGGGCAGGGCTTTGGCTTGCTGCTGCTTCCCTTTGGGGTCGGCGTGGCCCTGCTGATCGGTGATGTGAATCGCAGGATCGGCTGGTTCCTGATCTGGGCCTCATCCGCTGCCCTCGCCGTTGGTGTGCTGCAGAGCCTGGTGTTCAACTTCCGCACCACCAGTCTCTTCAGTCTGTTGGCGATGGTGGCCATGATCGGTGGTGGTGGAGCGCTGATGTTTCGCGCGTTGAAGGACTATGACGCTGATGAGAAGTCAAAACTGAAAGCAGACATCGACGCCGCCAACCGTCGCCTCAATGACCTGACGGAGGAGCTGGACAACCTGAAAGCCAGAACAGAAAGGAAGCCATAGCCAATCGAGGCCTGTGCAAAAGCGACTGGTTGGCTATATCTCCGGTGGACAGCGCGGCCATCGAAGACATCCGTGGCAACCTTGGATCAGCGGCATCCCGCCGCCGAGCGAAGCGCTCGCCATTCCCCTGCTTGGCACCAGCCTGCGGCTCAGCACCAAGGGCGGCACGATCACCCTGATCGACGCCCGCGGCCTCAAGGTGGATGGCGTTGCCTGCACCGCCGCGAAGGCGACGGAGGAGGGTCGTCCTCCCGGTGACATCGCCGCGTGGATCGCCGGGAGCATCGGCAGACAGGTCAACTCCTCCCTGTCGTGCGGGATGGGCTTGAGAAGATCGGCATCCGCCCCGGTCGGCACGGCGTTGAAGACATCTCCACCGCGCACCGTCAGTCGCCCGGGCAGAGCTTCCGGCGCATCAACGGGCTCCACGACCCATGGCAGGTCAGACAAGGTTCCCCGCCGATGGGGGTGGTCGCTGCGCAATGGGCCGGAGAGCGGAGTGAGGCCAAAATGGCGGGGCCTGCTCTTCTGGAAGAGGCCGAGGCTGGCTAAAACCGCAGCAGACGAAAGAGAGGCTTGAGATCGGCGCCGCCGTTCCGGGTGCCATCCTCCACATCCAGATGACATGTCGACTGGACGACGGCCGGATTCAGCGCCGCCGCGGCATGAAGCCGCTGGGTTGCCCAGGCGCCGGTTGCCGTGGCCAACACCATTTCAGGCGTCCACCCTGGGTACGGCTGATCTCCCGGGGGACGCCCCAGACAGACTCAAGGGCTCGAAAGCCCAGGGAAGACCATCAGATCGATGTGCCCTCCGGCCGGATGGCGCCATTCCCGGAACTCTTCGGCCAAGGCATGGTGCTCTTGAATCAGGGCTCTGGACTCCAGATCCTGAAGTCGCTGATGCACCAGATCGAGAGTGTTGTCAATCAGTTGGGCGGCTTGTTCAGAGGTCATGGGTGAGCAACTCCGGGAGGTCGGTGATCGCAAAGATCGTTAAATTTGTCTGGCATCTTTTCGGTCCCCTCCTCTTCAGGCTGTAGCGCTGGACACGGGTCTCTGTGGCTGTGCGGAGATGCTCACGGCCTCCTCCGGGCCGGGGCCGGGCGTCCAGGGGGTGGAGGGCCGTCGGCAGGCAGAGTCGTCTTCAGGACAATGCGCCCGCGTGGCGAGGAGGCCCATGCCATGACAGCCAGCTCGCGCGGTGCCGCCCCCGGCTCCCTGGACGCGGAGGGGCAGAGCCTTCCCCCCTCGGAGGCGCGTCGCCTGGCGGAGCGCGACCATGCCTCCGTCCCCTGGGGTCTCTGGGGGTCCTATCTCAGCGAGCGCCAGTGGGGCACGGTGCGGGAGGACTACTCCGCCGATGGCGACGCCTGGCGCTCTTTCCCCCATGACCACGCGCGGTCCCGGGCCTACCGCTGGGGAGAGGATGGTCTGCTCGGGCTGTGTGATGAGCAGTGCCGGCTCTGCTTTTCCCTGGCGCTTTGGAATGGTGAGGACGCGATCCTGAAGGAGAGGCCCTTTGGACTGGCCAATCCTGAGGGCAACCACGGAGAGGATCTGAAGGATTCTTTCTTCCATCTCGCCAACACGCCCACCCACAGCTTCATGCGGGCGCTGTACAAAT
>CAYVWU010000140.1:0-6788 GCA_964455575.1 uncultured Cyanobium sp. | reverse complement strand
GCGGCGCCCTGGTGGGGGGCGCGAGCGCGGAGCTGCTCGAGGCGCTGCGGGTCTACGCCCGCGGGATCGGTCTCGCCTTTCAGATCATTGACGACATCCTCGATGTCACCGCCAGCAGCGAGGTGCTCGGCAAGACCGCCGGCAAGGACCTCACCGCCGACAAGACCACCTACCCCAAGCTGCTGGGCCTGGAGGAGTCGCGCCAGCGGGCGGATGCGCTGGTGAGCGAAGCCAAGGGCGCCCTCGCTCCCTGGACCGACCGAGCTCAGCCCCTGTTGGCCCTCGCCGACTACATCACCAGCCGCGATCGCTGACCCACCCCCTGCCCGTTTCATGAATCACCCCCTGATCGATGTCCTGGACAACGCCGTGCTGGCTTGGGGGTTGGCGGCCTGTGGCGTGGCCCAGCTGTCCAAGCTGCTCATCGAGCTCGTGGTCCATCGGCGCTGGCGCCCCGGGGTGTTGGTGGAGACCGGCGGCATGCCCTCCAGCCACTCGGCCTTGATGACCGGCACCAGCGCGGGCATCGGCTGGCTGCATGGCTATGGCGACCCCCTCTTCGCCCTGGCGGCGACGGTGACCTTCGTCATCCTTTACGACGCCAGCGGCGTGCGTCGGGCGGCGGGGTTGACGGCCGCGCGGGTCAATGGCCTTCCGGATGGCCTCTGGGACACCCACCCCACGCCGGGCCTGGTGGATCAGGACCCGGTGCTCCATCCCCTGAAAGAAAACCTCGGCCACACGCGCCTGGAGGTGTTGGCGGGCAGTCTCATCGGGCCGGCCGTGGCCCTTCCCGGCCTGGTCTGGGTGGGCTCCCCCCTGCATCTGGCCCGCGGACTCCTGCACGGCATCGGGTGAAACGCCCTCCACCCCGACTCCGCGACGGGGCGGAGCTCAGCGGGGATCAACAGGCAGCCGCTGAGGCGTTCGTGGCCTGGTTGTCCGCCCCCGCCGATGGCACCCCGTTTCTGTTGCGCGGCTACGCGGGCACCGGCAAGACCTTCCTCTCCATGCGCCTCCTCGCCCATGCCGAAGCGCAGGGGCTCTGCTGGACTGTGGTCGCCCCCACCCACAAGGCGGTGGGAGTGCTGCGGGATCACCTGGACCAGGTGGGCCTTCACCCCACCTGGTTCCCCTCCACCCTCCACCGGCTGCTCCGCCTGAAGCTGCGCCGCGAGGGCGATCGGGAGCGCTGCTCCGAAACCGCCCAGACGGCGACGGCCCTGGAACACCTCAGCCTGGTGCTGGTGGACGAGGCCTCCATGGTGGATGGCCAGCTGCTGGAGATCACCCTGCGCTGCGCCCAGCCCTTCGGATGCCGGCTGGTGTTCATCGGCGATCCAGCCCAGTTGCCGCCGGTGGGGGAGAAGGAAAGCCCGGTCTTTTCCCTGGCGCGAGTCTGCCAGGCCAGCCTCACCCGGGTGGTGCGCCATCAGGGGCCCGTCCTCCGTCTGGCGTCCGGCCTGCGGGAGGGTGTCCTGCCCTGCCGCCGCCCCCCCCTGCTTCCCCCCTGTCGCACCGACCAGGGCATGGTGGCGCTGCTGGACCGGCAGGAGTGGCTGCAGGCGGCTCAGCGAGCCCTGCGGCGCTGCACCGAAACCGACAATCCCGATCTGGCGCGCATCCTCTGCTACACAAATCGCACCCTGGAGACGCTGGTGCCCATCGCCCGAAAGGCGCTCCACGGCGATCGCTCCGACACCATGCCGGTGCTGCCCGGCGAGGTGCTGATCACCCGCTCCCCGGTGCTGGCTCCCGCGTGCGTGGAGGAGGCGGAGGCGCCGGAGGATCCCGAGCTCTGCCTGAGCTCCAACCGAGAGGTGGTGGTGCGGGAGGTGAAGGGCGGGCAGTATGTGTTGACGCCCCGGGGAGGCGGGGAGAGCGGCTGGCTTGGCGGCGAGGACGATGACCCGCTGCCCGCCGTGATCGAAACCTTGATGGTGAGCGTCGACGCGGGGGACACCCGCCTCACCCTGCGGCTGCTTCCCCCCATCGGCAGCCCGTCGCGGCAGGCCCTGGATCAGACGCTGCAGCGCCTTCGCGGGGCGGCCCGCGGGGCCGAACCGGCCGAGGCGCGGCGGATCTGGCGCCAGTTCTTTCTCCTCCGCGATGCCTTCGCCTCCCTCGGCCCCGCCGCCGTGCTCACGGTGCATCGCAGCCAGGGCAGCACCTTCGGCGAGGTGTTCGTGGCGGGGGATGTCTTCTGGCCGCGGGAGGAACAGCTCTGCCGCCAGCTGGCGTATGTGGCGGTGAGCCGGGCCAGCCAGGGGGTGACCATGGAGGCGGGGCCCGCCTCCGCCGCCGATCAAACCCTCTGGCGCGACTGGCTGAGCGGCGAGCCAGGCCGCTCCTTCAACCCACCAGCGCCAGCGCCGAAGCCATAGCCGTGGCCGTGGCTGTGGCGGTGGCCATGGCTCCGCCGAGGCGCAACCCTTCCACCCCCTGCCACCCCGCCAGCAGGGCCAGAGCGATGCAGATCCCCCCCACCAGCGCCTGCCCGTAGCGATCCAACCCTCCCTTGAGCTGGGAAAGGATCGGTCGCAGACGCTCCTGGCCGGCCACGGCGCAGGCCAGGAGCGGCACAAGCAGCAGCAGGCTGGTCAGGCCGCTGAACCCCAGGGTGAGCGCCGTGTCCTGCAGGGCGTCCCAGCCGGGTCGGAACAGGGCACCCGCCGCCTTGGCATAGAGAAACAAATCATCCGGCCCCGCCACCTGAAGGCCCGCGCTGAGGAGCAGGAGGAGCGGCAGGGGGAGGGCCAGCAGCCGGTCAAGCTGCCGACTCCATTCCGCCTGCCCATCGCCAGCGGCGGGGCCGCCGCTGAGGGCTTTGAGGCCCAGGGCGAAAAAAGCCCCGGCGGCGAGCAGATCCAGACCCGTGCGATGACTGGTGCCTTTCTCCATGGTGAGCAGGAAACCATGGCCGACGCCCAGGAGCAGCCCGATGACCAGGACGTTCATCAGCAGCCAGCTCAGCACCAGAAAGCCCCCGCGACGCAGGGGCCGCGGGCCGAGCAGCAACAGAAGCAGGAGCGCGAGATGGAGTGGACTGAAGCCAATGGCGAGGGCGTAGCCCAGCAACTCTCCCCAGTGGTTCATCACGAGGGGATGGGCTCCCAACCGCTCCGGGACACAGGCCTCGGTACAGCGACAGACCTCGTTTCAGCGGCGGATTTCAAACCAGTCGCCTCCCACCGGAGCGATCCTCCGGGCATGAACGCTGAAGACCGTGGCCGGAAGGGGCCCCCGCTCGCACCACAACACCAGGGTGGCCAGATCCTGGGCCCGTCCCTCCGCCTCCACCTCCACCGTGCCGTCCGGAAGGTTGCGCACCCAGCCGCTGAGGCGCAGGTCCTGCGCGCTTTGCCGGCAGCCTTCCCGGTAACCCACCCCTTGCACCTTCCCCCGCACGATCAGGCGCCAACGCTCGGGGTGGGGAGCGGGACCGGGCTCCTGAGGCGCCAGGAAGCGCCGTTCCGCGGCGGCTTCGCGACGCCCCCGATGGCGGCGGCCAGGCGCAAGGGAATCATCGGGAAACCAGCCCAATGAATGTGCAGCCAGCTGGCGTGCAGGCTCGGTGTGGTCCATCCCTCCAGGGTCCTCTCAACGCCCCAGCCTTCAAGTTGCCACATCGAAGGGCCGGAGGCTTCCGGGGAGGCGGGGTGGAGTTGCCAGCGGTGAAATTCATGGCCCCGCCAGGACTCCCCGGTCCGCACCAGCAGGCCCTCCCGCTGGCTTTGGGCCAGGCGATAGCCCAGGCTGAGGCTGCCGCGGCGGGCCTCGAAGGGGAGCACCCCGGCCATGGGCCAAGCCTCCCCAGCCGGATCCACCAGCCGCTGTCCCAGCAGGAGGAGTCCGCCGCACTCCGCCACGATCGGCACCCCGCGCTGGTGCGCCCGGGCGAGGGAAGCTCGGCTGCGGGCGGCTGCGGCCAGCGCCGCCGCATGGAGTTCGGGGTAGCCGCCGGGGAGCACGACCGCGCCGCAATCGTCGGGCAAGGGGTCATCCGCCAGAGGACTCCACATCCGCACGGGCAGGCCCAAGGCGTCCAGCAGCTCACGCACCTCCGGGTAGAGGAAATGAAAGGCCGCGTCCCGGGCGATCACCACGCTGCGCGGTCGGCGACACTCTCCCCCGGCGGCCTCCTCCGTTCCGCCAGCGGCCTCCTCCGTTCCGCCACCGGTCTCCTCCGTTCCGCCAGCGCCCTGCTCCGTTCCGCCGTCGACAACGGATTCACCTGCGACAACCGTCCCTTCGACGCTGTTCGTGCCGGCCGCGTTCGTCAGATCCAGGCGCGCGCGGGTGAGCACCGCGCGGATGGGATCGGTCTGTCCCGCCGGGGCAGGCGCCGCGGCCAGCAGAGGCCAGAGGCGATCAAGGGCCAGGTGGGTCTCGGCCAGATGCGCCCATTGCTCGGTCCGGGTGCGCAGATCGTCGAGTTCATGGGGCGGCAGCAGCCCCAGGTGGCGGGAGGGAAGCTCCAGGGCCGGGTGCGGGGGGAGCACGCCCAGCACCGGCACGCCGATGGCGTCCAGCGAGGCCTCCAGCAGGGCGCGATGGCGGGGACTGCCCACCCTGTTGAGGACCACGCCGGCCAGGGTGACCCTGGGTGGGCCGTGATCGCGGAAGCCCCGCACGAGAGCCGCCACGGATCCCGCCTGGCGGGAGGCCTCCACGACGAGAACAACCGGCAGCTCCAGCAGAGCGGCCACCTGGGCCGAACTTCCCTCCGCCGTGGGGCCCCGGCCGTCAAACAGCCCCATCACCCCCTCGACGAGCACGGCATCGGCCTGGCCGGCATGCCAGTGAAAGGCGCGCTGGACCCAGTCGTCGCCGCAGAGCAGGGGATCGAGGTTGCGGCAGTCCCGGCCAGCGACGGCCGAAAGGAGCTGGGGATCCAGATAGTCGGGACCGACCTTGAAGGTCTGCACCCGGGCGCCACGCTGGCGGGCCAGGGCTACCAGGGAGAGGCTCACCAAGGTTTTGCCGCTGCCGCTGCAGGGGGCGGCGATCAGACAGCTCAAGTGCGGGCGAAGCCCTGGGCGGCCACGGCCTCAGGCAACAGGCTGGCGGCCAGGGGCGCTGCCGCGGCCAGGAGGGGATTGGTGGAATCATGGCCTCCCCCCAGCAGGCGGGCCATCTCCTTTTCCTCGCTCTCCTCCGGCAGGGGCACCAGCTCTTCCGCCAGCTCCATGGCCGCCATGCCGCCCGCTTCCAGGCGCATGCAGCCGCCGCTCTCCGAGCAGAGAATCACGCAGAGGGGCGGGCGTTGTTGGGGCTGGCAGATCAGGCGCAAGCCCACGATCGCTCCCGGGTGGGCCTTGGGGACGCCCACGGGCACCGCCATCAGGCGGAAGCGCACGGTCTCGCCGTCCGTCCGCTGAAACTCCGCGGCAATGCCGGCGATGGCGCCATCCTGAATCACAGGTCGGGACCCCTCCAGGTGCCAGCCGAGGCGGTCGGCCATCCAGGCGGCCAGCAACAGCCCTTTCACCGGATGGTCTCCCTCCACATCGATGTCGAGCTGCACCACATGCTGGAGAGCATCGCGACGGGAGGGTGGGTCGAAGACCATGGCCAGGGATTCCCGCCAGCTGCGCAACCGCAACCAGTTGAAATCATTCACCGCCTGGCCGGTGTTGATCCGGTTCACGAGCACCTCAAGGCACCGCGCCGGCTGGCCGCGGGAGGTGTCGAGCACCAAGCGGCGGGGGCTTGTCGCCAGGGCCTCCAGCACTTCGATCGGCTCATCCAGGCTGCTGTTCCACCACACCCAGCAGGGCAGGTCGTCCCGCACGAGGGGCTGCACCATCGGCATGGCCTCCCGCAGGGCGCCCAGGCTGCCGCGCAGCACCACCACGTCCCCGCAAGCCGCGCCCGCCCCCCCCTCGTCCGGGAGGGGGCAGTAGGCCGCCACAAGGGTTTCCAGAGGCTTGGCGTCATCCAGGGTGGGGGCCAGGGTGATCAGCCGCCGCGGCATGTGGGCGCTGATGGCGCTGTCGACGAACTGACCGCGCAGATCCTGAGCCTCGTGATGGCCGGGCTGTTGGCCCAGGATCCAGGACAGTCCCGGATCCATGGGCGCCGTGCTGAGGGGAAGCCCAAGGCTGCCCACCAGGTCGCGGGCGGAAGCGAGCACGTCAGGCCTGTCGAGGCCGGTGATGGGACCGTCGACCTGGCCGACGCGCACAAGTTGTTGTTCGAGCCAGGAGGGCTCCCAGACCAGCAAGGTGAAGGTGGCAGCGCCGGAGGCGCCCTCCAGGCCGTCATGCCAGAGCTGCCGCAGGTAGGGGACCACCTCCGGCGGAGGGATCTGCAGGGGGGCCAGAAGGGTGAGTTGGGCAGACATGGCTCAGCGACAGGAGGGGCGTGGGATGGGGCAAACGTCAGGGTCGACGCCAGATCAGACCGTCTTCGGCCAGCAGGTTGTCGGAAGCTCCGGGACCCCAGGTGCGCGCTTCATAGGGGTGCACCGGGATCTGCCAGGGGGAGTCTTCGATCAGTTTCAGCAGCGGGGTATAGAGCCGCCAGGCAGCCTCCACCTCATCGCTGCGGGTGAAGAGGGTGGTCTCGCCGAGCATGGCATCGGCCAGGAGGCGCACATACCCCTCATCCGAAGGTTCCCCAAAGGAATCGTCGTAACTGAAGGCCATGTCCACGGGGCGGCTGCGCATGCCCGATCCAGGCGCCTTGACCTCGAACTTGATCTCGGCCCCTTCATCCGGCTGGATGCGGAGAATCAACTGGTTGGCCGTGGGAGCCCCGCCCGCCGCGTCAAACAAGTGCACCGG
>CAYVWU010000139.1:0-6841 GCA_964455575.1 uncultured Cyanobium sp. | reverse complement strand
GAGGTGACCGATCGCGATCTGGAGGCCATCGTCAGCGAGCAGGTGCAGCAGTTGCAGGACGAGGTCCCCTTCGTCCTCAAGCGCGTGCAGGTCAGCTGCGGCACCGGCCTCCTGCCCACCGCCACCGTCACCATCGAAACCGCGGACGGCGAGGCCCGCAGCACCGCCAGCATCGGAACCGGCCCGGTGGATGCCGTCTGCCAGGCCCTCAACGCCCTGATGGGCGTGCCCAATGAGCTCGTGGAGTTCAGCGTCAAATCCGTCACCGAAGGCATCGATGCCATGGGGGAGGTGACGATCCGCCTGCGGTCTGAGGGCGTGCTCTACTCCGGCCACGCCGCCAACACCGACATCGTCGTGGCGGCCGCCCAGGCGTTTGTGAATGCCCTCAACCGTCTGGTGGTCGGCGAACGGCGCCAGCCGCTCCACCCCCAGAAGGCGCCTCTGCCCCTGGCGGAGACGCGCGCGGTCTGAGGGCCCCCGCCCGGCGGTGACCATGCCGTGGCCCTGATGCCTCCTCTGGCCGGGGCCGCCGGTTAGCTTGCCCCCTATCCCCTTATCTCTCCCCCCCGTGGAGGCCAGCGCGTCCGATCCCCGCCAGCCCGTGCGGGCCGTGGCCCTGCAGCTGGTTGTCCTGCTGGTGCTCGCTCTGCTCACCCTGCTCCCGCTCCTCTGGTTGGTGAGCACCTCCCTGAAAGGCCCCGGCGAGAACATCTTCACCAGCCCTCCCTCCCTGCTGCCCAGCCAGCCGAGCCTGGAGGCCTACGGCCGCCTGTTTCGCGACCATCCGATGGGCACCTATCTGCTCAACAGCACCTTGGTCAGCGGCCTGGCGGTGGTGGCCAATCTCCTCTTCTCCTCCCTGGCCGCCTATCCATTGGCCCGCCTCTCCTTCCGGGGCCGGGGGACCATCCTTGCCCTGATCGTCGCCACCGTGCTGATTCCCTTTCAGGTGGTGATGATTCCCTTGTATGTGCTGATGGTGAAGGTCGGCCTGCGCAATTCCCTCCTCGCCCTCGTCCTGCCGCAAGCCACCACAGCCTTTGGCATCTTTCTCCTCCGTCAGAGCTTTCTCGCTGTTCCCCGCGAACTGGAGGAGGCGGCCCGCATCGATGGCTGCACGCCTGTCGGCGAATGGTGGAATGTGCTCATCCCAGCGGCCCGGCCCGATCTGATCACCCTCGGCATGCTCACCTTCATCGGCACCTGGAGCGACTTCCTCTGGCCGTTGATCATCATCGACGAACCAAAAATCTACACCTTGCCACTGGGTTTGCAACAACTCTCATCTAGCTTTTCCCTGGACTGGCGCCTCGTTGCCGCGGGTTCTGTCGTCTCCATTCTTCCTGTGCTCGCCCTGTTCATTGTTTTGCAACGCACCATTATCCCAACGGCGACAGCGGATTCAGTCAAAGGATAATCTTGATCGACCTTTCTTCATGGTTACGCGTAGGCTTTCGCGCAGGCTTGCGCGTCGTATGCTTCACTGAAGGCATAATGCGTGTAAGCCTCACTGAGGGCATGCGCGAAAGTTTGCACAATCCAGAGCTTTGAACGCGAAGCGCCCTTCAACGCAACGAACGCGGCGGAGGCGGAATCTGGAAGGCAGGAATCTCCGCCTCGCTGGGGCGAATCGTGCGGCTCTCAACGGACAGCTCGCGCAACGTCTCCTCAAGTTGGCGGATGCGTTGCTCCAACGTTCGTTGTTTCTCGTCCATCAACGGACGCGACTCCAGCATGCGAGAGCTTTCGAGAAGATCGATCCGTTCATGAAGTCGAGCGATCTGTCGATTCACTTCGCGCACGCTCAACACCTGATTAATGAAGACAACCAGCAAGGCGGAGGTGAGTCCCAGCTGCAGCCACTGCAGCCAGCGGAAGCGATCCGGACCCGGAGGGCCGGCAGAGAAAATCCCCGGCTCCTGCGGCGCGTAGTTTTCAAGTGGATCGCGCATGGTCAACGCCCCGCTTACAGGCCTTCAACACCTCGCAATCTTTACACCCTGGCGGCAGTGCTGTTGGCAAACCCTGGCGCGACTGCGTCGGCCATAAGGTTGCTTCATGAACGCAACCGCGCGATGAGGCCTCCCGACCCGGTGTTCCCCGGGTTGCTGGTTGTTCTGGGGGCGGTCCCCGGTGCCTGGCTCCGCTTCTGGCTGGTGAGCGGCGGCGCGCCCCGTCTGCCGCGGCCCCACTGGGCCACGTGGGCCGTCAACATGCTCGCATGCCTTCTCCTGGGCCTCCTGGTGGGACTTCAGCCCCATTGGGAGCAACCGACTCGGGACGTGATGGAGCGCGCCTTGGCGATCGGTTTTCTCGGGGGCTTGAGCACCTACTCCACCTTCATCGCCGAGCTGGTGACCGCCTGGCGGCGGCACGGGCGCCTGGAGGCCCTGCGCCTGGGAACGGCCTCTCTGCTCGGAGGTCTCCTCGCCTGCCTCTCGGGCCTCGCCCTGGCACGAACCTGGCGATGACCCGCAACGCCCCCGGCTCAGGCCCCGGCTGGCTGGCGCCCCTGGCCTGGCTGGCGCCCCTGGCCTGGGTGGCGCTCGGGGCCATCCCCGGAGCCCTGCTGCGCTGGTGGCTCGCCAACACCCTCGTCGCGAACTCCCTGGGCTGCTTCGTGGTCGGGGCCGCCGGTCTCCTGGACACCCCCTCCCCGCGCCGAAGGCTGCTGGTGGGCGTGGGATTCGCCGGCTCGCTCACCACCTTCAGCTCCTGGATCTATGCCCTTCTCACCCCCCTGGGACAGGGCCACTGGACCCAGCTCCTGGGCCAGCTGCTGCGGGATGGGCTCCTGGGGGTGGGGGCCCTGCTCCTCGGCGCCGCGGCCCATCGCCGCTGGAGCCGGCGGCCCTCAGCTCCCTTCAGGCGCTGAAACCCTTGCCTCCGGGCAGGGGATAGGCGATGCGGCGATGGCGCATCCGCCGCCACACCCGCACGAAGGCGCGGATGACGAGCTCCAGCTCCGCCCGGCTGATGCCGCTGGCCGCCAGTTGGCCGTCCTCCTGCCGCGCCTCGACGATGCGACGCACGGTCGTGGTGGCCTGCGCTTCGCTGGTGTCCGGCGGCAAGGCCCGCAGGGCCGCCTCGCAGCCATCCGCCAGCATCAGGATGGCGGTTTCCCGGCTGCGGGGATTGGGTCCGCGATAGCGAAAGCGCTCTTCGCTCACCCCTGGCAGGCGCTGCCGGGCCTGATGGAGGAAGTAGCCCATCTTCAACGTGCCCTGGTGCTCCGGGATGAAGTCGGCCAGGGGGCGGGGGAGGTGATGGCGGCGGGCGAGCTTCAGGCCCTCATCCACATGGGCTTGAAGAATGCGGGCGCTCTCCAGGGGGTCATCCAGGGCGTCATGGGGATTGGCGCCCCCGTCCTGGTTCTCGATGAACCATTGGGGACCGTGCAGCTTGCCCACGTCGTGATACAAGGCGCCGGTGCGGATGAGATCCACATCCGCCTGGATCGCCCGCGCCCCCTCCTCGGCGAGGCCGAGAATCATCAGGGTGTGCTCAAACGTGCCGGGCGCCTCCAGGGACAGCCGCCGCAGCAAGGGGCGTTCCAGATCGGCCAGCTCCATCAGCCGCGCCCGCGTCAGCAGCCCGAAGAAGCTCTCCATCAGGGGAGCCAGGAGCAGGCCCGCCATCAGCAGGGCGCCCACCAGCACCGCCTCATTCATCAGCTCCGGCGCCCTCGGCAGGCGCGGCTCGCCGTTCCACACCAGGCTGACCAGCCGGGCGATCAGCGCCTGCGACAGGGCGGCCGCGGCCGGCAGCAGCAGGGCGAGCTGCAGCAGCTGGGCCCGGTTGCGTTGTCGACCCGCCAGGATCGCCGCCAGCGCCGCCACCAGAGCGGCCAACAGCAAGCGCCACTGGAACAACGGGTCGAGGGGGTGGGGCCAGAGCAGGCTGGACACCGCCAGCCAGGCCAGGCCAGGAGCCGTTCCCAGCCCTTGCGCCAGCAGCAGGGTGGGGGGCACCAACAGCGCCAGGGGGGAGGCCTGCGGTCCCAACCAGAGCTTGAAGCCCTGCACCACCAGGAGCATGGCCAGGGCCAGCAACACCTGGCGGGGCTCCAGGCTGGCCTTCCAACGCCGCATCACCAGCACCATCACGCCGCAGGCGATCAAGGCCTCGCCGAAGTGGCCCATCCAGGCGATGGGTTGGGGGCGGCGGTTGATCAGACCGAAGTAATCGAGCACATCGAACGCCTGGGGCGTGATGGGTTCCCCCTGGCGGCTGATCAGATCACCGCGGCGCACCGTGATCGTCGGCAGTCCGTCCCGGGTGACGAGCTCCTCGATGCGCTGCTGCTTGAGGAAGCGATCGCCCCGCAGGTTGGTGCGTCCCTGCAGGCTGCGCACCACCAGGCGACTGCCGAGGCTTTGGCCCTGCGGGGTCTGGCCCTCCAGTTGCAGCCAGGCCGCCATCAGCAGCGGTTCATCCGCCACCGAGGCCACCACCCCCTGGCTGAGCATCCGCAACTGGGCCTTCTGCACCGCCTGCTGCCAGGTGAGCAGCTCCTGGGGACGCAGCCCCAGCAGCCAGGCCCGCTCCGCGGCGGAGAGATTGAAGGGATCCAGGCGAGGCTGCTGGCTGCTGATCTGCTGCTGCAGTTGTTTCAGCAGCTGGTCGAGCTCGTCCTGGAGGGCGCGGCTGGCGGCGGCGTCCACCACCTGCACCTGCGACCGGGTCCCCATGACGCTGCGGCGCTGCTCCAGGGCGACGCTGTCGATCACCCGCGCCGCCTGGGGCGCCCGCACGGAAAAAGGCGCCGCCACGCCGGGGCTCAGATTCGGGCGCAGCAGCCAGGGCCAGCTCGTCACCAGCGCCACCAGCACGGAGGCCAGCACCACCGCGGTGATCCCGACGGCGGTCCAGGGCACGACGGCCTGCCGGGGCCGCTCCAGCCGCAGCAGCCAGCGCCAAAGACGGGAAGCCGAACTTCGCGACACGGAATAGGCCCCGAAAAGGAATGGCAAGGCCCGAGCCATGGCTGGCCAGATACCAGCACAACTTAGCGATGCCTTCCTTGGCGCCGACCGGCGTGGGATTGCATGCTGGTTTTGTGATGTCTGCCTTCCCTGATCGTGGCCACTCTTTTGGATGGGCGCCGTTTGGCCGCGGAGATTGAGAACCGCCTCAGCGCCGTGATCGGCGAACGCCAGGCGATGGTGGGACGCCCGCCCGGTCTGGCCGTGTTGCGCGTCGGCGATGATCCCGCCAGCGGCGTCTATGTGGCCAACAAGGAAAAGGCCTGCGCCCGGGTGGGCATCCGCAATCTCGGCGCCCATCTGAGCGCTGGTTCCTCGGCCGCGGACGTCCTCGACCGCATTGAGCGGCTCAACGCTGATCCCGAGGTGGACGGCATCCTCCTGCAGCTTCCCCTCCCCCCCGGCTTGCGGGAGGGTCCCCTGCTGGCGGCCATTGATCCCGCGAAGGATGCCGATGGCCTGCACACCCTGAATCTTGGTCGCCTCCTCAAAGGGGAGCCCGGCCCCCGCAGCTGCACGCCAGCCGGGGTGATGGCGCTGCTGCGTCGGGCCGAGGTTCGCCTGGAGGGACGCCGGGCCGTGGTGGTGGGGCGCAGCATCCTGGTGGGAAAGCCCATGGCGCTGATGCTCCAGGCGGCCAATGCCACCGTGAGCGTGGCCCATTCCCACACCCGCGATCTGGCCGCTCTCACCCGCCAGGCGGAGGTGCTGGTGGTGGCCGCCGGGCGGCCGCGGATGATCGGCGCCGAGCATGTGAGTCCAGGGGCGGTGGTGGTGGATGTGGGCATCCATCAGCTCCCCCCCGCCCCCGACGCCGCCCCCGGAGGAAAGGCCAGGCTCTGCGGTGATGTGAGGGCGGAGGAGGTGGAGCCCCTGGCGGCCGCGCTCTCCCCTGTGCCCGGAGGCGTGGGACCGATGACGGTGGCCATGCTCTTGCTCAACACGGTGGTGGGGTGGTGCCGCGCCCACGACCAACCCCACGACCTGGACGACTGGCTCGTCTGAGGGCCCTGGCCGCGGCCCGGGGGCCTGTGCCGGACGGATGAGAGAATCCGCCCATCCCCTGCCATCCGCCATGACCACGGCGGTTCACACCTCCTTCGATTTCGGCGCCTACCTGCGGGCGTCCCGCGAACGGATCGAGACAGCCCTGGAGGCCTCACTGGGTCCGGAAGAGCCCGCAACCCTCCGAGAGGCCATGCGCTATTCCCTGCTGGCGGGGGGCAAGCGACTGCGTCCCATTCTCTGCCTGGCGGCCTGTGAGTTGGCGGGGGGGGCCGCCGAGGCGGCTCTGCCGACCGCCGTCGCTCTGGAAATGGTCCACACCATGTCGTTGATCCACGACGACCTCCCCGCCATGGACAACGACGATCTGCGGCGCGGACGGCCCACCAGCCACAAGATGTTCGGCGAGGCCATGGCCATCCTGGCCGGCGACGCCCTCCTCACCCGCGCCTTTGAGATGGTGGCCCGCCGCAGCCCGGACGTCAGCGCGGACCGGCTGCTGGCGGTCGTCGGCGAGCTCTCCCTGGCGTCGGGCGCCCCGGGGCTGGTGGGCGGCCAGGTGGTGGATCTGGAGTCGGAAGGCAAGGATGTCGACCTGAGCACCCTCGAATACATCCATCTCCACAAGACCGGCGCCCTGCTGCGGGCCTGCGTGGTCTGCGGCGCCCTGGTGGGGGGCGCCAGCGCGGAGCTGCTCGAGGCCCTGCGGGTCTATGCCCGCGGGATCGGCCTCGCCTTTCAGATCATTGATGACATCCTGGACGTCACCGCCAGCAGCGAGGTGCTCGGCAAAACCGCCGGCAAGGACCTCACCGCCGACAAGACCACCTATCCCAAGCTGCTGGGCC
>CAYVWU010000138.1:0-6866 GCA_964455575.1 uncultured Cyanobium sp. | reverse complement strand
CCAACGCGCCCTGCTCCAGACGCCGAGCAAAGACGGTGCCGGGCTCCAAGGTCAGCTCATAGACGGAGAGATGGGGGGGGCGCAGGGCGATCGCCTGCTCCAGCTGGTCACGCCAATGGGCGCGGCAGTCGTCCGGGGCGTCCGCGGAGGGCGCCCCCGGCAGGGAGGGCACCCCCTGAATCAGATCCAGGCTCCAGCTGCGCAAGCCTCCGTCGAGGCGGGCCTGGCGCAACCAGCCGGCCGCCTCCAGCAGATGGTGGCGGCGATGGTGACGGCCCAGCCCCTGCAGGACGGCGTCATCCAGGCTCTGGCCGCCAAGGCTGACGCGATTGACCCCGGCCCTAAGCACGGCGGCCAGCCGATCCTGATCGAAGGTGGCCGGATCCATCTCCAGGGTGATTTCCGCCGCAGGGGCGAGGCCATAGCGGTGCCGCAACGTCTCCAGAAGTCCCTCCACCTGGTCGGCGGTGAGCAGGGAGGGCGTGCCTCCGCCGAAATACACCGTGGACAGCGGGGGGCCAGGGGGACTGGCGCGGATTTCGGCCTGCAGCGCCTCCAGATAGCGGGGGATGGCGGCGTTCCTGCTGCCATCGGCCTTGTCGCCCAGGGGCACCACGGGAAAGTCGCAGTAAAAGCACCGCCGCAGGCAGAAGGGGAGGTGGAGATAGGCGGCGCGGGGTGGGGGAAGCGTCACGAGCGGTTACCCGTGCCTGGCAAATGCTCCAGGATCAGGCATGCTTCCAAACTGATGCGCGAGGCGGCCACGCTCAGTCGCCATGGTGGACGTCCTCATCCTGCTGCTCTTTCTCCTCTCCGGCGCGGCCACGGGCTGGCTGGGGGTGGATCTCTTGCCCGAACGCCTGCTTGTGCAGGTCACCAACATGGAGGGGCTGCGCTGGGTGCTCGGCGGCTTCGGAGCCTTCTTCGGGGTGCTGGCGGGGTTCTTCTTCCAGCAGCTGCGCCGGCGCCTGATGCGCCAGGTGCGCAGCATGCCCACCGATCTGCTCATCAGCCGGGCTGTGGGGTTGATCCTGGGCCTGCTGGTGGCGAATCTGCTGCTGGCGCCGATCTTGCTGCTCCCCCTTCCCTGGGAGGTGGTGCTGGTGAAGCCGCTGGCGGCGGTGCTGAGCAATGTGTTCTTCGGCGTGCTCGGCTACAACCTGGCCGAGGTGCACGGACGAACGCTGCTGCGTTTGTTCAACCCCGCCAGCACGGACGCCCTGCTGGTGGCGGAAGGGGTGCTGCCGCCAGCGACGGCCAAGATTCTCGACACCAGCGTCATCATCGATGGTCGGATCCAAGGGCTGCTGGGATCGGGGCTGTTGGAGGGCCAGGTGATCGTCGCCCAGGCGGTGATCGATGAGCTGCAGGCCCTGGCCGATTCCAGCAACAACGAGAAACGGGGCAAGGGCCGCCGAGGGCTGAAGCTGCTCAGCGGTCTGCGGGAGGAGTACGGCCGGCGCCTGGTGGTCAACAGCACCCGCTATGAGGGCAAGGGGGCGGATGAGAAGTTGCTCCAGCTCACCGCGGACACCGGCGGCACGCTGCTGACGGCGGACTACAACCTGGCCCAGGTGGCGCGGGTGCAGGAGCTGCGGGTGGTCAACCTCAGCGAGCTGGTGATTGCCCTGCGCCCCGAGGTGCAGCCTGGCGATTCCCTGCAGTTGAAGATCGTGCGCGAGGGGAAGGAGGCGGATCAGGGGGTGGGCTATCTGGAGGACGGCACGATGGTGGTGGTGGAGGAGGCGCGAAAGCGCCTCGGCGAGCGACTCTCCGTCACGGTGACCGGGGCCCTGCAGACGCCCACGGGGCGCATGGTGTTTGCCCGTCAGGAGCGGGAACGGAGCAAGGAATCGGGGGAGCGGGGCAAGGGCGCCGTGGACGCCGCCCGGACCAGCGGGGAGGGAGGCAAGGGGGAGAAGGCCCGCGGCCCGAGCGAACGGGCCAAGGGGGCCAACGAGCGGGCGAATGGCAAGGAGGGGGTGAATGGCAAGGAGGGGGCAAAACCGATCCCCACGCCTGAGCAGCCGACTGCGGGCTCCAGCTAGGGTGATTTGACCTTGCGCCTGTTTTTGCGGATGACGGTGTCAGCTCCTTACTACGGCGATTCCGCGGTGCTGCGCACTCCCCCACCCGACTTGCCTTCCTTGCTGTTGAAGGAGCGCATCGTCTATCTGGGCCTGCCCCTGTTTTCTTCCGATGATGCCAAGCGGCAGATGGGCATCGATGTGACGGAACTGATCATCGCCCAGTTGCTTTATCTGGAATTTGACAATCCAGACAAGCCCATATATTTCTATATAAATTCCACCGGAACCAGCTGGTATTCAGGCGATGCCATCGGTTTTGAGACCGAGGCCTTCGCCATCTGCGACACCTTGCGCTATGTCAAGCCTCCTGTGCACACCATCTGCATCGGCCAGGCCATGGGCACCGCGGCCATGATCCTCAGCGCTGGCACCAAAGGTCAGCGGGCGGCCCTGCCCCATGCCTCCATCGTTCTGCATCAACCCCGTTCCGGCGCGCGCGGCCAGGCCAGCGACATCCAGATCCGAGCCAAGGAGGTGTTGCATAACAAACACACCATGCTTGAAATCCTGGCCGACAACACCGGCAAGTCCGTGGAACAGCTGGCCAAGGATTCCGACCGCATGACCTATCTCACGGCCGAGGAGGCCAAGGAGTACGGCCTGATCGATCGGGTGCTCAACAGCCAGAAGCAACTGCCGTTGCCTGGTCCAGTGGCCGCTGGCCTCGGCTGAAGCTGTGGCTCCTGACTGGGGCCCCGCCTGTCTTGCTCGTTTCGTTTCCCTCCTTTCCCCTTCAACATCATGCCCATCGGCACACCGAGCGTTCCGTACCGTCTTCCCGGCAGCCAATATGAACGCTGGGTTGACATCTATACCCGACTGGGTGTGGAACGCATCCTTTTTCTGGGGCAAGAGGTGAGCGACGCTGTCGCGAACAGTCTTGTTGCGCAGATGCTTTATCTGGACTCAGATGATAATTCCAAGCCGATCTATCTTTATATCAATTCTCCTGGTGGATCGGTAACGGCAGGACTGGCAATTTTTGACACGATGCAATACGTCAAGTCCGACGTTGTCACGATTTGCGTGGGTTTGGCCGCCAGCATGGGGGCGTTCCTGCTTGCCGCGGGGACCAAGGGCAAGCGTCTGGCCCTGCCTCACAGCCGGATCATGATTCACCAGCCGTTGGGGGGCACCAGCCAGCGCCAGGCCAGCGACATCGAGATCGAGGCAAGGGAGATCCTGCGGATCAAGGACATGCTGAACCAGTCGATGGCGGACATGACGGGTCAGAGCCTGGAGAAGATCACCAAGGACACGGATCGCGATTATTTTCTCAGCGCGGCCGAAGCGGTGGAGTATGGCCTGATCGATCGGGTGATCGCCCATCCCAGCGAGGCCTGAGCGTCAGGGAGCGGTCCGTCGCACCCGTACCATGGCCCTTTGTCCAGCACCGCCGGAATGGCTCAGCTCTTCTACGACTCCGACGCCGATCTCAGCCTGCTGACCGGCAAAACGGTGGCCATCATCGGCTATGGCTCCCAGGGCCACGCTCACGCCCTCAACCTCAAGGACAGCGGCATCCAGGTGGTGGTTGGCCTGTATGAGGGCAGCCGCTCCGCCGAGAAGGCCAAGGCCGACGGGTTGGAGGTGTTGCCGGTGTCCGAGGCCTGCGCCAAGGCCGATTGGATCATGATCCTGCTTCCGGATGAGGTGCAGAAATCGGTCTATGCGGAGGAGATTGCTCCCCATCTGAGCAAGGGAAAGGTGTTGAGCTTCGCCCATGGGTTCAACATCCGCTTCGGCCTGATCGTGCCTCCCGCTGATGTGGATGTGGTGATGATTGCTCCCAAAGGACCTGGACACACCGTGCGCTGGGAATACCAAAACGGTCAGGGCGTTCCCTGTCTTTTCGCTGTGCAGCAGGATGCGAGCGGCCAGGCCCGCGCTCTCGCCATGGCCTATGCGAAAGCCATTGGTGGCACCCGGGCAGGGATTCTGGAAACCAATTTCAAAGAAGAGACCGAAACCGATCTGTTTGGTGAGCAGGCAGTGCTCTGCGGCGGCCTGAGTGAGCTGGTGAAGGCTGGGTTTGAAACTCTGGTTGAAGCTGGCTATCAGCCCGAGCTGGCCTATTTCGAATGCCTGCACGAAGTCAAGCTGATTGTGGATCTGATGGTGAAGGGCGGCTTGACCGCCATGCGTGATTCGATTTCAAATACCGCCGAATACGGTGATTATGTCAGCGGGCCAAGGTTGATCAACGCCGAAACAAAGGCTGAGATGAAGCGCATTTTGTCGGATATTCAGGATGGAACATTCGCCCGTAACTTCGTGGCTGAATGCGAGGCCGGCAAGCCGGAGATGTCCCGTTTCCGCGAGCGTGACAAGCAGCACCCGATCGAGGAGGTCGGCAAGGGGTTGCGCGCCATGTTCAGTTGGCTGAAGGCCAGCTGAAGCCTGGGAAGGCCAGCGCGGAGAGCGGTAGATCACCATGATGACCGGCGGGACTGTCTTCTTCGACCCTCCCGCCGCGTTGGTGTTGATGGCCTGCGGGCTCGATCACCTCTTGGGAGACCCGCGGTGGTGCCTTCATCCCGTGCAGGTGATGGGTTGGTTCATCCAGCGGCTGCGCCTGCTGGCGGAGGGTTGGGCGGGAGACGGGCCTTGGAAGCTGCGGCTTTCGGGCCTGCTGCTGGCCTTGCTGGTGGTGACCGTTTCAGCGGCGGCGGGCTGGGGGGTGGAGCGATGGGCGGCGGCGAGGCCCGGGCTGTTTGGGGGAGCGGTGCTGGTGGTGGCCCTGGCCAGTGCCCTGGCGGGGGGAAGTTTGGAGCGCGCCGTGCGGGAGGTGTTGCGCGCCCTGCCCGACCTGGAGGAGGCGCGAGGTCGTCTGGCCTGGATCGTCGGGCGCGAGGTGGAGGGGCTTCCAGAGGCGGAGATCGTGCGGGCCGCGGCGGAAACCACGGCGGAGAACGCGGTGGATGGCTTGTTTGCGCCGTTGTTCTGGATTCTGGTGGGGGTGGCGTGGACGCGCTGGGCGGGGGGCGCGGCTGAACCGCTGGTTCTCGGGCCTGTGGCTCTCGGGCCTGTGGCGCTGGCGTGGGCGTTCAAGGCAAGCAGCACGTTGGATTCGATGCTGGGATATCGGCGCGGTCGGCTGCGCTGGCTGGGAACGGCCGGCGCAAGATTGGATGACGGGCTGACCTGGCTTCCGGCGCGGTTGGTGGCGCTCACCCTGCCATTGGTGGGGCGACAGCCTTGGCGGTTCTGGTCGGCCTTTCGGTTGGCGCTCCGGGAGGGTGCCGCGGATCCCTCCCCCAATGCCGGGGTGTCTCAGGCGGCGTATGCCGAAGCGGTCGGGGTGCGGTTGGGGGGGCGGAACCGCTACGCCGATGGCTGGCGGTGGAAGCCGGTGGTGGGGGCAGACCATCCGGCTGTTGATCGCCAAGGCGTGGAGCGGATGTTGCGATTGACGGTCCGCTTGGAGATGTTGTGGCTGACGGTCTTTGTGTTGCTGCTGCGCACAGCGGGCTGAGGGTGAAGGCGAGGAGGTTGTGAAGCCTCAAACTCAATAAGCTCCTCGATCCCGGGGATTGAGCACAACTTTGATGGTCTGGAAAACGATTTTCAGATCTAAAAGGAAATGGCGGGTGCGTGCGTAACGCAAATCCAGTCGGACGCGTTGATTGTAGGAAAGATTATTACGCCCTGAAACTTGCCAGAGTCCAGTCATGCCAGGCCTGACGGAGAGAACTTCATTCATATGGCGTCCGTAGCGACTCAATTCTGCTTTCACGATGGGTCGAGGACCTACGACACTCATCTCACCACGAAGCACATTGATGAATTGTGGCAACTCGTCGAGACTCGAACGACGGAGAAACTTGCCAAGCCGAGTGATTCTTGGGTCGTTCTTCAGTTTGAAATCGCGAGAAAACTCTTTTTGCAGCTCTGGGGAAGAGGAGAGAAGTTTGGATAGGGCACGATCAGAATCCTTGCGCATCGTGCGGAACTTGATGCATCCGAATGACCGATAGTCCCGGCCAATGCGTCTTTGGACATAGAAGACCGGCCCTCGGGAGGACGCCTTCACCAGCAGCGCCAGGGCAATGAAGACAGGCGCTCCGAGGGTGAGAACAGATAAGGAAAAGACAATATCTCCAGTGCGTTTGATCGCTCGCGAACGCTTGGACTGCAGCTCAATCAGCTCTGTGGCGGCCAAGCCTCGCGGACGGAGGTTGAGAACCGCGCTCGCCTGAACTTGAGATGTCGTTCCCAGACTGAACACGCCGAACGATCCACCTCAACACTGGCAAGGTAGGAAGCCTTCCCCGGGAATCCACGGCCAGGAGGCCACTCATGGCAGAGGCACAGCCGAGGGAAGGGGGGCGCGGGCCCGCGCCAGCCGCTGCCGATGGCCTTCCCAGAGCTGCTCAAGATGGTGGATCATGCGCTGGTGGAAGCGGCCGGGGGCGAACGTTTCCGCCCAGAGGCGCTGGCCTTCCGCCGGCAGTTGCAACCACAACCGGCTCGTGGTGAAGTATTCCAGAGCCGCTACCAGCCCCGCCACGCTCTGCTGGGGAAAGAGCAGGCCTGTCGGCTGCTCTGTCACCCCATCCAGGGGGCGGACGCTGTCACAGAACCCGCCGGCGCCGTAGGCGATCACGGGCGCGCCAGCCGCCATGGCCTCCACGGGAGCGATGCCGAAATCTTCAAGACCGGCGTTGACATACGCCCTGCATCGCTCCAGCCAGTCCGCCACCTGCGGGTCCGGGAGCCGTCCCAGAAAGCGAATGGTGGGACCCGCCATGGCTTCCAGGCGGCTCCGCTCCGGTC
>CAYVWU010000137.1:0-6876 GCA_964455575.1 uncultured Cyanobium sp. | reverse complement strand
CGCAACGACATCGAGGAGGACGCCTACGAACCGCCCGATCGCTGGGTGCTGCTCTCCACCCTGGTGTTGCTCTGCCTGGGCGCCTTCGTGGTGCTTTACATCTTCCAGGTTCCCTTCGATGGCGCTTCCACTCCCCTTCTCATCGACTGAGGCGGCGCTGCTGCCGGGTCTGTTGCTCCTGGAGACCGTGCTGTCCGCGGACAATGCCCTGGTGCTGGCCTCCCTGGTGCAACCGCTGGAGACGGAGGCGGAGCGGAAACGTCTCCTGACCTGGGGATTGGCGATGGCCATCCTGCTGCGCCTGCTGGCCGTCGCCGCGGCCGGCAGCCTGCTCCACCATCCCGTCGCGCGGGTGCTGGGCGGGGGCTATCTGGTGTGGCTGGCCCTCGGCCATTTCCGCGCGGAGCTGGGGCTGGCCGGCGGCGCGAGCGCGAGCGGCGAGCCCGCGAGCGCGCCTGTCGCGTCGCCCGCGGGAGCGTTGTCCGGTGTCGCCATGGCGCTGACGTTGGCGGCCACCAATCTGGCGTTTTCGATCGACAGCCTCTGCGCCGCCCTGGCCTTGACCGACAACCTGGCGCTGGTGATGGTCGCGGGCACGGCGGGGGTGGTGGCGCTGCGGGGGGTGACGGGGCTGATGCTGCGCTGGATGCGGCGCTGGCCCAACTTGGCCAATGCGGGGTACCTCACGGTGCTCGCCGTGGGCTTGCGGCTGCTCGCCGAACAGGTGTCGCCGGCGCTGGCCCCGCCCCAACCGGTGATGGCGGGAGCCATGGCGGTGTTGTTCGGCTGGGCCCTGAGCCGGCCGCGGGAAGCGGAGTCGTGACAGGCCGGCCGATGGGGCGCCGTTCGTTTCCCCGGGATCCATCTTTGGTTTCCGGTGGGTCCAGGGCCAACCCGTCAGCCGTGTGGGGACTCCAAGGGGGGCAAGCCGTCCAGGGGGGGCATGCTGAGCCAGCCCAGCTTCACCGCGCCGACAACGGCCAGGGTGACCAGGCTGCTGCTGAGGACGCCCCAAAGGAGCTCTCGCGATCGTTGGGGACGGCGCTCCGCGGGGACGAGCGCCATGGCGCCGTTCCGCATCATCAGGAGCCCCGCCATGTTGGTGAGCCAGTAGCCGCTCACCAGGGCCGGAAGCAGCCAGGCGGGATTGAGCAGGCTGACCAGGCGGGCGAAGCCGAGGGCGAGGGGGAGATTGACCAGCAGATCATTCCACCAGCACAGGGGCGACAGAAGCCAGCCGAGGGCCACAAGGGCGAGGGAAGGCAGCGCGCGCCAGGCATCCGGGCCCTGGAGCACGTCCTGAAACTGTCGCCAGAGAGACATCGGAAGCGGTCTGTCACGGAAGCCAAACCATCCTACCCTAATCTCCGGTTTACCGATCGGATTTAGCGCTGTTCACCATCCGTCCTGCCCTGGAGTGGCGATGCCCTTGATTCCCCCCGCGGCGATCCTCGCCCTGGTTCTGGCCCTGGCCGCCCCGGTGGCCCTGATCCGCCAGCGCCTCTCGCTGGAATGGGCGGCTCTGCTCCTCGCCCTGGCCTGCGCGCTCGGCGGCTGGCTTTCGCCGGAGGAGGCCCTGGCCGGCTTCGCCAATCCCGCCACCCTCACCGTGGCCGCCATGTTCGTTCTCAGCGCCGGCCTGGTGCGCACCGGGGGCCTGGCCCCGATCGAACGGCTGCTGGCGCGCCTGGAGCTGAAAAAGGCCTGGCAGCAACTGCTGCTGCTCGCCCTGGTGGTGGGTCCCCTCAGCGCGGTGATCAGCAACACGGCGGTGGTGGCCATGTTCATCCCGGTGGTGGAGCGCTGGAGCCGACGCCTGGGCATCGCCCCCTCCCAGCTGCTGATGCCCCTCTCGTTTCTCACCGTGCTGGCGGGGGTGGGCACGCTGCTCGGCACCTCCAGCACCCTGGTGGCCAGCGGCATCGCCGAGCAGCTGGGCTACGGACGGCTGGGACTGCTGCAGTTCACGCCCCTGGCGCTGGGGGTGTATGGCCCGGGAGTGGCCTTGCTCAGCTGGTTGGCGCCCCGGGTGCTGGGCCCCGGGGCCGGCGTGGCGGGGGCGCTGCCGGGGGAGCGGGCCGAACCCACCACCGCCAACCTGGAGAGCGACTACGGGCTGGAGGGTTATCTCACCGAGCTGCGGGTCACCCCCGCCTCGCCCCTGGTGGGCCAGAGCCTGGAAACCATCCCCCTGCAACACCTTTTCGATGTGCGCGTCCTGGCGCTGATCCGCCGCGGCGACTGGTTTTCCCTTCCCCTGAGCGACCGGCGCCTGGAGGCCGGCGATCTGCTGGTGGTGCGGGCGGCGCCGGCGCAGGTGCTGGCCCTGCGGCAGGAGGAAGGGCTGGAATTGCCGGATGGCCCCCTCATCACCCGGGGGGACAACGGCAGCGGCGACCCCCCGGGGCTGTGCCTGGTGGAAGCCCTGATTCCTCCGGAATCCAGCCTGATCGGTCAGACCGTGATGGAGATGCGTTTCGCCCAGCGGTTCAATGCCGTGGTGCTGGCCATTCGGCGGGGCGGAGATCGCCTGCGCTCGCGCCTGGGCCAGGTGGAGCTCAAGCTGGGGGATGCCCTGCTGCTTCAAACGCCCCAGCCGTCGCTGCGCGGTCTTCAGGTGAACCGCGACCTGCTGCTCGTCGACACCGCAGCCATTCCGGAGGACCGTCGGGATCGCCTGCCCTGGGCCGTCGGCCTCACGCTCGCGGCCTTGCTCCTGAGCCTGTGGCGGAGTGAGGCGGTGGTGGTGTGGCTGCTGCTGGCGGTGATCGGCCTGCTGCTGACGCGGGTGCTCACCACGGCGGAGGCCTACGCCGCGGTGCGCTGGGATGTGGTGGTGTTGCTCGGCGCCCTGCTGCCCCTGACCACCGTGATGCGCCGAAGCGGCGCTGAGGCCTGGCTTCTGGCGCAACTGCGCGACCTGTCCTGGCACACGCCTCCCTATGGCGTGCTCGTGGGGCTGTATCTGCTCACGGCGCTGCTCACTGAAGTCATGGCCAACCAGGCCGCCGTGGCGGTGATGCTGCCCATCGGTCTGGGGCTGGCGGCCAGCCCGGGCGCAAGCGCCGGCCTGAACGCCTCCGCCGCCATGGCGGTGGTGACCTTTGCCGCCTCCCACAGCTTCCTCACGCCGATCGGCTACCAGACCAACGCCATGGTCTACGCGGTGGGGCAATACCGATTTCTGGATTTTCTGCGGTTGGGCCTTCCCCTCACTGGCTGCCTCTGCCTGCTGACGCCAGCTCTGGCCCTGCGCCTGTTTCCCTGAGGCCGACGGCGAGGGCCTGTTCCTGAGATCACATCGGCGTCGGCGCCCCCCCTGCAGGATGGGGCGGCGTGCCGGGCGGAGGATGCTGAATCTCGATCAGGTGCACACCTTTCTCGCCGTGGCGGGCCATCTGCATTTCGGCCGGGCCGCGGAGGATCTCTACATCAGTCAGTCGGCGGTGAGCGCCTCGATCGCGAAGTTGGAGACCCAGCTGAGGTTGCCGCTCTTTCATCGCCTGGGCCGCCGGGTGCAGCTCACGGACGCCGGCTTGTTTCTGCAGCGGGAGGGCCAGCGCCTCTTGGAGCAAGCCCGCCAACTCGAACAGGAGCTGGAGGAGTTCAGCGGCCTGCAGCGGGGCACCCTCGATCTGGGAGCCAGCTTCACGGTGGGGAACTACTGGCTGCCGCTTCATCTGGCCCGCTTCCGCGAGCGCTTCCCCGCCATTGAGGTGCGCTGCGATCTCGGCAACGCGGAGACGATCCTCGAAGGCACCAACGCGGGCCGCTTCGACCTGGGGTTTCTGACGGGGCGCCCTCCCGCCGGGTCCGCCACCGTCGTCGGCGAAGAAAGCCTCACCTTGGTGGTGGGCAAAGAGCATCCCTGGTACGGCGCGACACCGCGTCAACTGCCGCAGCTGCTGGACTCCCCCTGGTTGATCCGCGAACCCGGCTCCGGAACGCGCCAGATGCTCGAAGCCTGGTTGCGGCCCATGGGGTTGGCGATCGAGAACCTCACGATTCACCAGGAGCTGCGCAGCAACGAAATGGTGAAGACCATGGTGAGCAGCGGCAGGGCCCTGGGCGCCCTGCCGGCGAGCATGGTGGCCCGGGAGATCGCCAGCGCCGCCCTCTGGCCGATCACGCTGAACGGGTGTCCCGCGCCAGCGGAGGCGATCTGGATGGTGCGCAGCCCGAGCCGCCAGGATTCCAGGATCCTGGGTCAGTTCGTGGCGCTGATCCAGGCCGGGGACGATTCAGACAACCGCTGAAGGCTGGCGGGATGGAGACCACCGCGGCACCGGCCAGCGGCGTGGACGTCGGTTCTCAAAAGCGCTTCCCCCTCAGAAGCGCCGTCCCCCCTTCAGGGCGATGTGGATGCGGGTGCCGGAGACGAGACCCTCCAGACGACCTTTCACCTGCTCGCGGTTGAGCTGGGCCAGGAGCCGTTGCCCGTCATCGAGTTGAAGTTCCACCTGAAAATCCCGCCCGAAGGTGGTGAGACGCCGGACGGTGGCCGGCAGGGCCTCCGGTTGCGGACCGGTGAGCAGCTCCAGGTCGTGGGGACGCACGAAGAGGGGCGCCTCGCCCGCGCTTGCCGAGTTCTCCAGCACATTGACCTCGCCGACGAAACGCATCACGAAGGGGCTGGCCGGATGGTCGTAGATCTCCTCAGCGGTGCCGATCTGCTCGATGCGACCCTCGTTGATCACCACGATCTTGTCGGCCACCTCCATGGCTTCCTCCTGATCGTGGGTGACGATCACGGTGGTGACGTTGGTCTGCTCCTGCAGGTTGCGCAACCAGCCCCGCAGCTCCTTGCGCACCTTGGCGTCCAGGGCGCTGAAGGGCTCATCCAGAAGGAGCACATCGGGCTGCACCGCCAGGGCGCGCGCCAGGGAGACCCGTTGACGCTGCCCCCCGGAGAGCTGGGAGGGATAGCGATCTTCGTAGCCCTGCAACTGAACCAGCTGCAGAAGCTCCTCCACCCGATCGCGGATGCGTTGACGGCTCAGGCGACGCAGTTCGAGCCCGAAGGCGATGTTGTCGCGCACCGTGCGGTGCTTGAAGAGGGCGAAGTGCTGAAACACGAAGCCCACATTGCGGCGTTGCACCGGCAGGGCGGTGGCATCGCCGCCGTTGATGAAGATCCGCCCCTCATCCAGCTCCTCCAGGCCGGCGATCATGCGCAGCAGGGTGCTCTTGCCGCAGCCCGAGGGGCCGAGCAGGGCCACCAGGGAGCCCGTCTCCACGTCGAGGCTGAGGTGATCGATGGCTTTGAGAGAGCCGAACGTCTTGCTGACGTCGCTGACACGAATGCCCATGGGGAAGAAGAGAAAAGGGGAAGCCCCGAGGCGGCTGGAGGGCCGTCGGGGCGAAGGAGCTGGAGACGAACCTCAACGGCTCTTGGCGAAGATCTGATCCCAGATGCCGCCTTTGCCGAAGAACTTCTGATCCACGGCGCCCCAGCCTCCGAAATCGCCAACTCTGTAGGTGTTGACCGTTGGAAACTTGCCACGAGCATAGGCCTTGCCCTCGGGGGTCACCGGCCGGAAGCCATTGTCGACGAAGATCTTCTGCGCCGTCGGGGTGTAGAGATAGCGCACGAAGGCTTCGGCCACCTTGCGGGTGCCACGCTTGTCGACCACTTTGTCGACAACGGCGACAGGCTGCTCGGTCAGCACGTTGGGAGAGAACACTTTATAGGGCTCCTTCCACTCACCTTTGCGCTTGGCCAGGATCGCCTCGGTTTCCCAGTTCAGCAGCACGTCGCCCTGATTGCGCTTGATGAAGAAATCGGTGGCTTCCCGTGCATCCTTGGGCAGCACTTCAACGTTTTTGTAAACGTTGGTGATGAAGGAGCGGGCCTGGGCCTCCGTGCCTCCAGTGCGGGTGATGGATCCCCAGAGGGCGAGGAAGTTCCAACGGGCGCCACCGGAGGTTTTGGGGTTGGCGGTGACGACGTCGACGTTCGTGTTGTCGAGATCCTTCCAGGAGTTGATCTTCTTGGGATTGCCGGGCCGCACGAAGGCGGCCACGGTGGAATTGACGGGAACGGCGTTGTAAGGGGCCTCCTTCTGCCAGCCGGGATTGATCAGGCCGGCCTTTTCGATCTTGCTGACGTCAGCGGCCATGGCCAGGTTGACCACATCGGCCTCCAGGCCGTCGATCACGGCTCGGGTCTGGGAGCCGGAGCCGCCGTAGCTGCCTTTGAAGGTGACGGTCTGGCCGGTCTTGCTCTTCCAGT
Organism: uncultured Cyanobium sp.; assembly: GCA_964455575.1. GTDB lineage: Bacteria > Cyanobacteriota > Cyanobacteriia > PCC-6307 > Cyanobiaceae > Cyanobium. The sequence goes on along the minus strand of CAYVWU010000137.1, from coordinate 644 downwards.
CGGCGGCGAAGCGACGGGTGATCTCGTCGTAGGCGCTCTTCGTGACCGCGTAGGACACCAAGGTGAGCGTCTGGGAGCTGGGAGGCTGCTGGGCGTTCACCAAGGGCTGCAGGGACACGCCTGCGACAACAGCGGCCAGGGGGAGGCCAAGCCCAAGGAGAAGCTGGCGCCGGGGAAAGCGGGAGCCGGCAGCGACGAAGGTTTTCACGGTTTACCGGTAGGGAACAAAAGGAACCTATCGAGCCACTCAGCCGGGGAAGGTATCCGGGATTACATGCAAACACCTTTCCCGATCGAGGAACCGTTCTATTGTGGCTGGAAGCGAGGATGCGAGACGGGGCCATGGTGTTCAGCGCCAAGACGGATTACGGCCTGATTGCCCTGATGGACCTGGCGGAGACCAGCGGCAGCGACCAGCTGCTCCAGACCCGGGAGATCTCCGCGCGGCACGCCATCCCGGAGCGCTACCTGGAGCAGACCCTGACGGCCCTGCGCAAGGCGGGCTACCTGCGGAGCCTGCGGGGCCCCCGCGGCGGTTTTCAGCTGCGCCTGGCCCCGGAGGAGATCCGCATCGGCGATGTGGTGGCCTGCCTGGAGGGCGACCGACGCCCGGAGCCGGGGCGGGAGCGGGACACGCCGGAATT
>CAYVWU010000136.1:0-6880 GCA_964455575.1 uncultured Cyanobium sp. | reverse complement strand
TCCGCCTTTGGCGCGTCGGAAAATCCCGCAAATGAAATTCAGCAAGCCCTAATTAGCAAGCAGGAAAAGGGGAGCGCCACCATTGTCAATTTGGAGAAAAACTAGAGGTCCCATCGCAAAGGGATCGGGCAGGGTCAATCCTGACCACAGATCAGCAGCCACACCTGAGGTGATCGAAGGACTCCAGGCAATACCGAAGCTTGCTCCTATGCCTCCGATGATGGAGGAGCTGGCATAGGGGGTAAGGCCATTGGTATTGACCGATCCACTGTAGCTTGCGGCGACACCAGATCCGGAATCGTATAGATTTATCCTCAATATTGCACGTGCGGGCACGCTATTGAGCGCCGCACTGACTGTCCCGACTAAGGCAAGACCTTGAAGAATCTTCTTGAGCATCATGGTCAAGTAACTTCTTTACAGACGATAACAAGGTAAGCATAGACTTCGGCATGGGAGCCTCGTGTCGCGATGACGAGAGGCAGGCATGCGCTTCGCTCACGGTACCTCCGTCGCCTTGCACCAACTATTGAGGCCACAAGGAGGGTTTGGTGATCGGCGGGCGGGCTAAATGACGCCGTACTTGGCTCGGACAGCGGTGCATTGCATTGTCAGGGCCCTTCCCTTCACCGACACCCAAAAACTTGCCGCAGCGGGCGTCTAGCTGATCGACCTCTTCAGGAAGATTTCAGGGAGGCGTCAATATAATTTGAGCTTTCGCCTCATCTTTTTGCGGAAACAAGAGGATAGATGTCTAGTATCCTTTTGACCGAAGGCGTAGAGTGTTTCTGAAAGCGAGATGCGCGGCAACAGTGTAAATCCTGTGCTGACGTGACCCTTAAAGATCGTGTGAGTTTGGATCAGGAACTGGGACGCATATCGTTGTTGAATCGTATCAATCAGACTGTCTCTGTTGAGGGACAGCCCAGCATCGCCATTCATCTGAGCCGCCACCGAGTGGTGGTCTTCCGTCTGATAGCTTCCTGCGGTCAGGTGATGCCAGCCATTGGAAGGACGACAGGGAAAGAAAGAAGCATTTCAGTCTGCTCCAAGGCCGTTGTTTTCCCCCTGAGAAGCTGTTTGCCCCCTGGGAAGTTGTTTGCCCCTAAGCAATAGAGGGCCATCTCGCCTGGTCGCCGGCTAGGCTCTGGAACATGTATCAGGTGCGGGATGAAGGGTAGAGAATAATTGATGAATCAGGTATGGAATCTGATGGCCGAATACGCTTGAACAGCCTGAGGTGACATCCTCTGTCGGTCCAGGCTTGATGAGAGTCGTCAGCCGCGTAGCGCGAGGCTGGCCCATCACCCGGCAGATGAACGGCTCAGACGTTTCTCTCGGCAAGGACCCTGACGCTTCACAGAGGCCTTCGGGCTTGAGTATCGCCTTCTCCAGCTGGGTCGGCGCCGCTTGGTCTCCTCGGCCTGCCTGACTCCGGCCTACCCCCGCCGACAAATGGTGAGTTCGCCGCTGAGGGAGATCTGAAAATCTTGGTCGCGAACAACCGTATGAAACAGTTCTGCGGCCTTGCCAAAACTGGTGTCGTCGTGCAGCTCAATGGCGATTGCATCCGTCCGTGGTAACCACTCTTGATGCTCCGGGTGAGAGAACACCACAACTTCCGCGCCTTCGATATCCATTTTCAACAGCGACAAGCGTTCGTGACCCGATTGCCGCAAGAGTTCGCCAATGGTGATCGCGTTAATGTCACCCTTTTCCCCATCCGCACACTCTCTCACCTGTCGCGTCCACTCCCGCCCATCTCGATAAAGACTGGTTTCGATCGCCAGCTGCGCAGGCTTAGACCAGATCCCGCAGTTATACAATTTTACCCGCGATTGATACGGGGCCAAGTTTTGGCTTAACGCAACGAAATTGGCAGGATCAGGCTCGATCGCAATCACCTGGCAGTTGGGGAAATGGGTCAGGAAGTAAACACTTGAATAACCGACATTAGCGCCAGCATCAATCACTAGATCGACGTTCTTGGCACCAAGCAGGCAGCCATATTCCTGTTGGATGAAAATCTGTCCAAAGACATCAACATCACTAGAATTGCCACGAATCAGAACGTCGGCATTCGCATGATGGGGACGCACACAAATATCCTTTGATCCATTCCATAGCGCCATGCGCCAGGCCGAAATTTTGTCAACCGCTTTGGCGAACTGACAATACTTGATGTATGTCGCTTTTAATTTGTTGAGCAACTGCACCCCATCGTGATTAATTTGACTTTACACGTATTCCAGCTCATCTCCAACTCGGGTCGGCCGCTGGATCATCTGCCCTCTTCGACGGCGGCCCTGCCAAGGCCAAGGGTGCAAACCGGCTCGATACACCCGCCTGATGGCCGGGGCGCGTGTCTCCTGTCATACGCCCAGGACCACCCTGCTTAAGTTAAAAGTGTGTCAGAGCCCTCTTATGGCTGTCTCCTTTGAATCCCTCAAGCGCGCCGTCCTGGACGCCGAACGCAATGCTGAGGTGGATACGGCACAGGCGGCCATCCAGCTGGTGCGCCAGTGGTTGGCGACCCATGAGCCGGAACTGGGGGCGCGCGCCGTACCGGTGCCGACGGAGTTCAACGGCACGATGATGCAATGGTTTCACTGGTATGGCGAAGCGGATGGCCAGCACTGGCGCCGCCTGAAGGAGGCCGCTCCTGAGCTGGCCAAGGCGGGCATCACCGGCCTCTGGCTGCCCCCCGCCACCAAAGGAGGCAGCCCCTGGGATGTGGGCTATGGCATCTATGACCTTTTCGATCTGGGTGAATTTGATCAGAAGGGTTCCGTGGCGACAAAATACGGCACGCGTGCGGAACTGGAAGAGGCGGTGGCGGCCTGCCATGCGGTTGAGATTCAAGTTTATGCCGATGCCGTGTTCAACCACAAGATGTGGGCTGATGATCACGAGGACTACCGCGCCACCCCCTACGACCCTGCCAACCGCAACCGAGCCCTGGAGGGGGAGCAGCCCATTCGCGCCTGGACGCAATTTCGTTTTGACAAGCGCAAGGGGCAATACTCGACTTTGCAGTGGCATTGGTATCACTTTGATGCCGTTGACCACAACAACTTCCGCAATAACTACACGGCGATTTGGAAAACGCAGGGGGCCGACTTTGAGAGCAATGTGGACCTGGAAAAAGGAAACTATGACTACTTGATGGGTTGTGATCTGAATATCAATCACCCTGAAGTCCGTGGAGAACTCAAATACTGGGGACGTTGGATGCATGACACGTTGAAGGTGGATGGCTTCCGCGTGGATGCGATCAAGCACATCAGCAGCGATTTCTTCCTGGATTGGATCAACGATCTTGATCAACACGCCCACCACACCCACTTCGTCGTCGGCGAATACTGGACTTACAACATCGCCTCACTCTCCTGGTATGCCGCCCATTCCGGCGGCCGCATGCACCTTTTTGACGCCCCCCTTCACAACAACTTCCACATCGCCAGTCGCAGCGGCGGCAACTACGACATGCGGCGAATCCTCGATGGCACCCTGATGCAGGCCATGCCCCTGCTTGCAGTGACGCTGGTGGAGAACCACGACACCCAGCCCCTGCAATCGCTGGAATCCGTTGTGGAGGCCTGGTTCAAGCCTCTCGCCTATGCCTTCATCCTGCTGCGCGATCAAGGGTATCCCTGCATCTTCCACGCCGATTACTACGGCGCGCATTACAAGGGCAAAAAAAGCGATGACGGGCCGGAGTACGAAATCTGGATGCCCAGCCACCGCTTTTTGATTGATCGCTTCCTCCTGGCCCGCACCCACTGCTGCTACGGCCCCCAATATGACTACCTCGATCACTTCAACACCATCGGCTGGACGCGGCTGGGCACACCCGGTCACCCCCGGGCCCTGGCCGTGTTGATGAGCGACGGCCCCGCGGGATCGAAATGGATGGAGGTGGGCAAAAAGCACACCACCTTCCGGGATCTCACCGGGCACATCCGCGAGCCCATCACCACCAACGGCGATGGCTGGGCGGAGTGGCGCTGCCCCGGCGGCTCCGTCTCCGTCTGGGTGGAGGAGGCGGCGCTGCCGGAGCTGGGGGTTGCGCTCCCAGACTGAGCGCGTTCATCCCCGGGGCGCTCAGAGGGGCGCTCAGACCTTGCCCCGGGGCCCCCGATCCACGGCGCCGGCATAGATCGCCTGCTTGCCCAACTCGTCTTCGATGCGCAGGAGCTGGTTGTATTTGGCCACGCGATCGCTGCGGCTCAGGGAGCCGGTCTTGATCTGGCCGGCGCGGGTGGCCACCGCCAGATCGGCGATGGTGACGTCCTCCGTTTCGCCGCTGCGGTGGCTGATCACGCTCGTGTAGCCGGCTCGACCGGCCAGGTCGATCGCCTGCAGCGTTTCGGTCAGCGAACCAATCTGATTCACCTTGATCAGGATCGAATTCGCCACGCCCCGCTCGATGCCCTGTTGCAGACGGCTGGTGTTGGTCACGAACAGGTCGTCGCCCACGAGCTGCACCGTGGTGCCCAGCCGCTCGGTCAACAGCCGCCAACCCTCCCAGTCGTCCTCCGCCACACCATCCTCGATGGACACGATCGGATAGCGGCTCACCAGCCCCGCCAGCTGCTCCACCATCTCAGCGCTGCTGTAGCTGGCACCGCCAAAGGCGTAGCGCCCATCCTTGAAGAACTCCGTGCTCGCCACATCCAGGGCCAGGGAGATCTGATCGCCCGGCCGATAGCCGGCCTTCTCAATCGCCTGCACCAGAATGTCGCCCGCATCGTCGTTGCCCAGGTCGGGAGCGAAGCCGCCCTCATCGCCCACAGCGGTGTTCAGTCCCCGCTCCTTGAGCAGTCCTTTGAGGGTGTGAAACACCTCGGCGCCCATGCGCAGGGCGTCGCGAAAACTGCCGGCCCCGTGGGGCACGATCATGAATTCCTGGAAATCCAGGCTGTTCGAGGCGTGGGCGCCGCCGTTGATCACGTTCATCAGCGGCACAGGGAGCAAGTTGGCCATCGGCCCCCCGAGATAGCGGTAGAGGGGCAGCCCCAGGGCTTTGGCGGCGGCATGGGCCGTGGCCAGGCTCACCGCCAGCACCGCGTTCGCCCCCAGGGCGCTCTTGTTGTCACTGCCGTCCAGCTCGATCATGGCGGCATCCACGGCGGCTTGATCGAGCGCATTGAGACCACAGAGGGCCGGTGCGATGCGCTCCTCCACGTTTTCAACCGCCTTGCTCACCCCTTTGCCGAAATAGCGCTGCTGGTCGCCATCGCGCAGTTCATGGGCCTCATGGGCACCGGTGCTCGCCCCGCTGGGAACGATCGCCCGGCCACTGGCTCCACCCTCCAGATAGACCTCCGCCTCCACGGTGGGCGTGCCGCGGGAATCGAGCACCTCCCGCGCAACGATCGAATCGATCACGAGGTCGAGGGAATCGAACACAGACAAGACGGTGCGGAAGGACCGATCTTATGAGTCGCCCCCGCCGCCCAGAATGTGACAACGCCTACCCGCCGGGGCCGTCCCAGCGAAAGTGTTCATCCCCCCAGGCGCGGGGATCCTCGATCGGCTCCAGGTGGGTGAAAGGGTGGCAGCGGGGCAGGACGGCGCTGATCTCCGCCTCGATCCGCTCGCAGAAATCATGGCCCTCCTGCACGGTCCAGGCGCCGGGCACGAGCACGTGGCAGGACACGAAACGGCGCGATCCCGCCAGGCGGGTGCGCAGGGCGTGGAAGGCCACCCCTTCGCCGCTGTGGCGGCGCAGCAGCGCCTCCAACTGAGCCAGCTCCTCCGCGGGCAGGGCCCGGTCCAGAAGTCCGGCCGCGGTCTCCCGCAACAGTCGCCAGCCCGTGAAGATGATCTGCAGCGCCACCGCGATGGCGATCAGCGGGTCGAGCACTGGCCAGCCGCTCACCTTCGTCAGCGCCACCCCCGCCACCACCCCCAGGGAGGTCCACACGTCCGTGAGCAGGTGGTGGGCATCGGCCCGCAGGGTGATCGAGTCGAGGCGGTGGCCGGCCCGCAGCAACACCCGGGCCACGCCCCCATTGATGGCGGTGGCCAGCAGGGAGAGCACCAGACCCAGGTCCACCGACCCCAACGGTTCCGGATGCCGCAGCCGTTCCCCCGCCGTCACCAGGATGGCCGTGGCCGCCACCACGATCAAGGCGCTCTCCAGCCCGCTGGAGAAGTATTCCGCCTTCGAATAGCCGTAGTGGTGATCGGCGTCCGCCGGACGGGCGGCCAGGGTGAGGGCCCAGAAGGCCACCAGGGCCGCCACCAGATTCACCCCGGATTCCAGAGCATCCGACAGCAGTCCCACCGAGCCGGTGAGGCGCCAGGCCAGGGTCTTCAGGCCGATGGTGGCCAGGGCCGCCGCGACGGAGAGCAGGGTGTACGACCGCGGAGAGGCGGGGGCCATGGAACCGGGCGAGACGCAGCCTCCAGAATGGCCGGCCGCTCTCCCTCCCCCTGGCGCTGAAGGCCACAATGGCAAGGATGTCTCGACACCGGACCCCGGGCCGCCGCCGCCATGCGCCTCCTGCACACCATGCTCCGAGTGGGGGATCTGGAGCGCTCGCTGCGGTTTTACACCGAGGTGCTCGGGATGCGCCTCCTGCGCCGCAAGGACTATCCCGAGGGCCGTTTCACCCTGGCCTTCGTGGGCTACGGCGACGAGCGCGAGCACACCGTGCTCGAACTCACCCACAACTGGGACACCGTCGAGTACGACCTCGGCACCGGCTATGGCCACATCGCCATCGGCGTGGAGGACATCGTCAGCACATGCGCGGCGATCGCCGAGAAGGGCGGACGCGTGGTGCGCCCCCCGGGGCCGATGAAGCACGGCAGCACGGTGATCGCCTTCGTGGAGGACCCCGATGGCTGGCGGGTGGAGCTGATCCAGACC
>CAYVWU010000135.1:0-6937 GCA_964455575.1 uncultured Cyanobium sp. | reverse complement strand
TCATTCAGCTTTGCTGCTTTTTCCCAGGGGCTCGCTTTTTCAGGAAGCCCTATTTAACGAGGGCGATAACCTGAGACTCGACACGTCGAACAAGCCCCTCGAGTGGACAGGCCACCATGATCTCTCTGCTCCGCCACCTCAAACTCCCTGCCTGCCACTCAGGGGCAGCGTTAGGCATTCTTGCCATGAACGCAATGTCGCCTTGCAAGTGAGGTTGAAATAATCGAAGATCGGACTATAATGTAGAAGCAATTTGGAGCTAGTGATTCAATGATGAACCTGTTCAACCAATGCCTCCTTTTTCTGCGATGAAGAGGACCAACTATGTCTTGATTGATTACGAGAGTGTTCAACCCAGTCAGCTTGAGCTGCTGAATAGAGACGGCTTTATCGCCTATGTCTTCGTAGGAAAGGCGCAGGCTAAACTTTCTTTTGAAACCGTCTCTGCGATTCAAGATCTCGGCGAGCGTGCAAGATATATCAAGATCTCTGGCGCGGGACCCAATGCCCTTGATTTTCATATCGCATTTTATATTGGGAAGATAGGCGCAAGTGATCCAGACGCCTTCTTCCATATCATATCTAAGGATAAAGGGTTTGATCCGCTAATTGAGCATTTGCGAGAACAAAAGATCTTTTCGGTTCGTAGCGAGACAATTGGCGAGATTCCCATTATTCGTGCTTCAACAGCCAAGACGCCCAAGGAGCGCATGAACTTGGTGGTTGATAGATTGAAGTCTGGGTCATCTCGGCCCAAGACTATGTCCACTCTAAGATCCTCAATTGAAGCCATTCTCTACAAGCAGGTTGATGGGCCAGATACTCAAGCTGTGATTGATCAAATGATCAAGGCTGGGTTCGTGTCAGTGTCTAATCAGAAAGTTTCCTATAGCCTGCCAAAGGATGCCTAACATCGCCATCCACCAGAACCGCCAGAGGTTTACTATCTATACCTAGTTTCGTTGCGGCCTGGAGATGGCGAGCGCTAGAAGGATCAGTCAGGAGGCTGAAGATGTCGGCAATAGCTATCACGGCTTTGACAATAGATGTGAATTGATAGCAGGAAGATTGAATAATTGATCTGCCAGCGATATGCTTGGCTCCTTGAGAATTCACACAGGCTCCGATTTGGGCTGGCTTGAGTAAGATCTTGGACTACACATGTCTACAACAACCGCCTACACAGTTGTGATTCGACAGGATGGACCTTGGTGGATTGGTTGGGTGGAAGAAGTTCCTGGCGTGAACGCTCAAGAGCAGAGTCGCGAAGCGCTTCTGGAATCACTCAGAGACGTTCTCCGCGAGGCTATGGCATTCAACCGCCAGGATGCCTTGGAAGCTGCAGGCCCAGGGGCAGAAGAGCTTTCTTTGCTCCTGTGAAGCGTAGAGATTTACTTCGCTAGCTCACCAGCTACGGCTGTGAGCAACTTAGGGAGGGTGGAAACCACTAATGGTGGCGGAACCCATTGTGCAATCCTCGTTGTTCGATCCCGCGCCATACTGAAATCAATGAAATATTTGTTAGGTAAATCTGTAAGGATCTCGGTATGCCTCCGCCATGACTTCCGAATTTGATTATTCATTTGGCGACAGTCCGCATCCATTGGCTACTGGCATGCGACACTTCGAACAAGCCCCTTGAGTGGACAGGCAAGCCCCTCGAGTGGACAGGCCACCAGCAACTCTCTGCTCCGCCACCCCAAGCTCGCTGCCTGTAACTCAGAGGCAGCGTTGGGCGCACCCTCGGCTTACGAATCAGTTAAGGCCTCAGACTTGCACTGACCGACATTGTTGGGCCACCAGGGCTGATTTAACGTGATTTCCGGTCGAGGGTCCAGGCCCCCGTCGTGCCCTCTCCAGCTTTGCCATCCGGGTGGCGCCGACCGGATGGGGCCAAGACCTGGGCTCAGCCATCCGCCTGGTCCAGTCGCCCCACCAGGGCGAGCACCGCCGTGGCGGTGGCGAGCGCCTGGGCGCTGTCCGACCCATCGAAGAGGTCCATCGGCGGCGTGTCCTCGAGGGGATAGCGGCTGGTCACGGTCATGCGGGTCAAGGCCCGCAGCGGCAGGTCCGCGAGGGCCGAAACGTCAATGCCCTGCTCGGCCAACACCGCCACCAGCCTGGGAAGTCCATGGGTGTGGGGCGGCTCCAAACCCAGTTCCACAATCGCGCCCTTGAGAGCCTTCTCGGCCGCCTGGCTGGCAAAGAAGCAGGCCTGGGCATGGAAGCCATTCCGGCTGGCCATCTCCGCCAGATCGAGGTCGTTGCGGGCCTGTCGCCACCAGGCTGCGGGTCGTGCCTGGGTCATGGCGATGGATGAAGGCGGATCGCCTGGGCGCGAATCGCCCGCCAATGGGGCGAGTTGGACTGCGCCATGGCCAGCCAGCGGTCCTGATCGATCGCCAAAACATCATCGCCCACCAAGGCCGCCTCCAGCCGATCGGCGGCTCGTTCCGCGTCGTCCGCGCTGGCCGCCACCACCAGCAGATCGGTATCGGAGAAGCCATCCCAGTCGCCCCGGGCCAGAGAGCCAAAAAGCCAAACACTGCAGTCGGTCGAACCGAGGACATGGCGCAGGCGCTCGCGCAACGCCGCGATCCGCCGCTCCCATTCCAGGCGGCGGAGGCGCTCGAATGTGCTCTCGCGCTTGGTCATGCGATCAGCCTATGGGGGGACGAGGGGCCTCAAGCCCGGAGGCGTTCCCGCGACTTGCGGCCAGGGCAGATTCCAAGGGTCAGCAGATTTGCCATGGCCTTGGGCGTGCTGTCAGCTCATCAGGCCCCGACCGGCTGACAGGGTAAGGATGGAGAGGCGACTTCTTTTTGGGCAGAGGAGGGTACAGTAGGTATCTGCGGACGTTGGGATTGTTCCACCGCGATCAACCTCCAGCCCTGATCTTCCACGGTGTTGGTGATGTCTTCTGATCATTGCCTGCTGCTCTATTCTTCTGTTTATGGCAGCCTATGGTCTGAGAAGCATCGAAGATGTCAATACGATATTGAGAATCGCAACTGGCGACTTCTCAGGCACCGAAGAATGGATGCCTATTTCAATATGGAGGGCTTTGGCTGTGTCATCGATCATCCCAGCACGTTTTGCCTGGCCTTGCTGGATGGGCGCAAGCCCAGGCGACATCTCGCACACATCAAGATCGACTCCCTCGGCACGTACTCCAGCAAGGTTGCGAGTGCGCAACATCTTCACGCCGCTGAGCATGTCTTTTCCGTTGATCAGGCAAGAGTCGCCCTTGAGAACGTCGCCATAGGCTCGCATTCGGGCACGTGTTCTGATTCCCCGAAGTTGCTTCCGGCTCAGCAGGACTCGACCAGCCTAAGTTCCGCAGATGGCCATTATTCCTTGGCGCCTATTTCGGTGGCCGCTGAGATCAATCAACATGACTGTTCACGTGTGGAGCATTTGCTGGTTCTCTTGTTGGGGCTCTACATCATCGCTTCCTATCCCAAAGAGGACGGTGATCTGCAGCGGCTTTGCATCCCAAGGCATAAACTTGATCATCATGATCGAATAAAATGCATGAATGAAGCCAATGAACCTCTTGGCCTTTTTTACAATATATTTCGCAAGAAGCTCTTTTATGCTATCGCACGCTCTCCATCTGTTCCGTCGTTTATTCCTGCTGGCCTAAGCTATGCTTTTTATTGCGTCAATAACTTTATATTCGACACCCTTCCTCTCTACGTTCGTGCGCTGATCAGGATCGACAACCCCCACGCCTGTCCAATCCAAAGAAAGACATGGGCTCAGTATCAATGGCAGCAGTGGGAGTCCATCTATGCGGCATGGAGAGCAACCATGACCAGCCGACGTCGTCAAGGCGCTTCTCCTCAGGAGCTTTCTGACACCCACGTCAAATTTCTTGAGCAGCTCTCCAATCTCGACAGCCCTGTGTCTGCTATTGCAAAGGTGATCGAGCTTGATCCCTTGCCATTGGGTCCAATCTTCAGGGATCTTCATGACGGATATCACAAGAGAGCCTACCTTTGCCCGCCTTATGTCATGCCTGTTGTCGGCCCCTATGATTTTGGGGCGGTGATGTTTGCCAGGATCTACCGACACCTGCTTCAGTCTTATGCGATTGATTTTTCGCGTGTCCAACTCTTGGGGCCCACAATGAAGGAAATCTTGCCGAGCGGATACCATCAGGCCTTCTGCGAGCAGCAATGTTTGGCGGCGGATCGCTTGGATGTGTATCTCTCTGAGCCCCGCGATTCCGAAAGCTTGTCGAGGGCAAACCACCATCGCTCAAGTCCTTACCGTCACGTGTTGCCTATAGACTCTCCCGAATATCGGATGATGGTAAACTACTACAATGCGGCCATAAAGGGCGATTAAAATAATTCTGCTCCCATGGATGGGGGCGTTCGTCGAATGACAGCATTTCCTTCCATCATCAGACCGAAGCCACCCGATGATGTTCTTCATCTCTTATCAACGCGCTGATACGCTCTTCGCGGCCCACGCCCTCTACTACGCAATTCTCCATGCTGGTCACGAGGCTTTTGTTGACACAGGCAGCATCCCCGGTGGTGAGCTTTTCCCAGAGGTGATCAGTAATGCCGTCTCCAAAGCCAATGGCCTGCTGGCCTTGATCGGACCGTCTTTCAACTTTGCGCGCCTCCAAGAATCAACCAGCGTTGTGGCCTACGAATGGCGACGCGCGCAATTCCACGGCGTCGCCGTTGTGCCGGTCCTCGTCGCTCACGATCGCCTGCCGCCTGCCGCCGACCTTCCCCCCGCTCTGCGAGGGCTGTTCAGGCGGAACGCTTACGCGCTGCGGCCTGAATCGTTCGCCGCCGATGTCGCTGGGCTGATCCGGGATCTTCCCGTGCTCGCCACCCTGCCCAGGCGTGCCGCCCGCGTGCTTTGGGTGGATGACAAGCCCGCCAACAATGAAGGGGAACGGCGGACCCTGCGACCCCATGGGATCGTTTTCGACAACGTCGTCTCCACGACGGAGGCCACAGCGCAACTTGAAAACGAGCGCTACGACCTGGTGATCACCGATCTTGGTCGCACAACCTCCTCCGATCGTTCGCCCTCCGCCGGGATCGCCTTTTTGCGACACCCCGCCGTGACCACAGGCGGACCGCCCGTGATCGTCTATGCCGGTGCGACGGCGATGGTGCAACGGGAGGCCCTCCTCGCGCTGGGCGCCGCGGAAGTGACCGCTGATCGCCAACGCCTGCTCGACAGCGTGTTGGCGGTCCTGGGACGCGCCCCCGAAGTGGCGCGGGATCTGACGCGTTGATGACAGCCGGTCGACAGGCTTGCTCGCTGAGCGCCGCACGCAGAGCTGTGGCGTTTTGTCAATGGTTTGCCGCCCTTGTTCTGCCTCTCTACATTGAACCTGTTGCCGCGGAACACGCATGATTCAAGAAACGAATGGGCACGGAATCGTCAACGCTCAATGTCTCTCCCATGGCACGATCGCCTGCCGTGACCTGATGAAGTCACGACGCGTCTACGAGGAGTTTCTCGGCCTGCAGGTCGTTCATAACATCCATCCCGCCACGGCCTCTCCATGGCGCCTATTCTTTCTACCTCCAGGATCGGGACACCAACTGGTGGGAGATTCAATATGACGAACGCTCGATCAATGACCTCTTCGCTCTGCCGGATCTCGACGCCCCCGCCAAGGCGGAAGACGGTTGACGTCTGGCCTCAGGCCTTCAGCGAAAGAGGGTGTTGAGCAAACCGCCAAGGGCGCGGCCCAGGTCGTCCTGCCCGGCGGGCGCCGCGCTCGTCTCCGCCAGGGCGCCGCGAGCCATGGTTTGCGTCGCCACCAGGCTCATGTCCCCCCAGCGGAAGATGCCGGTGACCCCGTGGTTGACATGGGTGACGGGCCAGGTGGAGCCAAAATCGTCGGCGATTGAAAAGGCGCCGGCGCGGTTGGTGAACACATAGGTCGTGCCGTTGTTCAGCCGCACCCGATAGCGCGACACCCCATCCCCCCGATTCATCTGGCGCAAATCGCACGGTCCGTCAAACACCGCGCGGCCCGCGCGGCTCAAGCTGCACAGCCCGGTCACGCGGCTGGGTTCCGCGGGCGTGTTCGCCGTGCTGTCGGAGCCACTCCCGCTGGCGCTGAACAATTGCCGGCTCAGCTTTTGGGCCACGTTCTTGCGGCTCCAACCATCCTCCCAACAGGTGCGCTCCGGCACGCTGCACACCGTGCCATTGCTGAGGCGAAACTCCCGCGGCGCGGGGTTGCTGGCCAGATAGGCGCGCAGCTGCGCTTCCGCCCGGGCCCCCAGATAACGGCCGGTGAGGGGAACGGAGGCGCCCGTGCTGTCGTAGCAAACGCCGCTGCCCCGCAGCCCCAGCGCATCGCAAAGCACCCCCGGGGCGGGACTGCGCACGGTCTGCGCCCAGGCCGCCGCCGGAGCGCTGAGCAACCCGGCCAGCAGCAGAACGGTGGCGGCGCGCCGTGGCGCGGGGGGGATCACAACCATCACAACTGGCGAGGCTCTGCCCTCAAGGCTGCCATGACGCCGCCTCCAGCCGCTTGAATGGCTGCGATTGCGACAGCTGGGGACGATGGACGTCTTGGTCATGGGCGGGACACGCTTTGTGGGGCGGCCGGTGGTGGCTCGCCTTCTGGCGGAGGGTCATGCCATCACCGTCTTCACCCGCGGTCGCCAGCCCGTGCCCGCCGACGTGCGCCACGTCCAGGGGGATCGCACGGCCGACAGCGACCTGGCGGCCCTGGACGGCCAGACCTTTGATGTGATCATCGACAGCTCTGGCCGCACCCTGGACGACACCCGCCGGGTGCTGGCCCACACCGGAGCGCCCCGCCATCGGCTCGTGTACGTCAGTTCCGCCGGGGTCTATGCCGACAGCGCCTTCTGGCCCCTCGATGAAGACGCCCCCGTCGACCCCGCCAGCCGCCATGCCGGCAAGGCCGAAACGGAAG
>CAYVWU010000134.1:0-6956 GCA_964455575.1 uncultured Cyanobium sp. | reverse complement strand
TGTTCTTCTCACTGCGGAAGGGGGTCATGCCCGCATCCGGCCAGCTGTTCATGTGGGGTCCGTTGTCGGTGCTGTACATCACGATTGTGTCCTCAGTGATGCCCAGCTCATCGAGCAGATTCAGCATCTCGCCGATGCATTCATCGTGATAAATCATCACGTCGTGGTATTCCGATTGCCAGCGACCGCTGCGCCCCACATCCTGAGGTCGGGCATAGGTGCGGAAGTGCATGTGGGTGGTGTTGAACCACACGAAGAATGGCTCGCCCGAGGCGACCGCATCACGGATGAAGCGTTTGGCTTCCACCAGGAACTCATCATCGGCGGTTTCCATGCGCTTGCGCGTCAGCGGACCGGTGTTCTCAATCCGTTGGCTGCCGTCATCATTGGCCCAACAATGGAGCACGCCTCGGGGGCCAAAGCGCTCGCGGAAGTTGGGAAAGTCTTCCGACTTGGGGTAGTCGCGCAGCTCAGGCTCTTCCTCGGCATTGAGGTGATAAAGGTTGCCGAAGAATTCATCAAAGCCATGCATGGTCGGCAGGTGCTCATCCCTGTCGCCAAAATGGTTTTTGCCGAATTGTCCGGTGCGATAGCCCAAGGGCTTCAGCAGCTCGGCAATGGTGGGATCTTCCGCCCGGAAACCCAGTTCCGCTCCCGGCAGCCCCACCTTGCTCAAACCGGTGCGATACACGCTCTGGCCCGTGATGAAGGCGGCCCGGCCCGCGGTGCAGCTCTGCTCCGCGTAGTAGTGAATGAACTTCGCTCCCTCCCGGGCCACCCGGTCGATGTTGGGCGTGGAATAGCCCATCAGACCGTGGCTGTAGCAGCTCAAATTGCTCTGGCCGATGTCGTCGCCCCAGAGGATCAAGATGTTGGGTTGGCCGTTGGGCATGGGAGAACCGCCACTGCGGGTACTGCCGAATTGTGGGCAGACCGCGCTGGGTCGAACACTCAAAAAGTGCAGCGGAAACGGTTCTTCATCGCCATTTGGAACTGGGCCAGAGCGGGGCTGTCCGCGAAACGGCGCAGGCCTGGCAGATGGCGCACGAAGGGCGCCAGGCCGCAACGCCGGAGCACGGACTGGTCCAGCAGGTTGGCGGCCAGGGCGTCCTCACCCAGGGTCAAGGCCGTCAGGCCCCAGAGGCTGGTCATCTCCTGCGCCTGAGCGCCATCGTCGAGCGCCTGGCGGAGGAGGACCTGCGCCTTGGCGGACTGGCCGCAGAAGGCCAGGATCAGAGCCGTGAACGCCTGCAGGCCATTCACCGGATCGGCGGGGATGGCGGTGGCCTCCAGTTCGCGCAGGGCTTCATCCGGCTTCTCTCCGTCCGCCAGCACCAAGGACAGGACCAGTCGCGCGCCCGCGAGGCTGCCATCGATGGCCAGTTGTTCCCGCAGATGACGCGCGGCACTGTCGTGATCTCCGCTCAGCCAGCAGGCCACGGCGGCCAGGAGCCAACCTTCCGGATTGTCGGGGTTGAGATGGGGCACCAGCAGCTGCCGGGCTTGACTGGCGCGACCTGTGGCGAGGAGATGGCGCGCCCAGCTGTGCAACGGCGCCCCCTCCGGCAGCTGGCTCGGCAGCCAGCGGGCAAAGCGGCCCTCGGCCAGATCAGGCTGCCAGTGGAGCAGGGAGAGAATCTCGACCCGCAGGGCCAGAACCTCGGCGGCCAGATTGCCGGAGGCCTCCGCCCGCTTCAGGAGCACCTCCAGCTCATTCTCAATCCCCCGGGCCGTCAGCAACCCCCACTGGTAGCGAGCCAGGCGGGTCGCCACCAAGGCCACCAAGGCCGGCGTGAAATCAGGGTTGATGTCCAGGCACTGGCGAAGGTGCCGTTCGGCCCTGGGCAGCAGGCGCGGATCCCTGCGGCGCACCCACACCATCCCCTCCACGAAGGCGCTGAGGGTCTGGGCGGAGGGAAGCGCGATTCCCTGAACCTGTCCGGCGCTGTCCGAGTCCTCCACCATGCGGATGGGCACATCCAGCCGGTAGCCGCCGCCATAGATCGTGCGGATCACCGAGGAGCCCAGAGGGCCATCCATGAACACCCGGCGCAAGCCGTGCACCGTGCGGGAGATGCTCACCTCACTCACCTGATTGTGTCCCCACACCTCCTCCAGCAGGGTTTCGCGGGTGAGTATCTGGCCCTGCTGTCGCGCCAGCGCCATCAACAGACGACGCTGCAGCGGCGGCAGGTGGATGGCGGTGGGGCCAATCCTCAGATTGCCCTCACCATCCAGGCTGTAGGGGCCAAAGGTCCAGGAGGCGCGGGCGTTGCTCTGAATCGGGCTGTGTGTCATGAGGTCAGGCAGGAGCCGAGTCGCAGGAACCCTGATGAGAAGTTTCTGGGTTTACATTCTGTTCCGCTTAAGCGCTGCAAACACTCAGGAAGGGCAAGGTTTTCGTGATTTCGAACCTTTTGTCTCCCGCGCAACAGCGCCATTGGTCTTGCATTGAGGAAATGCGCGGCCTGGTCCAGGGCGTGGGTCTGGATCTGTTGCCCCTGCAGCTGGAAAGCGGTTCCCTTGGCGGGCAGGTGCTCACCTTGGACGTCCCCCCCCTGCGCCTGGTGCGCTTTCAGGTGAGCGGTCGCGTCCACAGCATCGGACAGAAACCGAGGGGGGTCCTGGCGGTGAGCCTCGATCTGGACGCGCGCCCGTCGACCGCGCCCTGGTTCTCCCATGGTCAGGCCCTGCCCTCCGACTGTCTGTTCGGGCAGTGCGTCGAACGGGACATCCACATCACCCTGCCCGGAAAGATCAGTCTGGGGATGGTGTTTGTGACCCTGCCGGCATTGCGGCACTGGGCTTCCGAGCTGAGCTGGCCCGGGTTCGACGGTGAGTTGCTGCCGAGCGCCAACGTCCATTTGATGCACTCCGACACCGCCAACACCCTCCGTCGCTACCTGTGTCAGCTGTTCACCCTGGCGGAGCGGGCTCCGGAACGCTTGCGGCGGCCTGACATCCAGCGCCTGGTGAGGGAGGACCTGATGCCCCTCTTTCTGGAGTCCCTGATCACGGGGCCAGCTCAGCCGAGTCGCCGCGGGGGGACTCCCGCCCGCATCGAAGTCGTCAAGGACATCCAGCGGTGGCTGCACCTTCACCCCAACGCCCCCGTCACCCTGGCGGATCTCTGCCGCGAGGGCCTTGCCAGCCGCCGCACCCTGATCCAGGGCTTTCAAGATCACCTCGGCATGGGGCCGATGGCGTACGTGAGGCTTCTGCGCCTGCATGCGATCCGCCGTCGCCTCCTGCGCGCCGCACCGGGGGAACTGCAGATCGGCCCCCTGGCGGAGGCCTGGGGTTTCCACAACGCGGGCCACTTCGCCGCCAGCTACCGCCGCCTTTTCGGCGAAACGCCGCGGGCCACCCTGCGACGCTCTCCCCCCAGCCTGTGGTGAAGCGAGGATCGGCCGCGGCCAATCGTGCTGGAGGCTGCTACCTTGCGGATCCTTCGCGGCAGCTCCTTGAGCAGCCCGCCGCCGTCCGAACCCACTCCTCAGCCCTCCCAGCGGTCCTCCGAGCCGTCTTTGCAGACGCCGTCGCCCCGCTCCGCGCTGCTCTCCTCCGCCCCTTCGGTCCCCTCGCGCTCCCCCGCCAGGCCGCCGTCCGCAGCTTCGCCATTCCCAGAGCCTCCATCCGCTGAGCAGCCCCTGTCGCCCAAGGCCTCCCTGCGCCAACTCCTCGACAGCCTCAGCCGGGAGCAGCGTCGCAACCATGAGCTTCTGGCGTCCCTGGCGTTTGCCTTGCGCAGTTTCACCAACCTGCAACGCTTTCTGGAACTGGTTCCTGTGGTGATGGCCCGGCTGGTGGAGGGCCAGGGAAGCCTTCTGGTGGTCTTTCACCCCGATGGTCGCCTCTGGCGCGATCACCTTCAGGCCACCACGGGGGATCGTTGCGGAGAGGTGCTCCGCCAGCTGGCGGCCTTGCCGGATCAGCATCTGTGCGTCTTGTCCGGGGAGGAGGCGGTCGCCGCTCTTCTGGACGGGATGATCGCGCGCCTCCTGGCTCCGGCCCAGGTGTTCGCCACCTCTGTGGTGGCCCGCAATCGCCAGCGGGGACGTCTTTATGTCTTCAGTGATCGCCAGGGCTACAGCTGGAGCGAGGTGCGTCGCCGCCATCTCCAGCTGGTGGCGGATCTCACCGGCGTCGCCCTGGAGACGGCCAGCCTCCAGGAGGACAGCCGTCGCCATGAACGGCTGGACCGCCAGCTCAGCATCGGCGCGGAGATCCAGGCCCAGCTTCTCCCGGATCATTGCCCGGTGATCGAGGGCGTGGAACTGGCGGCCCGCTGCCGGCCCGCCTTTCAGGTTGGCGGCGATTACTACGACTTCATTCCCACCCGTCCGGAAGGCCCCCCCCGCAAGCGGGATCGGGATCGCTGGGCCCTGGTGATGGGCGACGTGATGGGGAAAGGCGTGCCCGCGGGCCTGTTGATGACCCTCCTGCGCGGCATGTTGCGGGCGGAGGTGCTCAGCGGGCAGCCGCCCGATCGCATCCTCCATGATCTCAACCATCTGGCCCAGGAGGATCTCGCCCAGTCGCACCGCTTTGTGACGTTGTTTTATTCCGACTACGACCCCCGTTCCCGGCTGCTGCGCTATGCCAACGCCGCCCACAATCCGCCCCTGCATTGGCGGCGTCAGCAGGGTCGGGTGGAACGGCTGGATGCCCAGGGCCTGTTGATCGGCCTGCAGAGCGAAGCGGATTACGAGGGCCGCGAAGTTCGGCTGGAGGCCGGCGATGCGGTGCTGTATTACACCGATGGCGTCACGGAGGCGACCGGGTTCAGCGGCGAGCGTTTCGATGAAGAGCGCCTCCTCAAGGCCTTTCATGGCGCCTGTGCCTCCGCCGCCGGAGCCCAGGGCATCCTGGATCAGCTCTTCGCCCGGCTCGATCGCTTCGTTGGCACGGAACGCCAGCTGGAGGATGACGCCTCGCTGGTGGTGCTGAAGGTGCGGGACGAGGTCACCCTCCCTCCCCTGCCGCCATCCTCGGGGTCGCCGCCGGCCGGGACGATGGCAAGCTGAGCGTCAGCGTGTGGGCCTTTGATGACGACGGAGTCCTCGCCGCCCGGTGTCGTGAGCAGCGGGGGGCAGGCCACCTGGAGCAATCGCTTCGACCAGGGGCTCAACCCGATGATCGAACGTTTCAATGCCTCCATCGGCTTTGACATCGTTCTCCTCCAGGAGGATCTGGATGGCTCCGTGGCCCATGCCCGCATGCTGGGGCGTTGCGGGGTGATCAGCGCGGAGGAGGCCGAGCGGTTGATCGCGGGTTTGGAAACGATTCGCGCCGAGGCCGCCGCGGGGGATTTCCGCCCCGGGGTGGAAGCGGAGGATGTGCATTTCGCGGTGGAGCGGCGGCTCACGGAGCTGCTGGGAGCCCTCGGCAAGAAGCTGCACACCGGCCGCAGCCGCAATGATCAGGTGGGCACGGATGTGCGCCTCTGGCTGCGGCGCCGGATCGAGGCCATCGATGCCGCGCTCGTGCGGTTTGAGCGGGCGTTGCTGCGACAGGCCGAGCGCCACGTTGACACCCTCATCCCCGGCTACACGCACCTGCAGCGGGCCCAGCCCCTCAGCCTGGCCCACCATCTTCTGGCCTATGTGGCCATGGCCCAACGCGATCGGGAGCGGCTGGCTGACGTGTGCCGCCGGGTGAACATCTGCCCCCTGGGCGCGGCGGCCCTGGCGGGGACGCCCGTGCCGATTGATCGCCGCCAGACGGCCGCGGAGCTGGGGTTTGCGTCCATCTACGGCAACAGCCTCGATGCGGTGAGCGATCGCGATTTCGCTGTGGAATTCATGGCCGCCGCCAGCCTGGTGATGGTGCATCTGAGTCGGCTGGCGGAGGAGGTGATCCTCTGGGCCAGCGAGGAATTCGGCTTCATCACCCTCACCGATCGTTGCGCCACAGGCAGCAGCCTGATGCCGCAGAAGAAGAATCCGGATGTGCCCGAGTTGGTGCGCGGCAAAACGGGTCGCGTGTTCGGCCATCTCATGGGGCTGCTCACCATGATCAAGGGTCTTCCCCTGGCCTACAACAAGGACTTTCAGGAAGACAAGGAAGCCCTCTTTGACGGGGTGCGCACCTGCCTGGACTGCTTGGACGCCATGGCCATCCTTTTTGAGGAGGGTCTCGAGTTCCGCCCCCAGCGCCTGGAAGCCGCGGTGCACAGCGACTACGCCAATGCCACGGATGTGGCGGACTACCTGGTTGCCCGGGGGGTGCCCTTTCGCGAGGCTTATCAACTGGTGGGTGGCCTGGTGAAGCGCTCCGCCCTGGAGGGCCGTCTGCTGGCGGACCTCACCCTGGCCGACTGGCAGGCGCTGCATCCCGCCTTTGACAGCGACATCCACGCAGCCATTGCCCCGCGCCAGGTGGTGGCGGCGCGCCGCAGTGAGGGAGGCACCGGTTTCACGGAGGTGCGGCGCCAGCTGGCGTTGGCCAACAAGAGGCTGGAGGGGGAGGCAGCAGCGCTGCAGTGATCAAGCCGCAACATTCGCGCCGGGCTGGGCGACGTCATTCCGGGGACGGTTTAATCTACGGAGGTCAGAAACCCTTTCCCTGGTTCCTCGGCATCTGTATCGGTTCCCCCAGCCCCTTTCGTGAGCATCTTTGTAGGCAATCTTCCCTTCCGCGCTGAGCAGGAGGACGTTATTGAACTTTTCACGCGTTTCGGCGACGTGGTGAATTGCTCCCTCCCCTTGGAACGGGACACCGGGCGCAAGCGTGGCTTTGCCTTCGTGGAAATGGCTGACGACGCCATGGAGACCCGGGCGATCGAGGGCCTTCAGGGCACCGAGCTGATGGGCCGTCCCCTCCGCATCAACAAGGCTGAGCCCCGTGGCAGCGGCGGCGGCGGTGGCGGTGGTCCCCGCCGCGGTGGTGGTGGCTATGGCGGTGGCGGCGGCGGAGCGGGTGGGTTTCGCACGGGCACTGGATTTCCTGTAATC
>CAYVWU010000133.1:0-6964 GCA_964455575.1 uncultured Cyanobium sp. | reverse complement strand
TCAAAAGCATCAAGCCCCTGTCGCGAGACAGGGGTTTTTTGTTGCGTGTGGAGTTTGTCGTCTGCTCCAGGATCCTGTCCATCCCGTCCCCTGTCGTTCCATGGCCACCCCACTGCAACCGATATTGATCCTCGGTGGCTTTCTGATCACAGCCGAGGCTTATGCCCCGATGGTCGACACCCTCGCCCAACGCACGGGCCAACCGGTTCGCTTGGTGCCGGTGAGCCGGTGGGAGTGGCTGCTCACCGTGTTCCCCTTCGCCTGGGCGCGGATCCTCGACCGGGTGGCGGTCAGCGCAGCGGAGCTGGCCCGAGACTCGCCCACCGGACGGATCACCCTGGTGGGCCACAGCTCCGGAGGGATCATGCTGCGCTTGTTTCTCAGCGACCTCCCTTTCCAGGGGCGGCGCTGGGGCGGGCGCCAGCTGGCCGATCAGCTCTTCTGTCTTGGGAGCCCCCACACCGCCTTGAAGGCCACCCCCCTGCGGGCCCTGGTGGATCGCGAGCTGCCAGGCGCCTTCTTCAGCGATTGTGTGCGCTACGTCTCTGTCGCTGGGGACGTCAATCTGGATCCCGCCGCTGGCGAAGCCAGCGACACCGCCCGCCGCCTGGCCCCCACCGCATACCGCAACAGCACCGGCAACGCGGACGATCGCGGCGATGGCCTCGTGCCCGTGGCCGGCGCCCTGTTGGCGGGGTCAACTCCGATTGTGCTGGAGGGGGTGGCCCATGGCGGAGCCTTCGGATCCCGCTGGTATGGAACGCCCGCCGTTGTGGAGGAGTGGTGGAGCCGAGCCCAGCCCGGCGACGCCCTCGCCCAGCAGAACTCCTGAAACCAGTGGGAGTAGAAAGGCGGCGTCTGCAGGCTGGCGATGGGCGAAGCGAGTCCCCTTGGCGCCCGAGCCCTGGTGGAGGCCCTGGCCCTGCGCCCCCATCCGGAGGGCGGCTGGTATCGGGAGGAGCATCGCAGCGCGTTGCGGGTGTGCCGCGCGGATGGTGTTCAGCGCTCCGCTTTGACCCTGATCTGGTTCCTGCTGGAGGCGCCGGAGATCAGCCGTTGGCATCGGGTGTCGCAGGCCGACGAAACCTGGCACCACGCCGGTGGCGACCCTCTGGAGCTCTGGCTGCTGCCACCGGCGGGCGGCGTGGCCGAGCGTCGGGTGCTTGGCCCCCTGATCCCAGGCGCCACGGCCTTGCCCGTGGCGGTGGTGCCCGCGGGGTGGTGGCAGGCGGCCCGCTGCCTGGGCCGTTGGAGCCTGGTGAACTGCTGTGTCGGACCGGGTTTTGACTTTGAGGACTTCCAGCTGCTCCACGAGCAGCCTGTCGGGAGCCACCCCCCCGGGGCTGTGGGTGACCTGCTGTGAGCCCGAAGCTCTCCGCCCCCTTCGTCCGGTCGCCGGGGTCCGCGCCGGGGGGGGCGTGTCCTTTGGGGCTGGCTCTGGGAGGCCTGTGGGTGCTGGCGGTCGTGCTGGCCCTGGCGGGTCTGGGCAATCCGCCCCTGCGGGATTGGGATGAAAGCCTCGTCGCCCGGGTGGCTCTGGAGGCCTCCACCAGGCCCTGGCCCGATCGGATCTTTCCCGTGTTCTGGGGGGATCCCTATCTCAACAAGCCTCCAGGTCTTCATCTGTTGATCGCCGCGGCGATCCGCCTCTGGGCCGCCCTCAGCGGCGCCACCCCCCAGAGCCTCCCTCCCGAGGGGGTATTGCGCCTGGTGCCGGCTCTCCTCTCCACCACCGTCGTGCCCTTGGTGGGTCTGCTGCAGGCGCGGCTGCGGCCCGACCGGCCCGCCGCCGCCCTGGCCAGCGCGGCCATGGCCCTCACCCTGCTGCCCCTGGCGCGCCACGGACGCCTGGTGATGCTCGATGGCAGTCAGCTGGCGGCCATCCTGCTGCTCTGGTGGGCCGCCCTCACGCCTGACCATCGCCGGGGGGGCCTGCTGCGGCAGGGGGGGGTGATGGGTCTGGCCACCTCGGCCCTGCTCCTCCTCAAGGCACCGCTTGCCTTCCCCGTTCTCGCCGGCACCCTGCTGCTGCGGGTCTGGGATCGGGAGCTGGGGAGAGGGCGATGGGGGTGGCTGCTGGTCGGCCTGGCCCTGGGACTGCTGCCGGGGCTGGCCTGGCACGGGGCCCATGGCCTGGTCCGGGGGAGCGATGCGCTGGAGATGTGGCTGGGGCAGGGATTCGCCCGCGTGCATCAGCACCTGGAGGGGCATGGCGGCGGGCCAGCGATGCCCCTCACGGAGGTGTTGGAGGGGGGCTGGCCGTGGTTGGCCCTCTGGCCGGCCGCCATGGGCCTGGCCTGGCGGGAGCGTCGCACGCGAGCGGGGCGTTGGTGCCTGGGCACCACGGGGCTGATGGCGCTGTTGGTGCTGCCGCTGCGCACCCAGCTCCCCTGGTACAGCCTGTTGCTCTGGCCGCCCCTGCTTCTGGCCTGCGGGCCAGTGCTGGATTGGCTCGTGGAGCGCCCGCCGCTGCCCAGGCTTCCCTGGCCGGGGTTGATCCGGAGAGTGCCGGCCTTCTGGGCGCTCCTCGGCGCGCTTCTCTGCGGCGCGGCGCCGATCCTTGTCCTCTGGGGCGGTCCGGGGCTCCAGCCCCTGGCGCCGGTGGCCGCCTGCGGCGGGGCCGGGCTGCTGGTGGGGGGGGCGCTGCTGTTGGCGGAGCGTCGCCAACGGCGTCGGTTCGGGGCCGCGCTGCTGATCGCGGGACTCTGGGGGGGCCTGCTGGCCCTGTTCAGTGGCCCCCTGTGGCTTTGGGAGCTGAATGAAACCTGGCCTGTCCGGTCGATCGGCGATGAGGCGCGGCGGCTGCCGCCGGGAGCGGTCCAGCTCTGGCGAGAGGCGGAGCGGCCCAGCCTCAACTGGTACGCGGGCCAGCGGCTGCGCCCTCGTGAGGACGAGGGCGACGCGGGCGCCACGCCCCTTGTTCCGTCTGCCCTGCTGATCGGACTGGAACCGGAGGCGCCGCGGCCCCGGGGCCTCCGCTGCGTTCCCTTGCCTCCCCCGTCGCCGGCTCCCGCCGTGGGGACAGGGTCCGGGGCGGTTCCGCGCCTGTTCCGCTGCACGGCCGAGGCTGCGGCGGCGGGGAGAATGCCAGGGGCGAGCAAGGAAGCCCAGAGGCTGAACGGCGACGGAGCACCCTCGCTGGGCCAGAATCGGAAAAATTAATAAAGAAGGCCCTGTGCCACTCTGGAGGGGCGGGCCATTCCTGACATTCAAATCCAAAGCCCCTGCTAGGCTTACATATCACTATTGCCCCCCTCGTGTCTTCACTCGTCAGCGAGTGTCTTTTGATTGTTCTTCTTCAGATCGCCAATGGAATCTTTTCTGGATCTGAAATCGCAGTTGTTTCGTCCAGAAAAGTAAGACTCGAGCAGCTGGCGGACCGGGGCAACCGCAAGGCGAGATCCGCCCTCAAGCTGGCCAATTCTCCCAACGATTTCCTTTCCACTGTTCAGGTGGGGATCACCCTGATCGGGATCCTCAGCGGTGCCGTCGGTGGCGCCACCATCGCCCAGCGCCTCAAGCCCCTCCTGGATGAGGTGCCAGCCCTGCGGGGGTCGAGCGAGTTTCTCAGCCTGGCCCTGGTGGTCACGGTCATCACCTATCTCTCCCTGGTGGTCGGCGAGTTGGTGCCGAAACGCATCGCCCTCGGCAGCCCGGAAGCCATCGCCTGCGAGGTGGCAGGCCCGATGCGCTGGCTGTCGCGCCTCACCGCTCCGCTTGTGCACATTCTCAGCGGCTCCACCGATGCCATGTTGCGCCTGCTGGGCGTCAAGGCCTCAGAAGAACCGGAGATCACGGAGGAGGAAATCAAGGCCTTGATCCGCCAGGGCACCGAATCCGGCGTGTTCGAAGAGGTGGAACATGAGATGGTGCAACGTGTTTTTCGCCTCGGGGATCGACCGATCAAGTCGATGATGACCCCCCGCACGGAAATTGCCTGGCTCGACCTGGAAGAACCCCTTGAACTCTCCCTCAAGGAAGTGCTCGAAAGCACCCACTCCCGCTTTCCGGTGGCACGCGGCAGTCTGGACAACTGTGTGGGCACCATCCGCATCCGCACCCTGCTGACCGCCGTGGTGGAGAACCAGCCGGTGGATCTGGAGGGCATGATGCAGCCGCCGCTGTTTGTGGCGGCCAGCATGCGGGCCCTCAATGTGTTGGAGCAGTTCCGCCAGACCGGTGTGCACATCGCCATGGTGACGGATGAATTCGGAGGCATCGAAGGTCTGCTCACCCTCAACGACCTCATGGAAGCGATCGTCGGTGACCTGCCCTCAGCCGAAGATCAGGAGGAACCGCTGGTGATCCAGCGGGAGGATGGCTCCTGGCTGCTGGATGGCTCCCTGGACATCGGTGATTTCAAGGCCTTGGTGGATCGGGACGAGCTCCCCGATGAAGTTTCTGGGATATATCACACGATCGGCGGCTTTGTCATGCATCAGCTCGGGCGCATTCCCATGGCTGGGGAGCATTTCCGCTGGGATGGCCTGAGCTTTGAAGTGATGGACATGGATGGCAAACGGGTGGACAAGATCTTGGTGGTGGAACTGCCTCCCCCTTCTTCAGACACCAACGGCGGCGCTGACAGCTCAAAATCCGAAAAAAACGAGGCTTCCAAAGCCTCCCGCCGTGAGACGCGCGGCGGCTCAGACGACTGATCCCGTCGCGGGTTCAGGGATTGCACCAGTCACACTGTCCGGGATCCGCCCGCTCCCGGCCATCCGGCCTCGGCTGCTCGTCCTGATGGCCGCACTGACTGCAGCCCCAGATCAACGCCCGGGTCATCCCCGTCGGCAGTCCGCATTCCGCGCAGGGCAGCCCCGGCTGCTGGCCCACCACCCCCCAGCCAGGGTTCTGACAAGCGGGGCAGGGGCGGGCCAGGCGACGCACCAGCCGGAAGGCCAAACGCCGGATCGCCGCCATCCGCGTGGGATTGCAATGGGCTCGCATGTCGGTTTCCAGCAGGGCCAGGCCATCGCTGGAGGCGGCGGCGGCTCGGGAGATCGCGGGCGCCAGCTCCTCCCAGTGGCCGAGGCCCTTCTCCACGGTCCCGGGGCTGCCCTGGAGATGGGCGCGAACGATCAGGCGATGGCGGGGAAACCCGACCCGGGCCAGCCAGTTCGCCAGCTCCGGATCCGGACCGCTGGCGGCGACGGCCCCCAGCAGGCGATGGGCAAAGTTGGTGCGGGGCGCCAGGCCCTGCTCGCTGATGGTCAGCCCCCGCTGGCGGTCCAGAAACACCAGGCACTCCATCCCCGCTGGCAACAGGGGCAGCTGGGGATGGGGCCCGAAGCTGCCCTCACTGGCGATGGCGAACTCCGTTCCACCCGCCGCCAAGGCCGCTTCCGCCTTGGCCAGGCAGGCCTCCAGGGCGGTTCCCCGTCGGGGCACGTCCCCGCTGAACGTGCCCAGGGCATCGGTGTCCACCGAGGTCACATGGAGGAGACTCGCCCCCAGGCCATGACGGAGAGCCCGCCCGATCACCCGCTCCTTGCCATGGCGGGTGGCGAGAGCCACCGTGACACCGCTGTAGGGCGAAAGGGACGACATCAGGGCAAGCCAGCCAGGCGGGGCCAATTGTGCTGCAGCGGCAAGAAAAAGCCCGCCATCGATGACGATGGCGGGCCAACCTCTCCAGGTCTTCTCATCCAAGCAAGGTCTTCCGGGGGTTGGCGGATAAATGCCCACCTCGGCTTGTTGTGCAGGCAACCAAGCGATTAAGGGCAATGATCAATGCGATCAGAGACACTTCTCAACAAAAATCGTCCGGTGTTCGCCAGCACTCCCTAAGGTAAGCCCCACATAAAAAGGTCAGATCCACACAACTTTGGGTGGTTGATGACAAGTTGTCCCTGCTGGCTGAGAAGACTCGGCTGGTGAGAGATCAAGCTGTTGCTTGTGTCAACTTCTGGCATCTCTGATCCCAATGCTGCGAGCTCAGGCTCCGCCTTCCGGACCCGTTTCTTCTCTCTCCAGCCATGAAGTCGGTCATGACATCGCGTCATCTTGAGCTCAGCCTTCATCCCGGTTCCACAGTGCCATGCAATCTGAGCTGGCGTATCGAGAACGGATATCTGCAGGTGGCCAGTTGGAGTGAGCAGGGAGAATCCTTCACTTTGGGGATCTGGGGGCCGGGTGATCTTGTCATTCCTCCCCTGATGGGCTTTTCCCCCTTGCAGTTGGTTGCCCTCTCCACAGCCCGCCTCCTGGAAGCCAATCCCAACGCCGAGGAGCGTGAATCCTTTCTTGTGTCGCAGAGCCAGCAGATGTCCACCCTGCTAAAGCTGAGTCGCACGCGGCCAGCGGACGCTCGCCTGTTTGACCTGCTCACCTGGATGGGAGAGCGGTTTGGCCGCGTCAGTCGTCGTGGGGTGAGCTTGTGTTTTGAGGATATGAACCTCACCCATCGCCATCTGGCGGAGATTTCCGGGCTCACACGGGTCACGGTCACCAAGGCCATCTCCCATTTCCGGCAGGTGGGCGCGCTGGTGCGCGAGGGAGACGACGACTGGCTGGTGCCGGATGCCTGGGGCCGGAGGTCGTCATGAGATCACACCCCTCCAATCGCTCTCCACCCTGCGGGGCATAACCCGTCAATCCCTTAGCCAGAAGGCACCGGGATTGGGCTGGGGAACAGATCACACCCCCTTATCAACCGCATTGCCAATCCTGGCGATTATTCCCACCCAACCCTCGTCGCTCACCCCTAAAGTTCGCCAACTCCTGATTCAGGAGGGAGACAGAGCGATAAGGAAACCCCTGCTTTTGCTCTGTCCGTGCCGTTGATCTCCGTGCTCCGTCCTTGCCAGCAAGGCGAAGCTCGATCGCTTCTCCAGGGTGCAGCCATGGTTGCCCCTCTCTTTCTTGCGGGTTCCGTTTGAGCCCGCCATGACCAGCTCCATCGGTTTTTCTCCCTTCAGAACTTGCCTCACCATGGCCAAGCGTCGACGTTTTGTGGCTCTCC
>CAYVWU010000132.1:0-6978 GCA_964455575.1 uncultured Cyanobium sp. | reverse complement strand
GGCGCGGGGGGCGTGGACCGCAGGGGTTGCAACAGGCCGGACACCTTGTTGGCCACATAGGGCGCAAACAACGTCAAACCGGAGGTCAGGAAGGTGGTGACCGCCACGGTCGAGGCGGGCATCTGACAGGTGAGCCCGAAGGTGTAAAGCGCGAAGACCGCGAAGCCGACGTAGACAAAAAGAATGCACACCATGCCGGCCAGGGCAATCAAGCGACTGCTGCTGGCCTCCATCACGGTCAGCGACATCACCGGCCCATGGGGATCCTTCGTGCCGAGCAGACTCTTTCGATCGCCCGCCGATTGGGCCCAATTCGCATCCAGGGGAATGCGCAAGGTGGTGGGTTCGGAGGCGGCGTTGGCGAGAGACCAGCCACCATGCTGCAAGCGCCAATAAATCAGGCCAAGAATCAATACGATGGCCAGCAAAATGCCAAGACTGATCGTGGTCACCATGCCCGGCCCCATGGAGCGGCAGAGGGCCTCGCTGGCGGCGAATTGCTCCTGGCTGGCGGCGGGCAGGGCCAGGCCCAAAAGCAAAAGCAGCGCGCCATTCACCCCGCGCAGCAAGGGGTGCATGGCGCGGGGCGCGCGCCATGCGAGCCCATGGATCGCTCCTTGTTTCCGCTTCGTCTTCCTGGCCATGGCTCATTGATCCGGCGTCAGGAGCCTGAAGGCAATTGCGGTTCTGCCAAAACGCTTTCCTAAGAATTTCGCCACCACGGTGTGGTCTTCATCACCGCACGCGCAGGGCCCGCTCATCCGGGCTGAAAAACATCCCCTGAAAGAAGGGCGAGCGGACGTGTCGCGGGGGAGTTCGCTGTCACCTGGCTCCGATCTTGTCGCTGCTGGCGCCATTTCTGACGCTGTTGGCTTCCGTGCCGCTGGCCAGCACCACACCCGGCGCGGCGCCATGCTGGGGCGCCTCCGCCCCGTCGCCATGGCCTCCCCGGGTCCGGCCCTCGAAGCGCTCCGCGCCCACCTGCACCAGACACGCCTGCTGGGATCGATCAGCAGCGCGCTCTATTACGACCAGAACACCGTGATGCCCAGCGCCGGCGCCCCCTGGCGCGGGGAGCAGCTGGCGCTGCTGGCGGGCCAGCTCCATGAGCGTCAGAGCAGCCCGGCCTACGCGGAGCTGGTGGCGGCCGCGGAAGCGGCGGTGGGGGAGGAGGCCCCGGCGGCGACCCGGCGCAACCTGCGCCTGCTCCGCCAGGACCTGGAGCGCCAGCGCCGACTGGATCCCGCCCTGGTGACGGCCCTGGCCAAGGCCCAATCCCGGGGCAACGCGATCTGGCAGGAGGCGCGGGCCGCCGCCGACTTCCGCGCCTTCGCCCCGGCCCTGGAGGAGCTGATCCAGCTGCGGCGGGAGCAGGCCCGGCAGCTGGCGGCGGCGGAGCGGGAGGGGAGCAGCGTGTGGGAAATCCTGGCCCAGCCGTTTGAGCCCGACATCCGCAAGAGCCGACTGCGGGAGCTGTTCGCCCCCCTGAAAGCCACGCTTCCCGCCCTGCTGGAGGAGGTGCGCGAGCACCAGGCCAGCGCTGACCGAGCGCCCGTGCCGTCCTCCCCCGAGCTGCCGGAAGCGCTTCAGGAGCAGCTCTGCGCCGAGCTCCTCACGAGCTGGGGCTATGACACCAGCCGCTGCCAGCGGGCCCGCTCCGCCCATCCCTTCTCCTGCACGGTGGGGCCGGAAGATTTCCGCATCACCACCCGGGTGGTGCCCGGCCAACCCCTGTCCGCCTTTCTCGCCGCGGCCCACGAATGGGGCCACTCTCTCTACGAGCAGGGCCTGCCCCGCGGCGATGACCACTGGTTCCCCTGGCCCCTGGGAGAGGCCACCTCGATGGGGGTGCACGAATCCCAGTCGCTGTTCTGGGAGTGCCGCGTCGCCCGCGGTCGCGCCTTTGCCGAACGCTGGCATCCCCGCTTCGTGGCGGGTCTCGGCGCCGACCCCTGGGGGGGCGCGGCGGGCTTCTGGCGCGCCCTCAACCCCCTCCGGCCGGGACTGATCCGCGTGGAGGCCGATGAGCTGAGCTACGGCCTGCACATCGTGCTGCGCTTCGAGCTGGAGGTGGCCCTGCTGGAGGAGGGGCTGCCGGTGGCGGAGCTGCCGCGGGAGTGGAACGCCCGCATGGAGCGCCTGCTGGGGCTGACGCCCGCCAACGACCGGGAGGGTTGCCTGCAGGACATCCACTGGGCGGAGGGCCTCTTCGGCTATTTCCCCTCCTATGCCTTGGGCCATCTGATCAGCGCCCAGCTGGCGGAGGCCATGACGGAGGCGATCGGACCGATCGAGGAGCGGATCGCGGCGGGCGACGAGGCGGCGCTGCGGGGCTGGCTGGCGGAAGCGGTCTGGCCCCTGGGCCGGGCGGTGAACGGGGAGGAGCTGGTGGAGGCGGTGAGCGGCCGGCCGCTGAGCGCCGAACCGTTCCTGGCCTACCTCAGAGGGAAGGTGGCGCAGCTGTCGGGCTGAGGCCGGGCGGGCCGGGCGCGGCTCCGTAAGATGGCGCCGCTTTGACGATCGCCATGGCGAACATCGACCACGCCCCCAGCCGCACGATGCTCAACCTGCTGCATGTGCTGCCGGCCTTTGCCGACGAGGGCGAGCTGCGCCTGAATGTGATCGTTGAGTTGAACTCGATGACGATCAACAAATACGAGTTGATCACCGAAACCGGTCATCTGAAGCTGGATCGTGTCGGCTATTCCTCCCTCTCCTATCCCTTTGCCTATGGCTGCATCCCGCGCACCTGGGATGAGGATGGCGATCCGTTGGATGTGGAAATCGTCGGCGTCACGGAGCCTTTGGTGCCAGGCAGTCTGGTGGAGGCGCGCATCATCGGCATCATGAAGTTCGATGATGGCGGCGAGGTGGACGACAAGGTGATTGCGGTGTTGGCGGATGACAAACGCATGGATCACATCACCGATTACCAGCAGCTCGGAGCCCACTGGCTCAAGGAAACGCAGTATTACTGGGAGCACTACAAGGACCTGAAGAAGCCCGGCACCTGCCGCGTGAATGGGTTCTTTGACAGTTCCGAAGCTGTCCGCATCATCAAGGAGTGCGAAACGCGCTATACCGAGACGATTGAACCCAAGTTGGTCGGTTGATTCCGCCCCTCTTTCTCACACCCTCCCCCGTTGCTCCCATGGGACGTTTCCTCCGCCCCCTCGCGGCCTCGCTGGCCCTGACGGCCTCCACTCTGCTGCTGGCCCCCCGAGGGGTTCAGGCGGTGGAACCACCGCCGCCCCCGCCGCCGGTGCCGTCCGTGGGAGCCACGAACGGCACGGCGGTGGTCAACCTGCCGGCGGCTGTCCCCGCCGCCGCTCAGCCCCCCGGCACGACCTCGCCAGCGCAAGCCCCCGCCACGGCCGCCCTCACCAGCAATCGGGAAATCCTGCTGGAGCTGGGCAAGCGCACCATCAGCCTGGTCGAGAACGGTCAGGTGGTGAGCACCTGGCCCGTGGCCGTCGGCGACCCTGCCACCCCCACGCCCACCGGACGCTTCGCCGTGCGCAACAAGGTGGTCAATCCTCAGTACCAGAGCACGAAGAGCGGGAAAAACAACCCCACCATCGGCCCCCAGGGCCCCCTGGGTGATCGCTGGATCGGCTTCCACACCACAGCCCGCGACCAGTTCGGCATCCACGGCACCCCCACCGCCTGGGAGTGGACCGTGAAGTCCCGTTCCGCCGTCTCCCATGGCTGCGTCCGCATGCTCACCCCCCATGTGCGCGAGCTGTTCGACAAGGTGGACGTGGGCACGCCGGTGACGGTGAAGCCTTGAGCGCGGTGATGGGGAGAGACTGCAACATCCCTCTCCATCTAAACTCAGTTCTGGTTGCCAGTTTTTCGGGGCGAGAAGGACTCCCTCAGCCACGTGTTGTATGGCGTAAATTTCACTAAAACCCACTCCACCCAGGCGCAATAACAGATATAAGCGAGAAGAGCAGAACTCAATCGGAATTGCAACTTTTGCAGCCTAAATAGAATAAGTTACCAGGACAACCATCAAATCGTTTTTTATCACCACATCAGAGCTGCAATGTCCCTCTCTCCAATGGTATCCTGCAATCGTTAACCATCATTCCAGGACAAACCCAATCATTCAAACTCTTACACGCTATGCACTCTCCGTGTTAGACATACAGAAGAGAAATCATCACATCACTCCAAATCCAACGGCTCTTACCGGCAAACTCTCTCCAGTATGAACCCTTCAGACACATTCATAATCTAGCGAACAATCTGGCGCTCACAGCAGCTAAGTGCACCAAAGACAATCGCGAAAGGCAACAGACGAGTCACTCTTACAGTATAATGCAAAAAGCTGGATGAATCCCATTGAAGGACCTCCCCTCGAAACAATTCAATAATAATGCGGGAATCGTACTCTATAAATATCTTTCCAAAGATTATGGCTATTTTGAAAAAGAACTTTTGAGATTTTCTCAAAGAAGCGCTCTCAATGATCCTTTTGAATTCGCGCCAGGAGGCAGTCCTGAGGAATTTGAAGAACAAAAACAACAAAAGCTGAAGGAGTATATTACAGGAAAGAACCCAAGAACTACCAGTTCAAAAACACACGGGATAAATATAGAGAAAATTAAAAATCACACCTTAGAAGCCGGGATAAAGACATCTATGGCAATAACAGACAAAAACGTTGGGATTTTTTGTCTTTCAAAACGCTGGGACAGCGTACTGATGTGGTCACACTATGCAGATTCACATAAGGGATTTTGCCTTGGCCTAAACAGAGAAAAACTTGCTAATCTATACGATTGCGTGACAAATGGTTATACTAGCGCTACCGAGCCAGGCCCCTATGATGTCATTTATTCAGATGAGAGAATCCAATGTTCTATGAATCCAAAAAATGAAGATTATTGCAAGCTTTTTTACACAAAGTCGAAGGACTGGTCCTACGAACAAGAGTGCCGGATCGTGACAAAACTAAACGGGGTAGGGGTCGTTGTAGAATATCCTAAGGACAAAAATAAGCTTCCCATTTATAAACGCAAAATTCCTCACGCGTGCATCGACGAGATAATCATCGGCATAAATACGGCCCAGAGCTTAATAGAAAAAATCATAAGCACGTCGAAAATATTTGGTTTCACTGTCTATAAGTCAAAACTTTCATATCTGTCGTTTAATCTTGAAAGAGACATATATGAACCTTAGAAATTTCCCAAACTGCACGGCTTCGAGTCAGCGAGGCCCAGCCCGGCAGCAAAGGTTTTGGCTAAGCTGCGATAGGGGTACTCACAACATTTTCAAAGGTTCTCCATGAGGTTTTAGAAACATTTTCTAACGCAAATCAGAAACCAATCTGATTGAAAATCCTGTCTTTCACGATTGACGGATGGAAAGACTCTTGGCGTAATGGATAAAGGATTCAATCTCTTGCGGTCAACGATTAAGCTATATTTCTTCAATCAGAGCAAGATTACATCAAGCAGAACTCGCAAGGGTCAACCAAACCATCTACAATGATCTCCACATAACAGCAGGTTGATAATACTGAGAACGCCAACCATCATCAATATCTCCAACTATCCACGCCCGCTAGCACAGCAAGCACGTGATATCATGATAGGCAATAATTCCCAAGCGCATGCACAACTAGATGTTCATGCACGGGAAAATCCGCAGCAATGGCTAACGGAATATTGTGGAGACCGGAAGGAGTTATATCCCTCGGATCTCATCCAGCAGGGAGGCACTTGGTGCTGGGCAGCTGAGACATTCCAAGTCAATCCCTTCAATCTGCCCATGGAGGAACTGATCCAAGTCAATCGCGCTGCACCCAAGGCCACGACTTGACCGCTGACCTCAAGGGCCGAAGACAAATCCAGCACAAAGAACCAACCCAGGAAAACA
Organism: uncultured Cyanobium sp.; assembly: GCA_964455575.1. Taxonomy (GTDB): domain Bacteria; phylum Cyanobacteriota; class Cyanobacteriia; order PCC-6307; family Cyanobiaceae; genus Cyanobium. The sequence continues at coordinate 1,089 of CAYVWU010000132.1, read as the reverse complement.
CCCGAAAGAGAATGATTCTCATTCGGCCGTAAACTCTCTGCACTGAGTGTTCCGCGTCGCCATGGGTCGAGACCACTGCTCCTCCACCCCCGAGGCTCCAACGGACGCACTTCCGCTGGCCGCCCCGCTGTCGCGCCCGATCCCCCGCCCGCTGACCCTCGGCACCACCCTGGCCACCCTCCCCGCCCTGCTCCTGGCCTGCGGAACGCCCACCCCCCAGCCCAAGGACACCTCCACCACCCCGGCGGACACCTCCAGCCCCCCCGCTTCCGACCCCACCAAAACCACCTCCGGCCGAAGCGGCCCGCCCCTGGAGGTGATGGCCACCTTCCTGCCGATCACCCTGCTCACCCGCGCCGTGGCTGGCGACTGCGCCCGGGTCACCACCCTGGTGCCCCCGAGCCTCGGGCCCCACGACTTTCAAGCCAAGCCGGGGGATCTGGTTGCCCTGCGCCGCTCCCGGGTGCTGGTGAAAAACGGGCTCGGCATGGAGAGCTTTCTGGAGAAGGTGATCGCGGCCGCCGACCCGCCCAAGCTCACGGTGATCGATTCCAGCCGAGGGGTGGCCACGCTGACGGGGGCATCCAACGTCAAGGCCAAGGACAAGGAGACCCCTGCCCATGGGGACCATGACCACGACCATGCCCATGGCGGGGTGAATCCCCACATCTGGCTCGATCCCCTGCGGGCCGCCCAGCAGGTGGCGACCATCCGCGATGGCCTCATCCAGGCCGATCCGGGCTGCGCCTCGGGCTACCGTCAACGGGCCGACGCCACCACGGCCCAGTTGCGCCAGCTCAACAGCGACTTTGCCGCTCAGCTCAAGCCGTATCGCGGCAAAACCTTCGTGGCCTTCCACGATGTGGCGCCCTACTTTGCCGAGCGTTATGGCCTCAAGGCCGTCTTCCTGGTGGACGTGCCGGAGATGAATCCCACCCCCGCGGATCTGGAGCGCCTCTCGGCGGAGGTGAAGCGCAGCGACCTGCGCGCCCTCCTCAGCGAACCGCAGCAGGGCGGGGGCTCCTTCCAGGCCCTGGCCAGCGATCTGGGGGTGCCCATCAGCGTCTTTGATCCCCTGGAAACCGGCAG
>CAYVWU010000131.1:0-7122 GCA_964455575.1 uncultured Cyanobium sp. | reverse complement strand
TGGCTCAGGCCTTGTAGAGGCTGAAGCACAGGCGCACGGCCAGCACGCCCGCGTGGGCGGCCACCACCAGGGCGATCAGGATTTCCGTCTGATTGATCATGGTCAGCTGCAGAAGAACCGACCCATTCTTCGCCGTTCTCCCGCTACGGTCCAGCACTGTCGCCGGCCCTGTCACAGCTCTTGATGGCCCATCCACCCCCGCTCGTGACGGTCAGCGCCGATCAGATCCGCTCGCTCGACCTGTCGCCCCTCGCGCCCCTCGCGTCTCTCCCCCTGGCGGAGCAACTCCCTCTGGGCGGCCAGGTGGAGCTCCAGTTCGCCTGGCCCACGTCACCGGACGACCCGCGGGAACTCTCGGAAATCCCTGAGGTGCGCCTCTGGTGCCTGCGGGCCGATGCCGAGCACCCCTGGCTGCCTCTCCTCCTGGAACGGTCCAGCGGCACCCTGGCCCGCCATGTGGCCATGCTCCTCCCCCATCGCTTCAGCCGCAACGAGGGTCTGCAGTTCGCCCCCGACAGCCTGGAACTGTGGATCAGCCACAGGCTCTTCCAGCTCGATGCCCTGGCCAGAACCGCGGGGCTGGAGTGTCGCCAGGGCCTGGCTCAGATGGCCGCCGTGCTGGGTTACGAGCTGGATCCCGGCTTCTGGGCCTTCGCTCCCCGCAGCTGAGGGGATGGGCCCCTGCCTGCGCTGGCTCCCCCCCTGCACCCTGCCGGGCTCCTGGCAGATGGCCATCGACGCCTGGCTTCTGGACAGCATCGCCGCCGGTGGGCGCCGCGGGCCCCTGCTGCGCTTCTATCGCTGGAGCCAGCCCACCCTCTCCCTCGGGAGGCATCAGCGCGTCCCTGAGGAGCGGTGGTTGCGCCTGGTCCGCGATGGCAGGCTGGTCCTGGTGAGGCGTCCCACGGGCGGCTCCGCCGTTCTCCATGGCGGCGATCTCACCTATGCCCTTCTCTGGCCCGACCCTCCCCGCCAGCGGCGCGAGGCCTATCGCCTCTGCTGCCAGTGGTTGCGGGAGGCTTTCGCCGCCTTGGACCAGCCCCTGCGCTTCGGCGACGCCCCCGCCACCGCCGATCAGCCCAACTGCTTCGCCAGCAGCACAGCCGCCGATCTCGTGCACGACGACGGGGGTAAACGCATCGGCAGCGCCCAACTCTGGCGCGGTGGAGCCCTTCTGCAACACGGCAGCATCCAGCTGGAGCCCGATGACGCCCTCTGGCGGGAGGTGTTCGGCGAACCGTCGCCCCGCCTGGCCCCCCTCCCCCTGACGGGGGACGCCTTGGAGGATCACCTGCTGGCCGCTGCCCTTCGCTGGCTTTCCGGGGGCGACAGGCTCTCAGCCGCCCCCCTGCCCCCGGCCTCTCTGCACCGCGATCCCCTCACGGACATTGAGTGGCAGGCCATCGGCGCCACCCTGCAGCGTTACGAGGAGTGGGGTTTCGCCGGGACGGCTTGCGCCGTTTCGGCAATCCCTCGGGCGACGGATCCCAGCGCGAGTCCCAAGGGATAGTCATTCTGTTGGCGGGCCCGGGCCAGGAAGGCCTCCGGCACCCGCACCCCCAGGCGGGTGAGGACGGCCTCCCCCAGATCCGGCCGATCCACGGTTCCGCAGGGCAGGCCCGCCGGGCTCAGCACGAGCAGCCGCGGCTGCTCCGCCTGCTCCAGCGCCAGAACCGCCTGCCAGAGGGGGGCGTTCTCCTCGATCGCGGGGAGGCTGCTCAGGGGGCGCATGTGATCCCGCACCCGGTCGTCATCCCAGCGCTGCACGGGCAGCTGCCGAAGGGGCTCATCATCGATCACCCCGGTCCAGCGACCTCGGTCGCAGACCAGGAGCCAATCCGCTGGACCCTCTCCCGTGCCCCCCGCGCCCGTCGGGGAGGCGGTGGTGGCCGCGGGCGCCGGGGTGAGGCGGAGACGACTCACCGCCCGCAGGGGCTCGGTGGCCTCCAGCACGCGGAAGCGACGTTTCGCCACATCGCGCACCCGCATCTCCCCCAGAAGCCGCTGGAGCATCAGGCGCTGCTGCTCCCCGCGGGAGGCTCCCAGCCCCAGCCAGCCCAGCAGCAGCAGCCACAACCCCCCCCCGGAGTTCCGCAACAAGAGCCAAAGACCCAGGCCAAGGGCGAGAAGGGAGAGGAAGCGGCCGAGGGCGTTGGCCACCTCCACCCCCCGCAGCTGGCTTCCCGTCAGCTGCCAGACGATCGCCTTGACCATGCGTCCGCCATCCAGGGGGAGGCCCGGCAGCAGGTTGAACAACGCCAGCATGAGATTGAGCATCCCCAGGCGCAAGGTCATCTGCCCCAGGGCTGGCGAGAGATGAACGACCCTGTGCTGCACCAGCAGCAGGCCCATCCCCAGCACCAGGCTGACCGCTGGTCCGGCGGCGGCCATCAGGAACTCTCCCCGCGCCGTGCGGCATTCCGATTCGGTGTTGGCCACGCCACCGAGGAAAAACAACGTGATGCTGCGCACCTTCACCCCCTGGCTGAGGGCCACGAAGGAGTGGCCGAATTCATGCAGCAGCACCGAGAGGAACAGCAGCAGCACGGTCGCCAGGGCGATCGCCCACACCTGGACCACGCCGGCGTCTGTGCCGAGGGTTTGTTGGTATTCCTGCGCGAAGAGGACGGTCAACAGGGCCAACACCACGAACCAGGTGGGGTGCAGGCGCAAGGAGATCCCGCGGATGCGCATGAATTCCCAACCTTGACCCACAGCCCGATCCGCGCGATGGAAAAAGAGTAAGGCTCCGATCGTAGAAAGGTCCTTCTCTGGTGTACGACACGCCGTGACGACAGCCGTCGAACCCGCTGCGAATCTCCAGCCGCGCGCTGTGCGACTGAAGATCTGCGGCCTCCGCGATCCTCGCCAGGCCGCCGCCATCGCCGCCATGGGAGTCGACGCCATCGGCGTGGTGGGGGTGCCAGGCTCCCCGCGCTTTCTGGCGGCCGACCAGCGGGCCGCCCTTTTCGCGGCGGCCCGCGGCGGCCGTGACGGGGTGCTCGGAGTGTTGGTGACCGCCGATCCCGGGGAGGAGGATCTCCCCACCCTCCAAGCCGATCACGGACACCAGATCGTGCAGCTGCACGGAAGGGAGAGCGTGGAACGCTGCCAGGAGATCGGCCTCAGGCTGGGGCCGGAGGTGGGGCTTTGGAAAGCGCTGCGCATTCGCTCCCGGGACGACCTGCGTCGTGCGGAGGACTATGCCGGCGTGGTGCAGGCCTTGCTGCTGGATGCCTGGGTGCCGGATCAGCTGGGTGGGACGGGCCAGGCCATCCCCATCAGTTGGTTGGAGGGGTTCTCCCCCACCCTTCCGTGGTGGCTCGCCGGCGGCCTCAACCCGGACAACGTGGCGGGTGCGCTTCGAAGCTGTCGGCCCCACGGGGTGGATGTCTCCAGCGGTGTGGAGGACCGCCCGGGTTGGAAAAACCTGGAGCGCGTCCAACACCTGATCAATCAGCTTCCTGTCCGCTGATCTCCCCGCCACAGCTCGGACTGCGAGGCACCAGCGCACCGCGCCACCACTGTGAGCGCGTCTGTCAGGCCAGCAGGGACTCCTGCTGCTTGACCAACTCAAAGAATTCCTGCTTCAGGCTGGGATCGTGGCGGAAATCACCGCGGACGACAGAGTTGATCATGCTGGTCTGCAACTCCTTCACACCGCGCCATTTCATGCAATAGTGCTGAGCCTTGACAAGAATAGCCAAGCCTTTGGGCTTGCAGAGGCGCTCAATCTCATCGGCCAGAATGATCACGGCCTCTTCTTGGATGTGAGGCCTGGAAAACACCCAGTCAGCCACTCTGGAAAACTTGGAGAGACCGATCACACGCTCACCGGGTTTGATCCCAATCCAGCAATTGCCGAGAATCGGCACAAGGTGGTGGGAACAGGCCGAACGCACTGTGATGGGACCAACGGTATAAATCTCGTCGAGATTTTTGACGTTCGGGAAGCTGGCAATTTTTGGTTGCTGGTGGTAACGACCTTTGAACACTTCGTGCAAGTACATGCGGGCAACGCGCTCCGCCGTTTCTTCAGTGTTGTGATCGTTGTCAATGTCGATGACCAAGCTTCTGAGCAGGTCGCGAACTTTGTCGCCCACTTCCTTCTCTAGCTCTTCGATCTCGCCCTCCCTCAGGTAAGGGGCGATGTTGTCATTGGCAAAATAGGGCACCTCAGCCGCGTCCAGGCGTTGGCGGATGCGCTCGCTGATGGAGAGCGCAGGAGAATCCTCCGCTGCGGGACTGCTCTTGGTCGTGGTGCGGGGGGGGAGGGTGGAGGTCATAGGAGTGGTCAGAAAGCACCGACAGCTGGCATGAGTGTGAGATCTTCCACCACCTGTTGATGGGGCTGTTCGGCAAGAAAAAGCAGGGTACGAGCTACCTGATCGGCTGACAGCATCGCACGGCGATCAAAGGTGGATTGAACGGTTTCACTCTCCCAAAGAGGGGTGTTCACCGAACCGAGGGTGAGGGTGCTGACGCGGATGCCGTGGCTCCGCTCTTCCTCCGCCAGGCAGCGGCTGAAGCTGGCAAGGGCCGCTTTGCTGGCGCAGTAAGCCCCCCAGCCGGGGAAGGCGTTCCTGGCAGCATGGCTGCTGACATTGACGATCAGGCCACCTCCTGCGGCGCGCAGAAGGGGCACCACGGTCTGACACACCTGAAACACGCTGGTGAGGTTGAGTTGAAGCAACCATTGCCAGCGGTCCAACGGCATGTCCACCAAGGAGCCTGTCCAGGCGGCGCCGGCGTTGTTGACCACCACCGTGGGCACAAGGCCGCGTGAGCAGAGCTCACGCACGCCCTTCCCGGTGGCCTCTGGATCGCTGAGATCGATTTCGGCCGTTTCCACGCGCACTCCTGATCCGCGAAGTTCCTCGGCGAGCCGATGAAACTCAGTGGAGCCCCGAGCCACCAACAGAAGTTGATGACCCGAAGCGGCAAAGGATCGTGCGGTGGCAGCGCCGATGCCTCGAGAGGCTCCAGTGATCAGGACGACGCTCAAGACGTATGGGAATGCTGAGAAACCTTAGGCGGCATGCTGAGGTTCTGGGGTGGAACTGTCGAGAAACCGGCCGATGCGGCGGTATTTTGCGTAACGTCGCTCCAAAAGCTCCTCGGTGCTGAGGGTGCGCAGGTCTTGCAACTGGCTCAGCAGGGCGGCTTTCAAGGTCTCCGCCGCCTGCAAGGGGGCCCAGTGGTTGCCGCCTGAGGGTTCGTCCAGCACCTGATCCACCACCTCCAACCGCTGCAGATCACTGGCGGTGATGCGCAGGGCCTCCGCCGCTTCCGGCGCCTTGGCCGCATCCCTCCAGAGGATGGACGCGCAGGCTTCGGGGCTGGCCACCGTGTAGACGCTGTGCTCGAACATCAGCAACCGGTCGGCCACGCCGATGCCCAGGGCGCCTCCCGAGCCGCCTTCCCCGATCACCGTGGCGATGATCGGCACCCGGAGCCGGAACATCTCGCGCAGATTCATCGCTATGGCTTCCCCCTGGCCCTGCTCCTCCGCCAGCACGCCCGCGTAGGCCCCTGGCGTGTCGATGAAGCTGAAGATGGGCAGCTGAAACCGATCGGCGTGCTCCATCAGACGCAGCGCTTTGCGGTAGCCCCCCGGCGAGGCCATGCCGAAGTTGCGCGCCACGTTTTCCTTGATGTCCCGTCCCTTCTGGTGGCCCAGCAACAGCACGGCGTGTTCGCCGATCTGGCCGATTCCCGCCACCAGCGCCTTGTCGTCACTGCCGCGGCGATCACCGTGCAGCTCGTACCAGGAATCGGTGATCACCTGGATGTAGTCCAGGCAGCTGGGGCGTTGGGGGTGGCGCGCCACCTGGATCTTCTGCGCGGGGGTGAGGGAGCGAAAGATCTCCGCGCGGCGGCGGCTTGCCAGGGTCTCCAACTGAAGAAGCTGCTGGCTGACGTCCACCTCGGAATCGCGGGCGAGCTGGCGAATCTGCTCGATCTGCTCCTCGAGTTCAACGAGGGGTTTCTCGAAATCGAGCAGAGCGCGACGGGCCATGGCGGAAGCGGATGGAGGGAGGGGAAGTCGGGAGGCCTCAGGCCATCACCAGGGAGGGAGCGAGCTGGTGATGGAGGCCCAGCGGCGTGAAGCCATGGCGGCGGGAGGCCTCGCCGATCAGCTCCATGTTGGCAATGGTGATGTTGTTGCGTCCCCAGCTGAAATTGGAGTATAAACCCTCAAAATCAAGCAGCATTGCCTCGGCAAAGCAGGCAAACATCTGGCGGTTGGGATTGTACATATCTGCGCCGTTCATCATCTGCCAGGCGATGTCTTGCCAGAACTCCACAATGCCGCCTTTGAGCACGTGCAGGCCTTCGCCGGCCACCCTGCTGTCCAGGTTCTTGGGATAACCGCCATCGACCATCAGGCAAGGGCGTCGGAAGGCGGTGTCCGCGAGCGAGAGGGTTTGCGGCAGGCTTGCCACCCAGACCACCACGTCCGCCTCCGGGAGCGCCTCCTCGAGCGTGAGAATCCGGCCAGACCCCAAGGAGCTCCGCAGATCCTTGAGGGGCTGGAGTTGGCGGGCCACCAGCAGCAGCTCGCCCACGCCCGTGCGCTCGGACAGCCAACGGCAGACCGCGCTGCCAATGTCTCCAGTGGCGCCAACCACGGCCACCCGCGCCGTCGACAGGTCGATGCCCACATCGGGAGCGTTGATTTCCACCTGACGGCAAATCACCCAGGCGGTGTGGGTGTTGCCTGTGGTGAACCGTTGCCAGTCGAGCACCGTGTTGCGGATCTGCTGCTGTTGAAGCAGATTGAAGTTTTCAAAAATGATGGAGGTGAAGCCACCGAGAGCGCTGATGGAGAGATCGTTCTTTTGCGCCAGCTCCATCGCATTGAGAACCTTGCGACGAGCGGTTTTGAAACGCCCGAGCATCTCTGGAACGAACACGGAATCGATATAAGCTCCCCGAATGGCTTTCCCTTCGGGATTTGTCACCTCAATCCACTCCACCAACTGTGGCGGCGCACTGCACCACATGTCCAGGTCTCCATCCGCGTAGTCCGGAAATCCCAGGGAGAGGGCCAGGGATTTTGCCGCTTCAAGACTTGTGGAATGACCGATCAGGCCAAACATGGGCAGGACTGGGGAGATG
>CAYVWU010000130.1:0-7202 GCA_964455575.1 uncultured Cyanobium sp. | reverse complement strand
GGCCAGGAGGCGTTGATCCAGGCCCTGGCGGATCGGGCGGTGGCGCGGCGCCGGCTGGCCAGCTTGCTCAATTTGCCGCCGGAGATCACCCCCGCGGCGGCGGATCCGATCCGGCTGCAGGCGCGCTGGCCCCTGGATCTGGAGAGCAGCCTGCTGGCGGCCTATCGGGGCAATCCCGAGCTGGAGGCGGTGCTGGCGGCCCGCCAGGCCCTGGCGGAGGAGCGTCTGGCGACCGTGGCGGCCCTGCTGCCGACGTTGTCGCTGTTCTCAGCCGTGGGGACCAGCGGCAGCCGCGACAGCCTGTGGGGATTCCAGGTGGGCGGTGGCGGGTGCTGCAACGCCTCGATCACCCCCGAGCGTCGCGTCAACGGCTGGGACTGGTCGATCGGGCTCAGCGTGCGCTGGCTGCTGTTCGACGGCGGCACCACTGCGGGTGAGGCGGAAGCGCTGGAGCGGCGCCAGCGGGCCTTGGAGCAGGAGCATGCCGCTCTGCGCAACGCCATCCGCCTGCGACTGGAGGAGGCGTTCTTCCAGCATGAAGCCAGCCTGGCCAAGCTCGCCTCCGCCCAGCGGAGCGTGGCCGCCGCCCTGGAAGCGTTCCGCGACCTTCGATTGCGCTACAAGCTGGGACTCTCCAATGAGGTGGATCTCTCCCTCACCCAGGAGCAGCTGATCCGCAGCCTGGAGCGGCGCCTCGACGCCACCGTCGGCGTGAACGTGACCTACGCGCGGTTGTTGCGGGAACTGCTGCCGATGCCCACCGATCCTTCAACCCCGCTTGAGGCGCGGCTTCAGTTGGGCCGCGACGACCACCAGCGCTCGACCCGGTAGCCGAGCACCACGAGAAACACCACCAGCCAGAACCACAGTTCCGGCGGATTGGCATTGCAGAGCACCACCAGCAGGACCGTCTCGGCCACCAGCCAGGGACATTCCCGCCGCAGGAGGGCATTGGCGAACCAGAACGGAGGCGTGGCCATCGGCGCAGGGGTTAAGGGGACGGAAGGGGGGGAGGGGTTGGGGAGCGATCGAAGGCGCGGGGTCGAAAGCCGCCAGTGAGGGAGCGCAGGCCGGGGACCACGTAACTGATCGGGCTGCGCCACTCCACATAGGCGTGGGTGGTCACCGTGAGGCCCTCGCGCACCGGGAAGACAGCGCTGCCGCGGGAGAGGGTCCAGCGGAAGCCGTCGCGACTGCGCCCATCCCGCTCCAGACGGATGTCGCCGCGCAAGACGGGGCCGTCCTTGGTGAGGGCCTCCGCCAGCTGGGGGTTGCCGGTGGTGGTGGCGATGTCCTCCGGAGTGGCGGGCAGGGTGGACACGCGCGTCACGCGACCGACGATGCCGCCGAAGCGCCCCCGTTGGTTCCACTGCGGCACCACCTCCACCGGCAGATCGACCGGCAGTCGGCGCGCGTCCGCGGGAGGGAAGTAGGCCACCGCCTGCAGCGCGGGCGCCCCACCCTCCGCGGTGGCGGCGCGACCGATCGTGCCCAGCCGCTGGCCGAGGGCCACGGTCTGGCCCGGGATGACCTGCAAATCGAGCACCACGCCGTCGCGCTCGCTGACGACCTGCCCGTCATAGGCCAGGCGGGCGCGGCTCACCGCGATCTCGCGGCGCAGATCCGCCAGGACATAGCCCCGTTGGAGGGCCTGCGTCTGGAGCTCCAGGCGCACTTTTTGATAGTCGTCCCGAGCCTCCTTCTCGCTGATGCGCGCCTGATCCAGAGCCACGCCGGTGTTGGTGAGGCCCTGCTCGGCGGCGACCACCTCCGCCGCCAGGGGGGCCACCACCTCCCGGCGGGCCAGCCACTCCAGGCGCCGCATCTTGACGGCATAGGTGGCCTGAAGCGCGCTGTAGCGCCGCCGATCGCCCGCCAGCTTCGCCAGAGCGGTGTCGCGTCGATCGCGGGCCGTGGCCAGGCGTAGGGCATCCCGCGCATCCAGCTCCCGGTTCTGGCGCTCCAGCTGGGCCAGGTTGCCCAGTTGCTGCTGCAGTTGGCGTTCCAACACCGGCAGGCGGAGCACCACCAACACCTGCCCGGCCCGCACCGGATCGCCCACGGCCACCCGCATCTCCCGCACCTGCCCGGCGGCGCGGGCATTGAGCAGGCCGGCAGTGCCGGGGTAAAGAAGCACCCCCTGACCGATCACCTCCGTGGGCACTGGCCAGAACAACGCCCAGAGGCCCAGGGCGGCGCCCATGGCCGCCAGGGCGAAACCCACCTGGCGGTGATCGCGGGCGGGGTCCACCTGGTGAATGGACGAGAGAGAACCGTCGTCGATGGGGTGGACGCCCTGCACCGGTCTCTGGCCTGACTCGGGAAAGTTTGGCGCACGATCCGAACGCGGAGACGACCCGCTGAACCCGCTCTGGACAAGTAGGACAGGAGCCATGGACTCGTCTCCCTTCACCCACCAGAGCGTGCTGGCCGCCGAGGTGGTGGCGGCCTTCGCCGCCCTGCCGCCCGCTCCGGAGGGCGCCCCCCCGCGGTTGATCGACTGCACCCTCGGCGCCGGTGGCCACAGTGCGCTGTTGTTGGCGGCCCATCCGCGGCTGGAGGTGGTGGGGCTGGATCAGGACCCCACCGCCCGGGAGGCCGCCGCCCGCCACCTGGCGCCCTGGGGGGAACGGGGTCGGATTGTGGCAGCCAACTTCGCGGACTGGAGCCCCGACCAGCCGGTGCAGGGGGTGCTGGCGGATCTGGGGGTGAGCAGTCCTCAGCTCGATCGGCCGGAACGGGGCTTCAGCTTTCGGGAGGACGGACCGATCGACATGCGCATGAATCCCGAGAATGGCGACACCGCCGCCGCGCTGCTCGACCGTCTGGAGGAGGGCGCGCTGGCCGATCTGTTGTTCACCCTCGGCGAGGAACGGCTCTCGCGCCGCATCGCCCGCCGGCTGGTGGCCGAGCGGTCCCAGCGTCCCTGGCGGGAGCGCGGCACCGCCGAGCTCGCCTATGTGATCGCCGGCTGCCATCCGCCCAAGGCCCGCCGCGGCCGCCTCCACCCCGCCACACGCTCCTTCCAGGCCCTGCGCATCGCCGTGAACGATGAGCTCGGGGCGCTGGGGCGCTTGTTGGCCCTGGCGCCCGACTGGCTGGTGCCCGGGGGTCTGCTGGCGATCATCAGCTTCCATTCCCTCGAAGACCGGCTGGTGAAGCGGTCCTTCCTGGAGGATCCGCGGCTGGAGCGGCTCAGCCGCAAGCCGATCACCGCCAGCGAGGAGGAGGTGAACGCCAACCCGCGGAGCCGCTCCGCGAAGCTCCGCCTGGCGCGGAAGCGCTAGGCGTCCGCCTGATCCGGATCCACCGGCAATCCCCGCCACCCCAGGGCCAGGCGACGGGCCAGAAGCAACGCCGGGTAGAGGCGGCGCGCGCGCTCGCCGGGGGCGAACAGCGGGGCCAGCACCCGCAACAGCGCCGCGCTCGGCGTCATGCGCGCACAGAGCCAGGCGATGGCGTCAGCGCCATGCCACACCCGCTCGCCCGCGATCACCATGGCGCCATCCCGCAGATGAAAGCCCCGTTGGGCGAGGGCCTCCCGCAGGGCGGCATCCTCGCGGCCATCGCGGATGCGCAACCCCGGAACGCCTCCGCGCAGCTCACTGAGCTCGGCGAAGTGCCGGCAGAAGGGGCAGCCGCCATCGAACACCAACACCGGCGCCGCCGCCGCTGCCGTTTCGGGCGTGCGGGGAAGGCTTCGATCCATCGGCGCGACGCGCAAGCTGCTTCCATCCTGGCGCGATGGCAACCGCAACGCGCCGACCCGCGGGCCGCCACGACAATGAAGCCCTCTCTGCCCCTCCGGCCATGCCCGCCGCGTGCCGTCCCCGGCGCCACTGGATCTGGCCCCTGGCGCTGGTGGCGCTGCTGGCCCTTCCCCTGGCCCTGCTCCTGCCCGACGCCGCCCCGGCCCGAGCCGACAACGCCCTGCCCCCGCGCGCTTACGTCTGCGATGGCGACCCCCTCCTCGCCGAACTCGTGCGGGGTCCGATGGACGACCCGTCCATTCCCGACCCCAGCGCCGCCCCGGTGCCTGTGGGCGGCTGGGTGGTGTTGCGCTGGCGGGAGCTGAGCCTGCAGCTGCCCCGCACCAACAACGCCGGCCAGGCGAGCTTCAGCGACGGCAAATGGTGGTGGAGCCTGGAGGATCCCGCGCGACCGCGCTTCCGGCTGCGGCAACCCCTGGGGGATCCCCTGGAGTTCGCCTGTCTGGAGGCCCCGCCCCCGCCAGCGACCGGCGCGCCGGAGGGTCCCCGGCGCGATCGCTAGGGTGCCTTCGCACATCCTCTTCATCACCGTTCCGTCCTCTCCTTGGATCTGCCCTCTCTCGCGACGCCCCAGCTGACCCGCGTCGACGGGTTGTGGTGGGCGGCTTTGACGGTTCAGCTGCTGGCGATTCCAGGCACGTTGCTGCCGGTGCTTCCGGGCCTCGCCCTGCTGCCGTTGGGCGCCCTGCTCTGGGTCTGGGCGGTGGGATGGAGCGCTGGCTGGCCGCCCCTGCTGCTGGCGGGGGTGATCCTGCTGCTGGGCTGGGGAGCGGACGCCCTGGGGCTGGTGCTCGGCGCCGCGAGGATGCAGGCCACCCGCTGGGCCTACATCGGTTCGGGTCTCGGCCTGGTGGCTGGCTTGCTGGGGTTTCTGCCGGCCTTGCCGGTGGGGGGCCCCCTGGTGGGCGCCCTGGTGGGTCCCCTGCTTGGCGCGGCCCTGGGAGAGCTGCTCACCGCCCCCACCTCCCTGGGCCCCCTGGGCCTGCTGCGCCTGCGCCGCTCCCTGCTGGTCGGTCTGGCGGTGGTGGCCGGGATGCTCGTCAGCCGTCTGGCCCAGTGCCTGCTGGCGGTGGTGGGGGTGGCGGGGTTTCTGCTGCTGACCGTGGGACCGTTCCGCTGAGCGTGGTTCCTTCCTCGCTCCTTTCTTGGCGCCGAAAAATTCTGGCGCCGAAAAATCCTGGCGCCGACAAGGCCGGGCCCAGATGAGGCCGGGCGCCGACACGGCAGCCGGACGCTTTAGACCCGAGGCTGGGAGAGGGCGCGGGTCTCCGGCAAGCCGCGGGTCAGGCCCGTGCGGTCCACAGCCCCGAAGAGCTGGCGATAGGCCGCGGTCGCCACGCAGGTCACCAGGGGGAGGGCCACCAGCAAGCCCAACCCGACGGCGCAGAGTCCAGCCAGCAGCAGAACGGCGTTGAGGGTCAACAACAGCACCACCCGCGGCCAGGCGGGATCCACCACCCGGCGCCCCTGGGCCAGGGCAGCGAAAGGATGGTTGTCATGGAGCAGGGCGACCTGGGGAAGGAAGGCCTGGCTGACGGAGAGATAGAGCGTTCCGGCAAGGAGGGCCAGGCCTGGCGGCAGGGCGAGCCAGGGGTTCACCTCCCCGAGCACGGCCGCCAGCATCACCACCACCGACACCGCCAACACCACGCCACAACCCAGGAGAAAGCTCGGCAGATAAAGGCGCAGCAACGCCCGTGGGTCCCAGCGGAGGAAAGCCTGCACGCCGGGTCGCCGTCCATCCAGCGCCACCCAGGCCGCCCGCACCATGCCGCAGCTGCCCCAGAGATTGACCACCAGGCTCAACATGGAGCTGAAGATCAGCAGGCCGAAGGCGACGGTGAGGTAACGCAGACGGGGCACCAACGTCTCCCAGTCCACGGGGGCCTCCCACAGCGGCAGCTTCTCCGGTGACAGGCTGGGTTGCAAAGCCTGCAGGACAAGCTGCAGAGCGAACAGCAGCAGGGTGAAGCCCACAAACAGCAGGGGCGCGCGGTTGAAGGCCCGCCAACCCTCCCGCAGGGCCAGCCCCACGTCCAGGCGGGGGTGCGACCGGGGGGCGTTCATGGCGGCTGGAGGCGCACAGCCCCCAACCTAGGCAGGGCGCCGCAAGGTGGACAGCGCCTCCGCCACCGCCGCCACCGCCGCATCCACCTCCTCTTGGGCGGTGTCGCGACCCAGCCCGAAACGGATGGAGGCGGCAGCTTCCCTTCGGTCGCGGCCCAGGGCGGCCAGCACATGGGAGGGGCTGCCCTCCGCGCAGGCGGAACCACTGCTCACCGCCAGCCGTCGCCGCAGCAGCTGGTGCAGCAGGGTGCCCTCCACGCCGGTCAGGGTGACGTTCAGGTTGTGGGGCAGACCATGGGCCGCGGAGCCGTTGCGCTCGATCCCCCCCAGCGCCCGCAACCGTTGCCAGAGCTGATCCCGCAGGGCGCCGAGCCGCAGCGCCCGCTCCTCTCGGTCGGCGAGGGCCAGGCCCAGGGCCGTGGCCAGGCCGATGATGAGGGGGACCGGCAGGGTGCCGGCCCGCAGGCCCCGCTCCTGGCCGCCCCCGAGCTGCTGGGGGGCGACGCGCACGCCGGGTCGCAGAAGCAGCGCTCCCACCCCCTTGGGTCCATAGAACTTGTGGGCGCTGAGGGTGAGCAGGTCCACGCCGAGCTCCGCCATCGACAAGGGAATGTGGCCCACGGCCTGGGCGGCGTCGCAATGGAGCAGAACCCCCTGGCGCCGGCAGAGGGCGGCGATGGCCTCCAGGGGCTGCAGCACGCCGATCTCATTGTTGGCAGCCATCACCGAGAGCAGCAGGGTGTCGGGGGTGAGGGCCTCGGCGAGGCGATCGAGATCCACCAAGCCATCGGACCCCACCGGCAGGACGGTGAGCGGAGCGCCCTGACGCGCCAGGGCGGCGAGGGGATCGAGCACCGCGCGATGCTCCGTCGCCAGGGTGACCAGGCCGCGGCGGCGCTGGCCAGCCTCCCGGGCCGCCTCCACCACGCCGCGGAGGGCGAGGTTGTTGGCCTCCGTGGCGCCGCTGGTGAAGACGACCGTCTCCTCCGCCATGCCCAGGGCCTGGCCGACCTGGCCGCGGGCCCGCTCGACGGCGGCGGAGGCCTCCAGCCCCGGCCGGTGGAGGCGGCTGGCGGGATTGGCGAAGCGCTCCCGCCACCAGGGCTCCATCGCCTCCACCACCGCTGTGGCACAGGGGGTGGTGGCGTGATGGTCGAGATAGGCCAGCATGACGCCATGCTGACAAACGTTTTCACGGATCGGGATCAGCCCCGACCCCGGGCCCGGGGTCGGACGGGGCACCCGAAGCGCGAGCTGGAGCAATGGCGTCGCAGAAGCGTTGGGCCTCTGCTGTCGGCCCTGCTGCTTCCGGCCGCCACTGGAATGGCCGCCGCCGGAATGGCTCCCCCGGGAATGGCCGCCCCA
>CAYVWU010000129.1:0-7274 GCA_964455575.1 uncultured Cyanobium sp. | reverse complement strand
GCTGACACCAGAGGTCGGCTTCCGCTTGACGCCGTCGCCGCAGACCGGCCTCCACGGCGGTGCCGGGATCGCAATAGAGCAGCAGGGCCTGGGGCACCCGGTCCCAGGCGCGGTCGTGGAGATCGCGCGAGATCGTGGCGAATTCGGCGGTGTCACCATAGAAATCCGCCCCGAGATTCCAGGCGAAATCCAGCAGGGCGCAGCGCTGGTTGCTGGTCATGTCGCCCCAGTGGGGGATGGTGCCGGCCAGCTGGCGGTCCAGATCCGCCAGCTGTCGCTGCAACTCCATCTCCGCTTGCGGACGACTGAGGGTGTCCCCCTGGCGCACCGGCTGCCCCGCCAGGGTGGTGAAGCCGTAACCGATGGTCCAGGGCTCGCCGCCGCTGGCGGGATCGGGGTAAGCGTGGTCCACAAACCCCTCGAAGCTGCGGATCAGATCCAGAGCCGCCCCGTAAGACGGGGCCGGCGCCGCGGCGACGACGGCGGCGGCAGTGGCATCCCCGCTCTTGGAGTGATCCGCCGCGGCGGGGCGTGCCGGGGCGGGAGGTGTCCCCTGGGGTGGATTGCCGGTGCGGATGCCGGGCTGCAGGGCTGTGGACACCTTGTTGGCCACATAAGGAGCGAACAGGCTCAGGCCGGACACCAGGAAGGTGGTGACCGCGGTCATCGAAGCTGGCAACTGACAGGTCAGGCCGAAGCTGTACAGGGCGAAGGTGCCAAAGCCCATGTAGAGCATCAGGATGCCCATGCCGCCCAGGGTCGCGATCATGCGGCTGCTGCTGGCCTCCAGCATCGTCACCGCCAGCACCTGTCCGGTGGCGTCGCGCAAGACCTTGCGCGACGCGGTGTTGGAGGCATCGATGGTCAACCCGTCTCCGGCCGCGTCCGTCCAGCGCGCGTCCACCGGGAGGGTGAGGCGAGTGGGCTCGGAGAGGGCATTGGCCAGCGACCACCCTTCTTTCTGCAGCCGGCGTTTGACCAGGATCAGGCCCACGAAGGTGCCAAGGGCCACCGCCACGGTGATGGCGTACACCATCGGCAAGGCCATGGTGCGACACATGGCGTCGTTCACCCCCGGGGCAGTGGTGCGCAGCTCTCCCTGCATCGTCTGCGCCACCTGGGCCATGGCCCCCGGTGCGCTCCAACCCAGCAGGAGGGCAGCCACAAGGCGCCAGGAGCGCCAGCGGAAGGGGCGGGCCTGAACGCTGCTCCCGGAACCCTTGACGCCCGGGACGGTCACCACATCACCTTCCGACCAAGCCATGGCGGTAATCGCATTCCCCCCATTGTGTCCATCGTCACTGCTTCTGACGGTGAAGCGCCGCAAAGAGCAATGCAGACTTTTCGCCAGTGAAGGGGAGGGAGGGATGACGGGATTGGCGCCTGTCCTCCACGTTTCTCCCGCCGCATCAGGAACGACCCGACCCCGACCGCGAAACAATCTCATGGGGGACAAATATCCTTTGCAATAGCTGTACGCACCATCAGTGCAGATCAAGATTCAACGCTCTCACCAGCTCCAGGCTCGGCGTCAAGCAGCCATTGCTTTCCAAGCCTAAATCCTCCATTATATCCAATAATTGCAAGGCCAGAGAATACCAGTCTCAAAGCTAGACCATGGGTTGCATTACCAGAAGACCACAGGAATAGCAAATATGTGCATAGGGCACTCTGGCCACTCTTATTCCTATTCACGCGCTCTAGAACCATTGTTTTTCAAGCTATAGAAAAAAATATTCAGCATTATTTCTCTTCTGTTTGACAGCCATTTTCTTGCCTGCATCGGTTCCAGCCAAGCATCAGTCCGCGCTGCCCGATCCCACCATCACCTCTTCTGCCACGGCATTCGATTCGAGCTTTTCGGCGGCGAAAATCTCTAATAAAAATAGGACAACCGCCTATGCAGACAGGGATCTTGACGCCAATACCTCTATAGATTTTGACTTACCATCTGCGACAGCGATTGACGGTTTTGACATGCCACAACGCAATGACATAGCGCGTTTTTAACATCGGTGCTGATTTTTGATGACAACTCGGATTTTTCCAACCCGATAACAACGATTCCCTTGACCCATACAGACGCCGCCCTTGCCTGTAATAATTACTCGTTTGTTGATACCACGGCGAGCTATGTCAACTGGGAGTTGATCACGACCAACAGTTCATTTCATCGCGCAAACGGGGCTGCTGAAATGACCTTCCATGGCCCGAACACCCCTGCCGCACCTGTGCCCGCACCCGCATCGTTGCGTCTCGGCCCTGCCTTTGCCGCCAGTGCGTCGCGAATCCGTCGCCTTCGTCGCCGGAGTCTGCGATTGACAGCGGTGAACACCGCGATCTCCTGATTGCCGGCATCAGAACGACCCCAGCCCTGACGACCGATCAGATCGGCTGCACGCCCGCAGCCAAACCGGACGCCTCCAGCCAGCGCTGGATGGCATCGGGCAGGACACAGCGGCGACGATCTTCCGCTCCAATCGCCAGGTGGCGCGTCACTCCACGCGCCACCATGGCGTTCTGGCTGCAAAAGCTGTAGACCACCTCAAACTGCCCGGGATCCAGTCGCCTGGGTTCCAGGGTGATGGCCAGCGGATCACCGACCCTGAGGGGACGCCAGTAGTCGGCACTGCAATGGACGATCGGCAAGGCCACCTTCAACAACGCCACCGTCAACGAGGGCACCTCCGGCCTCTCCTGCTCCCGACCGCTCGCCCCATCCACAGCCCAGTGTGGCCGCGGAAAGATTTCGGCGGCCGTGAGGCCGAAACGCTCCAGGCTCTCCTCATAAGCCTCATGACACCAGCGCAGAAGCTGATGAAAGTGCATCACCCCCGCCGCATCGGTGTCGCCAAATCGAACGGTGCGGCACAGCAACAACCAGGAGGAGGGATCCCGAGGAGGCACGCCGCGATCAGCGATCCACCGAGCCCATGATCACATCGATCGAGCCAAGAATCGCCATGATGTCGGCGACCTTGCTCCCCTTGAGGATGTGGGGAAGGATCTGCAGATTGTTGAGGTCTGCGGCGCGAATCTTGAATCGCCAGGGGGTCACATCGTCATTGCCCTGAATGAATACGCCAATTTCTCCCTTGCCGGATTCGAGACGGGTGTAGAGCTCGCCGGAGGGAATTTTGAAGGTCGGGGCCACTTTTTTGGCGATGTATTGGTAGTCAAAGCCGTAGGCGTCGCTCTGTTTGCCCTCCGACAGTCGCTTGGCTTCAAGGTTTTCTGTCGGCCCACCAGGAATCATGCGAATCGCCTGGCGCAGGATTTTCAAGGATTCCCGCATTTCTTGCAATCTCACCCGATAGCGGGCATAGCAATCACCCTCCTTCTCCCAGGCCACATTCCAATCGAAATCGTCATAACACTCATAGTGGTCCACCTTGCGCAGATCCCAGGGAACACCAGAGGCGCGCAGCATCGGGCCCGAGAGGCTCCAATTGATGGCCTGGTCGCGAGTGATGGTGCCCAGTCCCTCAATCCGACGGCGGAAGATGGGGTTGTTGGTGATCAATTTTTCGTATTCATCAATCTTGGGACCGAACCAATCGCAAAAATCAGCGCATTTTTCCAACCAGCCGTAGGGAAGATCCACGGCCACGCCGCCAATACGGAAATAGTTGTTATTGATCAAACGCTGCCCGGTAGCGGCTTCCCAGAGGTCGTAGATCATCTCCCGCTCGCGGAAGATATAGAAGAAAGGCGTCTGAGCGCCAACGTCGGCAAGGAAGGGGCCGAGCCAGAGCAGATGGTTGGCGATGCGATTGAGCTCCAACATCAACACCCGGATGTAGCTGGCCCGCTTCGGCACCTTCACATCGGCCAAACGCTCAGGCGCGTTGACAACAATCGCCTCATAAAACATGCCCGCCGCATAGTCCATGCGGCTCACGTAGGGCACGTACATCACGCTGGTGCGGTTCTCGGCGATCTTCTCCATGCCGCGATGGAGGTAGCCGATCACCGGCTCGCAGTCCACCACATCCTCCCCGTCCAAGGTGACCACCAGGCGCAACACCCCGTGCATGGAGGGGTGATGGGGCCCGAAATTCACCACCATCGGCTCGGTGCGTGTTTCGAGCTGGGTCATGGAAAGGGGGAGGCCTTGACGCGGGGATTCTAGGGAGCGCGGTGGCGTTCGGGTTGGGCGATCATGGACTCCCCCCGTCGCGCGGGCCCATGACGGCCGATCTGCTGCGCAACAGTCTCAAGCTGGCCGTGGCCATCGGGATCACGGCGGCGCTGGCGGAGCATTTCGATCGCCTGGCCTTCGCCTGGTATCCCCTGCTGGCGGTGGTGATCGTCGTGGACGACAACGACGATCAGACCGTGAAAGCCGCCAGCGGGCGCATCCTCGGCACGGTGGCCGGCTGCCTGCTCACGTTTGTGGTGCACAGCGTGGCCAGCGGTTGGCCGGGGGTTCTGCTGACCTTGCTGCTGCTCCTGCCGCTGCTGCGCGTGCTGGGCTGGCAGAGCGCCATGGGCACCGCGGGCTTGATTCCCATTGTGTTCCTCATGATTCCCACCCATGTGGAGCTCGACTGGACCTACGTCGTCGACCGGACGCTGGACACGGCCATCGGCTGCGCCATCGCCCTGACCGTGGGCCTGCTCTTCTGGCCCCGCTCCGGGCTGCGCCAGCTCGAGGCCACCGAGGCGGGACTCCGCCAGCGCCTTTTGCGGCAGCTCGTGGCCTATCGCGCCTGGCTGGATGGCGGTGCTCCCCGCCCTGAGCCCCTGCCCGCTCCCACCTTGAGCGGGTCGGTGGAGCGCCTTGAAACCTTGCTGCGCGGGGAGCTGGCGGGTCCGCGGGGGCGGACGCCGCCGGTCCGCCTCTGGCGGCGCCGGGTGGCCCTCTGGCAAAGCCTTCGCCTCCACTGGCTGCAATGGGAGCGCCTCCTGGCCGCCTGCGACCCGCCCCCCTCCACCCCCGACAGCACTCCTCCTCTGCGGGACGTTGTCCTGGCCATGGCCTCCCACCTGGACCAGGAGGGAGGGGCGACGCTCCCCCCGGCAGACCCGTCCCTCCCCACCCTGGACACCTGGACGCGCCTGGCCCGGGAGAGCGGCCTCCCGCTGTTCACCCTCCTGGCCCTTGCGGAGGAACAACGCCCCCTTCTCGCCAGCAGCCGAAACCTGGCGGAGCTGCGCCACGCCGCCTCCAAGCCGTGATCACCCGTCCCGAGCTGCGCTTGGCCCTGACCACAGGACTGGTGAACGGTCTCGCCAGCCTCAGCCCCCTCCCCTTCGGCATCTACGCGCCAATGGCCGTGCTGGCGGTGAGCAGCGGCACCTACGGCACCTCCCTGGAGCTGGGTCGGCAGCGGATGTTGGGATCGGTCCTGGGGATGGCCATGCTGCTGCTCAGCCTGCGAGGACTCCAGGCCATGCCCATGCCCTTCGCCCTGGCGCTCGCCCTCGGCGCCCTGCGCCTGGCGGGAGGCGTCCTGGGTCTGCAGGTGGGCTACAAGGTGGGCGGCATGATTGTGGTGATGGGTTGGCTGGCCCACGAGGAGGAGCTGGGCGCCTGGGTGCCCCTGCGCCTCGTCTGGACGCTCATCGGCATCCTGGCCTCCCTGGTCAGCCTGCGCCTGTTCTGGCCCGGTCGCGGCGCCGCCGTGGCGCGGGAGGCCCTGGCGGAGCTGTTTGCCGGCCTGGCGGCGGATCTGGACCAGGACGCCCGCGCGCTGCGGGCGGGCGCCGCGAACGCCGCGCCGATGGAGGCGGCCCACACAGCGCGCCAGGCCAGCCTGCAACGGCTGCGGGGACTCCTGCCGGCTCTGGCGAACGAGCTGGGCGACCAGCCCGAGCGCCATCCCACCTTTCAGCTGGTGGAAGCCCTGGAGGAGGCCGCCTCGCGGCTGCAGGGCGCCAGTCGCTCCCTCAGCGCGCTTCCCCCGGAGCGACACCCCGAGGCATGCCGATGGGAGGACGGGGAAGCGGCCCTCCTGGAAGCCTTGGCCGACCGCCTGCGGCTGTGGGTCGCGCGCCTGAGCGAGCCCGGCCCCCGCTGGCCCGCCGCCCCCGGCGCTCCGTTCCACCCGCCGACGTTGTGGCTGGACATCGACGACCCGGCCCGTGGTCCCGAGCTCAATGCCCTGCCGCCCCGCGCGCTGGAGCGCCTCGCCGCCCGCCTCACCCTCTGCCGCCAGGCCCTGCAGGCGATCGAGGGGGCGGAGCGGAGCTGGGCCGCCTTGCGTCCGCCGTCCCGCCGATGAGCGGGCCACCCCGCGGGCGCAGGTCCAGGACCCCGGGCGCATGCCAGGCCCTGCCCATGGTTTCGGCCCAGCGCCTGGTCTTGGCCCTGCTGGCCTCCGGAACCCTGGTGCCATTGGCCCCGTTCCCCAAAACACCGCTGCCCGGGGCAGGGGCGAAGCAGCCCCCGCCCGCAACAGCGGAGCTGGAGCGCAGCTGGCGGGAGCTGGATGGGCAGTTGCGCCAGCTCGATCAGTTGCTGCCGCTGGAGTCGCTCCCCTCCTCGCCCCCGGGCAGCGCCCCATCGCCCCCGCCTCCCGCCCTGCTGGCACCCAACGCTCCCGCCACCGGCCCGCTCACCCCGGCGGCCGCTCGGCCCGTGCCACCCCTCAGCCTGCCCACAGCCGTCACGCTCCAGGCGGCTGGCCCGCGGGCGCTGAGCCTGGAGGAGGCCGTGGTCCTGGCGCTGCGCCACAACCCGACCGTGCAGGCCAGGCGGGACGGGGTGGCCGCCGCCCTGGCGGAGGTGCGAGCCAGCCTGGGGACGTGGTGGCCCCGGTTGGTGGCTGGCGCCAGCGCCGGTGTCGACCGCGCCGGCAGCCGGACGACGGCGCTGGAAGCGAGCACGGCGTTTGGCTTCGGCCCGCTCTACGGGCCGGGCGGCCCCTTTTTCAGCCCCAAGGGCGGCAGTGTGGGGGTCACCTCCAGCTCCACCAGCCTGACGGCGGAGTTGGCCCTGCGCCAGGAGCTGGTGGACTTCGCCCGCGCGCCCCGGGTGCGGGCGGCCCGGGCACGCCTGCGGCGGGAACGGGCTGCCTATGCCGATGCCCTGCGCCGGCTGCAGCTGGACGTCAGCGAGGCCTACTACCTCGTGCAGCGGGCGGACCAGCTGGTGCGCATTCGCGACGCGGAGGTGCGCAACGACCTGGTGATCCTGGCGGATGCCCTGCAACTGAAACAGGCGGGCCTGGTGCCGCGTCTGGATGTGCTGCGCCGGCGCGCGATCGAGGCCACCGGCCAGGAGGCGTTGATCCAGGCCCTGGCGGATCGGGCGGTGGCGCGGCGCCGGC
>CAYVWU010000128.1:0-7335 GCA_964455575.1 uncultured Cyanobium sp. | reverse complement strand
TGCAGCGGGGCTGGATCGGCCTGCGGCCCTTCTCCGATGTGCTCGTGCCGATGGGACCCGAGGTGTTGGAGGCGATCGAGCTGCAGGCCGAGCTGATGGCCGCCCGCTATCGCAGCGGCGATGGTCGTGGCGTGGCTCTGGTGACCCCCTCGACTTCCTGCGTCCAGGACTCGGCGCAGGCGTTGTGGATCGCGATCCGCCAGCTACGGCAGGAGGGTGTGCAAGGGCCGATGTCTGAGCTCGACCGTGAGCGGCTGCGTGAACTTGGTGAGGCCTTTGAGCACCTGCTGGAGCCCTTTGGCCGAGTGCGCGACGACTGGTCGAGGAATGCCGCCAGCGCCCTGGCGGTCGGCAGCGGCTCAGGCAGGAGTGGTGCCGCCGCCTCTCTGAGCGGGACTCCTTTCGAGGCCAGCCAAAGCGTTCCTATCGCGTTGCTCAGCTGGCGTTCGCTGCTGCCCCGCAGTGCTCACGATCAGTTCGCCGCGGAGTTCCTGCGGGCGGGACTCCCACTGCTGGCGCTGCGCACCAACCAAATCCCTGGTGCCGATCCGCGCCTGGCGCCGGTTGCCCCGACGGCCCTGCTCGGGGCGTTGCCTGGGGTCTCGCTGCTGCTGGGGCGGTTGGGAGACGGCTTGTTCCCCCTCTGGAATCCCGGTGGGCAGGTGGCCGGCCTTGTTGTCGCGGTCGTCTATGGCGGCACAGCCCTGATCGTTGCGCGTCGCAGCGGCCTGCTGCCGGGCGTTTGGCGCTGGCCTCCCCCGCGAACGATGCTCCCTGGCGCGGCCCGGTTGTGCTTACCGGCGTTCGCTGAGGAGCTGGTCTTCCGGGGGCTGATGCTCCCCCGCGCTCTCGATGGCGTCCAGCCTCTGGCTCTACTGCCATGGATGGGCATGAGCATCGGGCTGTTCGTGGCCTGGCATGGGCTCGCTGGCCGGCTGTCGAGGAAGGCTCAGCGGCCCTCCAGATCGGAGGATCCCCGTGTTCTGATGCAGACGGCTCTGCTGGGAGCGGCCTGCACCGGGGTCTACGTCATCAGTGGCTCGCTGTGGTGGGCCGTGCTGTTGCACTGGCTGGCGGCCGTTTCTGGGTGGATAGCTCTTGGAGAAGGCAAGACGGCGGACGCCCCAGGTGATCTCAAGGTCGTGGCTCTATCCAGGCACCGTCACCACGGAACTCTGCATCTGGGAGGTTCTGCCGGTGATCGTGACGCCACCGGAACGGGTGGCTGAGCGTCGGTCCCCTCCAGGCTCCGCCCCTGGGCAAGGGCTGCGCAAGTCGGCCTGCGGCCGACCCTTGCCGGGCGGGGCGTCGATGGAAGGGGTCCGCCGCTGCGCCCGGGGGGTGCTGGGGGTGGGGTTTTCGGGCGGTTGGCTGAGCCATCTGGGGCTGCTCGCCCCTGCAGGGGGGGCGCAGTAAGGCGCTGTGGAACCTCAGTAGTCCTCTGGGAACAACACCGTGGTAAGTGGCCCCTCGCCTTCGCCGCGGATGTCGTCGGTGATGATCCACAGGGTGCCGTGATCGGTGCTGTCGTAGCTGGAGAAGAGGCGGCCATCGCCACTCCGGGCTGCCTCGTCGTTGGCTGTCTTGTCGGCTGAGTCCAGGTCGCCCCAGTCGCCGGCGGCATGGCGATCGAGCAGGGCGCAGAGCGTTTCATGGGGCACGGCTGCGACGACGGCAGCGATGGCGACGACGCGGCCGAGGTGGTGGCGCATGGTCAGGAGGGCGATGGGGAACAGGATGCGGGGCCGGTGACGGCCCCGTGGGGATGCGGAGGAGCCCCAGTGCGGGCTCAGGCTGGCCGTGCCTCAGGCTGAGCCTGCTGCTGCTTGAGGAACTTCTCAATCCAGTGGCGGTGACGCTCCTGGGTGATCAGCCCCGCGATCGAGGGAATATCAGCAGGCACCTGGAAAGCTGAGCGGAAGGCCTGGGAGAAGGCCGTCAGCTGGGGCGGCAGCAAAGCGCGGATGCGCTCCTGCAGCGCCTGGATCGTGGCCGGATCCAGTGAGGCCGAAGCCGGTGCGGACGAGGAGGGAGCTTCCGCAGGCCTTTGAGGCTGACCCTGAGGCGTGACCACTGCCTGCGAGCGTCGCACCACGCCATTGCTCGGTGAATGCGTCGGTCGCGCTTGCGACCCTGCAGTCCTGCGCTCGGCCGCTGGGGGGCGGTAGTCAGCCACGGGGGCCGCAGCTCCGCTGACCTGCCGCTGGCTCTTGTCGTACAGCGCCAGGCCAAAGGGATTCCCAAAGGTCACCAGCGCCCGTTTCATGGCATCGGTTTCGGCCTCCTTGATCGCCGATTCATGGGCCAGGCCCAGATCGGTGTCGATGCCGTGGCCGGCGCCGGTGCCCTCACGGATCAGCAGGCCCCGGCCTCCGGCCTGAACGGTGATGCGCACGCGGGCGGTGTAGGTGACGCCCCAGCCGGGCTTCTGCTCGCGGCCGATCGGTCGTTCGGCCTGGGTGACGCACTGGCAGGCGACGGTCTGGCGCTGCCAGCCGTCAAAGCCAAAGATGCGGTTGGCCTCCTGGATCACCACCCAGCTCTGCAGGTAGTTGACGCGGCCCCGGCCCTGCTCGCGGGAGGAGACGCAGGAGCGATCGAGGGGAGCTGCCAGGGCAGCGACCTGCTCTGGCGTGAATCCCATGGTCTCAAAGGTGCTGCCCGAAGGCCTGGCCTGCAGGCGTTCGGCGGCATCGAGATCGCGGAGCTCCTGGATGACGCTCCGGCGCTGGGTGGGCCGCGGTGCAGGAGTCCCGGACGTCAGGGCGATGGGGCGGCAGGAGCCTTGGCCGTGGCCGTTGGCAGAAGCGGCCGTGGCGGCGGCCGGCGCGGTCGAGGTGATGGACATGACAGACGAGGTGAGGAGTGAACGGAGTGGAGGAGTGGGGCCAGGCCCAGAGCCCAGCCCCCAGGGGTGCCGAACCGCAGCCAGCACCCCAACGCAAAGGGGCCTCTGGCCCCTAGTGGATGGACCAGTGGCGGCGTTTGAGGAGGCGTGCGCCGGGGACGGCGGAGGCGGCGATGGAGAAGGCCATGGCGGCGGCTTCTTCCTTGGAGAGGCCGGATGTGGCGGAGGCGATGGCGGCCTTGATGCGGGCCTTGATTGCGGCCTTGTCCGCCGTGCGGGCGGTGCTGATGGTGACCAGATCGGCGGGGATGGCGTCGTTGTCGTCGATGACGACGGAATCGGCGGTGCGGCTGGTGAGCTTGTGATCGAGCAGGCGGAAGCTCGTCTCGCCAGGGGAAAGGCGAGTGAGCACAGCCAGGAGCGTGGATTCGAGCGCATCGGCGCGGGAGGCCTCGCTGCGGGCCAGGGCGGTGAACCGCTTGGCCTGGGCCTGGTGGTAGTCGGCATCGCCGCGCAGGCGCTCGATCACCCAGCAGACGGCATCGGCCTTGCGCTGCAGGGCCTCTCGGCGCGATTCCTCAGCGGCGAGGGATTGCTCGAGATCAGCGATGGCGGTGGCGTGCTCGGCCTCGTCATCGGTGTGGAGCCGTTCGGCCAGCTGGGCGATCCAGCGGGTTTCGGCCTGGAGCTCATCGCCGAGCTCCCAGAGGGAGGGGCCGCGTGCGGCCTCCTGGGAAGGGGCAGTGATGGCGAAGGCGACAGACATGGGGAGGGGATGGAGAGAGGAGGAAATGGGACCGGGGAGGAGGGCTTTGCCCCTAAGCCCAGGCGAGATCGAGCAGCTCGACGGGCAGAGGGACGTGCCCCTGCAGACGCCGGGCTTGCTGGAGGAGAGAGGCCGTGCCCAAACGGCCGGGGAAGGCGACCACCAAGACGCCGGTGGGCGTGATGCGGCCATAGGCAGCGGCCTCCTCGGAGGCGCGGCGCAGCATCTGGCCATTGCGCACCGGACCGGCAGCAGGGCCATAGCGGGCCCACTGGGCGGGGATGGCCTCGACAGGCCAGCCAAGGCGATGGCCAGCGGCGTCGATAGCGCGATCCGCACCGCGGGCACCGCCATGCAGAAGGAGCTGCACCAGCCGGCCATCGGTGGCCTGACGCAGGACCGTGGCGACATGAATGGGAGACCAATCGAGATCACGACCGCCACCGGCAACGACCACCAGAGCACGGCAATGGGAACGCGCTGGGGGCAGGAGACAATGCGGCGGCAAAGGAGCCGCACTTGCGGCCCCAGAAGAGAGCAGATGCATCGCGAATCAGACGGCGAAGGGATCAGGAAGACCAGTGGCGGAGCCGCTGCTGCACAGGCTCTCTACCCACTTTTCAAGGATACCAGTACGGGCGTACTGGGGCCATCCGTGAAAACACCTAATCACGCCCCGATGTAGTGCGCGGAGGGCCGGGAATGCGGCAGAGGAATGGAGCGGGAGAAGCTCATCATTGGGGGCGCAACGAATGGACAAGAGCCCCTCACTGGCACCGCAGCCGCGGGAGCGAAACCGCGCAGGAACGACCCAAATCACCCACCCCAGCGGCGGCAAAGGAAGAACAATCACCCGAGGGCAAGGGTGCGGCGATCGCCGCACTCGCGCAGCCCTTGCACCGGGTGACAGCCTCAGTCCCCGCCGCTGGGTGGCCCGGTTATTGCTGCAAGTAATGGACAGTGTTGCGGTGCTGCCTCGTATAGCTGGCCTGAATATATCGGCATAGGAGTATCTATTTCTGCATGCGTGACTGCACCATGGCTACGCTTCCTATAAGCTGAAGAGGGCCACCAACACGTGGCAGCATAACCGGCCTCGCCAAAGCCGTACAGAGATTTATCTGGAAAAGTTTTTCACTTCGCTAGCAATAGTTGCGCCAGTATCGATTCGGCAAATATGGCGGCTTTGCTTTTGCATAGGCTCCACACCAAGAATACTTAGATAAAGCCTTTGACATTAAAATTGACGGTCCAGGCCTGCATAGCAAAGTAAATGCCGCTGTGGCTCCCCTCGGACGGCAATATCATGCAATGAATGTATCAATGAACTTTCCCACCGAGCCAAAATGTTTTCGCGGTGCCAAGCAGAGTGAGATTCAGTCCGCAGTTTCACGATAAAGTCGTGTTCCATTCCAGTCATACCTCTAGCTCCTGCGGCGGCCCTGCAAGCCAATGCCTTTTACGAACGTTCTACAACCAATCGTGACTGAGCATTCCATGTCGCGCGTTTGCAACAGGTGACATGAGCTATCGCCTAAATTATCAAAGGCATCAGACATCAGATTACTACCGAATAATCAAGGGTATACCCTCGCTTTCCATGGCTTATCTTAGGGCAATAGACTTTGCCTCGACTGGCTAATTAATGCAGCATTATCCGGGCTTCCCATTAAGTTGTGTTAAGAACTTCTCGACAATCCGGCTTTCCCATTGAAGAATCTGGATAGATCTATCTTGCTCAAGTGAAATGGCAAGCATGAAGGCTAACCGTCGAGTGTATTCTCTCGGCATTACCACTGCGTGCTCAAGGCTTTTTAGAGTTGTTGGCTCTTTTGCAGCAGTTGCTCTGTTGAGCATTGCAAATCCAGCACGAGCCGAATGGCTGTGGGACGAAACGCAGGATGTCAATAACAGATTCTTTCTCCTTCTAGGGCAAGTCATTCCCCAGGATTGCCGAGACCCCAATGTTGCACAATCAGAGCAAGGGATTATCCCTATGCAAAAAACCTGGGCAAACCGCGACGCAGGCACCATCATTCATCAGGTTGTCATACGGACTAGCAACGAATGTCTTCAAAGAATAACGCGTCAATTGCGTAACCCTACTGGCCCAATGGGCAAGAGTCCCGTAACTAAGGTCCCTGTTCGTATAACCGAACTTTTCAGCGCAGACAGCGGCCCATCAATCTTGTTTACATTTAAGGCATCGGCTTATGAGATTGATCAACTAGATCGAGCCAATAATTCGGTCCAGCCTTCACCTGGTTCAGATGCATACCCGGAGCCACAAGTCGCTGATGCTCTTGTCCTCACTCGGAAGTGCGTGCCGTTAACGGACGTAAAGCTTTTTAAGACCGATGATGAGAGGAGTGTTGCTTCGATCCCAATCTGTAAGTTCGATAATGGTATTTGGTTCAAAGCCGACATGGATATTGATTGCGATGGGGGTTCAACCCAATTGTGCAAGGATGATAGAACATACCTTCCTGACACCAGCTGCACTTCGAAAGGTAAGCCCCTAGATGCCTCCTTTCTGCCCTATATTGTACTTCCAATAGACAGTAATGGGCTTTCCCTGAAGAATCTAGGAATACAATGTGGCAGTATTGGTGCAGTAGTTTACAATGGCAAGATAGTCTACGGAGTTGTAGGAGACAGAGGGCCGAAAGGGGTAATCGGTGAAGCCTCTCACGCTTTGGCAAGGCAACTTGGAGTATATGCAGACCCTAACAAAGGCGGTGCCTCGAATGGAGTGACATATATTATATTTAGTGGTCCCGATGGGATTGCAAGGTCAATATCCGACATTTCTGAGATAAATGCCAGAGGGAAAGCTTTGCTCCGCAAGGCCATTGGTTTGACCAAATAACCAACATTGGCCTAGGTACGGGGTCTGCTGCTCACCAATTTCCTTTGGGCAAAGCCCGCCCCAGTCTTGGCTGTGTATGGAGAGCCCTCTGGGAGAGCGTTGGGCTAGATCCTATGCCTTGTGCCTTTCACGTATCCCGTGTCGGAAATATTAAGACACTTCCGGGTCATTAAGGGTTTCAGGGAAATCCCTACCTGCAACAACGTCTCCGCAGGGGCCGCTATCTCAGCATCCTTCCCCGCACCACCGATCGCTACGAGCGCACCGTGGCCGAGGGGATCAGCGACATCAACATCAACCTCGTGATGGTGGAAGACGACCAGGCGTATCCGCTCCGCGGGCCTGCGGCTACGCCTATCGCCGTTACCTCCGCGGCTGCAACGCCAAGGAGGTCCTCGATGCCGAAGTCCGGGCCAGCCGGCACCGCTATGGATTCCGGCAGGTCGAGGGCGGCATCACCCGGCCGTGGGACTTCAGGCGTGGTCGGACCAGCACTGTGATCCCCGATGGCACCACCCCAGGCGGGCGCCGCTGGCGCTGCAGGGAGATTGGCTCCTACGCCCGCGCCCAGGAGCTGCTGCGGCAGGGGCACACCTATCTCGATAGCAACGTCGACGGTGAGGCCTGCGAGTCCCTGCGCCGCTGAGCAGGTTCCAGCGTCATGGGCGGGGCCAGCAAAATGCCCCCAGCCGGAGCCGGAGCCGGAGCCGGAGCCGGAGCCGGAGCCGGAGCCGGGGGCAGGGGTTCTCATGCGCGGGGCCGTCAGCCCGGAATGGCGTCAGACCATCAGCCCTCCACCTTCACGGTGACGGTGCTCACCTTGTTGGCCTTGGGGGCGGTGACGGTGAGCAG
>CAYVWU010000127.1:0-7396 GCA_964455575.1 uncultured Cyanobium sp. | reverse complement strand
CCCTGCCAATCGGTGAATCCCGACGAGGTGGTGGCCATCGGCGCCGCCGTGCAGGCGGGAATCCTGACGGGTGAACTGCGCGACCTCATGCTCAACGATGTCACGCCCCTCTCGCTCGGATTGGAGACGATCGGTGGTCTGATGAAGGTGCTCATTCCTCGCAACACGCCCATTCCCGTGCGCCGCAGCGACGTGTTCAGCACCTCGGAAGCCAACCAGAATTCCGTGGATATTCACGTGTTGCAGGGCGAGCGCCAGATGGCGGAGGACAACAAATCCCTCGGACGTTTCCGCCTTTCCGGCATCCCCCCCGCCCCTCGCGGCGTGCCCCAGGTGCAGGTCTCCTTTGACATCGACGCCAACGGACTTCTGCAGGTGTCCGCCTCCGACCGCACCACCGGCCGCCAGCAGAGCGTGTCCATCCAGGGCGGCTCCAACCTCAGCGAGGAGGAGATCCAGGCCCTGCTGGAGGAGGCGGAGCGCAAGGCGGCGGAGGATCGTCGCAAGCGGGCCGTGATCGATCGGCGCAACCGCGCCCTCACCCTGGTCTCCCAGGCGGAGCGCCGCTTGCGGGATGCCGCCCTGGAGCTGGGTCCCTATGGAGCGGAACGGCAGCAGCGCGGCGTCGAGCTGGCCGTGCGGCAATTGCAGGATCTGCTGGCTGACAGCCAGGCGGACGACGCGGAGCTGGAGCTGGCCGTGAGCCAGTTGCAGGAAGCGCTCTTCGGCCTCAATCGCCGCCTGCTGAGCGAGCAGCGCAGCGAGGGCGGTCCCCTGCAGGGGCTGAAGAACACCCTCGGCTCCCTGAAGGATGAGCTCTTCTCCGACGACGATGACTGGGACAGCTGGGAGGGCCGCGGGGGCCGATCCGACCGATCGTTCCCCGAACCGCCTTACTCCCTCGGGGGTGGAGGCTTCCGCGAAGGCCCGCCCCCCCGCGACTGGGACCGGGACCGCGACTGGGATCGCGATCGCTCCCGAGACCTGGATCGCCCACGGGATCTCGAACGCTCCCGGCCGCTGGATCGCTCCCGGGATCTCGAACGCTCCCGGGATCTCGAACGCGACCGCTTGGGAGAGCCGGACCGCGATCGGGACCGGGCCTCCCGCTGGCGGCGGGATGACGACGATCCCTGGGGCCCGTTGTGACCCCTAGCCCATGAGTCGCTCAAGCAGCGTGAACTACTGGCAAGAGCTGGGCCTGGAGCCCGGCGCGGACGCGGCCCGGCTCAAGCGGGCCTTTCGGGAGCAGGCCCGTCGCTGGCATCCCGATCTCAATGGCAACGATCCCGTGGCGGAGGAGCGCTTCAAACGGGTCAACGAGGCCTATGCGGTGCTCTCCGATCCACGGCGGCGCCAAGCCTGGGAAGCCGGAGAGGAACCGTGGAACGAGGGCGCTGGCGGGGATGCCGATCCCTTCGCCCGCGGCTTCCCCGATTTCGAGGCCTATCTCGATGAGCTCTATGGACCCGACGTCGACGCCTCCGACTCGGCGACCGACGGTGACGGTCCCCGGGGCGAAGCTCCCCGGAGCAAAGCTTCCCGCGGCGGGGACTCCCGCGGTGAAGTCCCCCGCGGCGATGACTTCCGTCGCGACAGCGACCCCGACCCGGCCGCGGGACCGGTCACCCACTCCCCGCCACCACCGCCGCCCGTTCCCGCCGCCGGAACGGAGGAAACCCTGGTGGAGCTCACCCCGGAGCAGGCGGTGGCCGGCGAGCGGGTGGAGATTGAGCTGAACGACGGCACCCTGGTGGAGGTGTGGACGCCGCCGCTGGCGGGAGACGGCTGGCGGCTGCGCCTGCCGGGCCTGGCCCCCGGTGGTGGCGATCACTTCCTCCACCTGCGCGTGCGCACCGAGGACGGCCTGCGGGTCGATGGGCTGCGGGTGCTCCACACCCTGGACCTCACGCCCTCGGAAGCCGCCCTGGGCTGCCAGAAGCTGGTGCCCACCCTGCAGGGTCCCGTGCGCCTGCGGGTTCCGCCCGGATCCTCCAGCGGTCGCCTCCTGCGGCTGCGGGGGCGCGGCCTTCCCCTGGGCGAGCAGCGGGGGGATCAGATCATCGAGCTGCGCATCCTCGTGCCCGCAACCTTGAGCGAGGCCGAGGAAGCCCTTTATCGCCGCCTCGGAGAACTCGCGGCCTCCGGGTGAGACACTGACCGCAGCCTCCATCCCCCCGTCGTGGGCCACCCTGAAGCCAGAGCCATGCCCGTGCACGTGCTCCTCTTTGATGCCGGCAGCGACGAGGAAGGCATTCACTCCATCGAGCTGGCCGGTCGAACGGTGGTGTTGCTCTTTGAGGACGCGGACGACGCGGAGCGGTACGCCGGCCTGCTCGAAGCCCAGGATTTTCCCGTGCCCACCGTGGAGCGCATCGATCGGGAGGAGGTGGAGCTCTTCTGCGCCCAGGCGGGCTACGAGGCCCGGTTCGTGCCGGCAGGGTTCCTGCCCCAGAGTGAGGAAGACCGGCTCCTGATCGCTCCGCCGCCCCGCAACCTCGATGTGGACCACTGGAAGGAGGCGGCCGCCACCGCTCGGGAGGAGCTGGAAGACGACGCTCCCGCCGGGATGGATCCGGAGCTTGAGGCCTTCCGCCGCCGCCTGGAGGGTCTGCTGTGAGCGACCTCAACCGCGGGCATCTGCTGACGGAGAGGGCCCATCCCGCCAGCCAGGCCCTCGACCAGCTCCCCACCGATGCCCTGGTGGACCTGTTCTGCCAGGAAGACCTGGAAACCCAGCGGGCCGTGCAACGGGCCGCCCCCCAACTGGCGGAGGCCATTGAGGCGATCGCCGGCCGCCTGCGCCAAGGCGGTCGGCTCTTCTATCTCGGCGCCGGCACCTCCGGCCGGCTGGGCGTCCTCGACGCGGCGGAATGCCCGCCCACCTTCTGTTCGCCGCCCGAGCTGGTGCAGGGGGTGCTGGCAGGTGGAGCCCCGGCGCTGTTGCGCAGTTCCGAAGGGATGGAGGATCGCGAGGAACAGGGCGTCGCCGACCTGCGGGAGCGGGGCTTCGGGGCCGCGGATGCCCTGGTGGGCATCGCCGCCGGGGGCACGACCCCCTACGTGCTCGGCGCCCTGCGCCATGGACAGGCCCTGGGCGCCCTGACGATCGCCATGGCTTGCGTTCCCAGCGACCAGGCCCCCATGCCTTGCGCCATCGACATCCGCCTGATCACCGGACCGGAGCTGCTGACGGGATCGACCCGGTTGAAGGCGGGCACAGCCACCAAGATGGCGCTCAACATCCTCTCCACTGGGGTGATGGTGCGCCTGGGCAAGGTGTTCGGCAACCGCATGGTGGATGTGTCCGTCAGCAACGCCAAGCTGGAGGATCGGGCCCTGCGCATCCTCTCCGACCTTGCGGGGGTGGAGCGGTCCCGGGGCCGCACCTTGCTGGCGGAGAGCGGCGGCTCGGTGAAGTGTGCCCTGCTCATGGCCGCCAGCGGTCTGGAAGCCGCCGCCGCCACCGATGCCCTCCGGCGCCATGGCCCCTCCCTGCGGGCCACCCTGGAGGCCATGAATCTCACCCTCCAGGCGCCGGCCGGCTGAGTCGCCCCTATCGCGACGCGCTGGCTGAGGCGCTCGCTGAGGGCTCGGCCGCTCCCCAGTAGGGGGCGGTGAAAAGTTCCGTGCGGGCGCGGGTGGCGGCGGGCACGTGCTCGGGGAGCGTCATCAGGGCGTGGCGCAGGGCGCGGTGGGCGCTGCTGCTCGGCCGCTGGGCGCCAACCCGCTCCGCCGCCAGACGCACAATCCGCTGAGCCAGCTCGGCATTCGCCCGCAGGTTCGCGATCACCATCTCCACCGACACGGCGTCGTGCTCCTGATGCCAGCAGTCGTAGTCTGTCACCATCGCCAGGGTGGCGTAGGCCATCTCCGCCTCCCGGGCCAGCCGGGCTTCGGTGTGATTGGTCATGCCGATCACCTGGCAGCCCCAGGAGCGGTAAAGCTCGGATTCGGCGCGGGTGGAAAAGGCCGGACCCTCCATGCAGAGGTAGGTGCCCCCCCGGTGCAACGCCCGCCCCTTCGGCATCAGGCTGTCGGCCACATCGGCGAGGATCGCGCTCAAGGAGGGGCAGAAGGGGTCGGCGGCGGCGACATGCGCCACCAACCCGTCGCCGAAGAAACTCAACGGGCGCTGATGGGTGCGATCGATGAACTGATCCGGCACCAGCATGTCGAGGGGCCGCACGCCCTCCTGGAGGGATCCCACAGCGGACACCGACAGGATCCAGCGCACCCCCAGGGAGCGGAGCGCCCAAAGGTTGGCCTTGTAGGGGACCTCGCTCGGTGTGAAGGTGTGATTCCGCCCATGGCGGGCCAGAAACACCACCTCCAGATCGCCGATGCGCCCCACCCGCAGGCTGTCGGAGGGGTCCCCGTAGGGCGTCGCCACCGTCAACTCCTGGACGTCCTCCAGGCCCTCCATGGCATAAAGGCCGCTGCCGCCCAGCACGCCCAGGCGCGCGGCATGCAGTTGAAGGGCGGGGGGTGGGGTCATGGGATCGGGGGAAGTGAAGCTGTTCTAAAGGGAGTCGACCAGCGGGCCAACGGTCACCGTTGCCAACGGATGAAGGCTCCGGGCTCCATGGCCACTCGCGGACAGGCCAGAGTGCCCGCCGCGTGGAGATCGGCGAGGGGACGCCGTTCCGGCTCCAGCAAGGCGGAGGGATGGCTGCCGCGGGTGCTGTCCGGGGCGAGCAGCAGCGCCACCGCCCGGGTTTCGGCCCCGGCCGCCAGCAGGGTGAGCACGGCGGCAAGGTCCGCCGGCCGCAACTCCTGGCCGGATTGCGCCGTGAGCAGCACCGCCAGGGAGGGACCCTCCAGGAGAGCGAGCAGGCGCGGGCGGTCTTCCACGGTCAACCGCAGGGCCTGCTCCTCCGCCCAGGCCTGCAGGCGCTGCAGCAGGGTGTGGTCCCGCTGGGGATCCTCCCCCTCCCCCTGCCAGGCCACCACGGCGGTGGGCCCCGGACTGGTGAGCGCCTCCGGGTCCGGCGTCGCCGAGGGGCGGGGTTCCATGAGATGGCCCAGCTTCAGGCGCTTGGCCGTGAGATACGCGGCATTGTGGGCGCCGGCATCAATGATCAGGGGCACCCGATCGACCACGCCCAGGCCATAGCCATCCAGCCCGGCGATCTTGCGTGGATTGTTGGTGATCAACCGCAGATGGCGCACGCCGAGATCGCTGAGGATCTGTGCGCCGACGCCGTAATTGCGCAGGTCGGCGGGAAATCCCAGCCGCTCGTTGGCCTCCACCGTGTCCAGGCCGCCGTCCTGCAGGCTGTAGGCCCGCAGCTTGTTGACCAGCCCGATCCCCCGCCCCTCCTGCCGCAGATAAACCACCACGCCTTCCCCCGCGGCCTCGATCATGCGCAGGGCGGCCTCCAGCTGCGGGCGGCAGTCACAGCGCAGGGAGCCGAAGGCGTCGCCGGTGAGGCATTCGCTGTGCACCCGCACCAGCACCGGGGCGTTGGCCTTCTCCGGCGACCCCTTGACGAGAGCCACGTGCTCGCTGCCATCGAGCTCGTTGCGGTAGCCGATCGCCCGAAAATCCCCGAAGGCGCTCGGCAAAAGGGCCTCCGCCTGGCGTCGCACGAACCGCTCCGTGTCCAGCCGATAGCGGATCAGATCGGCGATGGAGATCAGCCGCAGGCCATGGCGGCGGGCGTAGACGAGCAGCTCGGGCAGCCGGGCCATCGAGCCGTCGGCGTTCTGGATTTCGCAGATCACCCCGGCGGGAAAGAGCCCCGCCAGGCGGGCCAGGTCGACCGCCGCCTCCGTGTGGCCGGCCCGCTTGAGCACGCCGCCGGACCGGGCCCGCAGGGGAAACACGTGGCCGGGCCGCCGCAGATCCGCCGGACGGCTCTGGGGCTGGATGGCCACCTGAATCGTCCGCGCCCGATCCTCCGCTGAGATGCCCGTGCCCACCCCGTGCTCCGGCCCGGCGTCGACGCTCACCGTGAAGGCCGTCTGATTGGAGTCGGTGTTGTGGTCGACCATCAGGGGCAGATCGAGCGCATCCAGCCGCTCGCCTTCCATCGCCAGACAGATCAGGCCCCGAGCTTCGGTGGCCATGAAATTGATCTGCTGCGGCGTGGCGAACTGGGCGGCGCAGATCAGATCCCCTTCGTTTTCACGATTCTCGTCATCCACGACCACGATCGATTCGCCGTTGCGAATCGCCGCCAGACCATCGGCGATGCTGTCAAAGCGCAGGGAGGGCTCGGTGTCGGTGGCGGAACGCTCCGGAGTAAGGGTCAACGGACTGGGGAAAAGGAGCCTTGATGCCTTTCTTTATAGAGCCTGAAGGGACCGGACCGATCCTCAGGAGCGGTCGGTAGGATGGCTTGTTTGCGAGCCAAGGGATGACGGCAGGCGGGCGGGTCGCGGTCATCGGCGCCAGTGGCTATGGCGGCCTGCAGACGTTGCGGCTGCTGCGCGACCATCCCCTCCTGGAGGTCACCTTCCTCGGGGGGGAGCGCAGCAGCGGCAAGCGCTGGAGTGATCTGGTGCCCTTTCTTCCCCTGCCGGGCGATCCGGTGGTGCAGGCCTGCGACGCCGAGTCCATCGCCGCCGCCGCCGATCTGGCCGTGCTCAGCCTGCCCAACGGCCTGGCCTCCCAGTTGGTGCCCGCCCTGTTGGAGCGGGGAGTGAAGGTGGTGGATCTCTCCGCCGACTACCGCTACCGCTCCCTCAACCGTTGGCGCGAGATCTATGGGGCCGAGTCCCGCGCCCATCCCCGCGACGACAGCGCTCTCTGCGCGGAAGCGGTGTACGGACTGGTGGAGTGGGAGGCGCAGCGCATCGCCAAGGCGCGGCTCGTGGCGGCGCCGGGCTGCTTCCCCACCGCCAGCCTGCTCTCGCTGCTGCCCTTCCTCAGCCAGGGGCTGATCGAGCTGAACGGCATCGTCATCGATGCCAAGACCGGCACCTCCGGCGGCGGCCGCGCCGCCAAGGAGCATCTGCTCCTGGCGGAGGCTGGTGAATCCGTCGCCCCCTACGGCGTGATCGGCCACCGCCACACCAGCGAGATCGAGCAGCAGTGCGCGCAGGTCTGCGGCCATCCCCTCCTGGTGCAGTTCACGCCGCACCTGATTCCGATGGTGCGCGGCCTGCTGGCGACGGTCTATGCGCGGCTGCGGGATCCCGGCCTGACGGCGGACGACTGCAGCACCCTCGTGCGGGCGGTCTACCGCCACAGCCCCTGCGTGGAGGTGTTGCCGGTGGGCACCTATCCCGCCACCAAATGGGTGCGGGGCACCAACCGCGCCCTGCTCTCCGTTCAGGTGGATCGGCGGACGGGGCAGCTGATCGTGATGGCGGCGATCGACAACCTGATCAAGGGTCAGGCGGGGCAGGGCGTGCAGTGCCTCAACCTGATGAGCGGCCTGCCCCCGGA
>CAYVWU010000126.1:0-7402 GCA_964455575.1 uncultured Cyanobium sp. | reverse complement strand
GGTGTCCGGGGTGGGGTGACCCTCCACCCAGACGCGGTAGGTCTTGCGATGGCCATAGCGCGGATGGGTCAACCGCAGGGTGAGGTCTCCATCGTTGCTGATCAGCAGGGCGCCGCGACTCTCCGCGTCCAGGCGGCCCACCGGGTGGAGGCCCTGGCCCTGGCGCCAGGCTTCCGGGAGGAGATCGAGCACGGTGGGGCGCCCTCGGGGATCGCTGCAGGTGCAGAGCACGCCGGGGGGTTTGTTGAGCAGGAGGGTGAGCCGCGGCGGGGGCATCGCCAGGGGCCGCCCGTCCACGGAGATGTGATCCCGCCAGGGATCGGCCTGGGAGCCCAGGGAGGCCACCTGGCCGTTCACCCGCACCAAGCCGTCGCGGAGGAGCAGTTCCGCATGGCGTCGGGAGCAGAGGCCCGACGCCGCGATGAGCTTCTGCAGCCGTTCCGGAGCCATGGAGCCATTGTGGCGCGGCCAGGGAAACCGAAGAAAAGATGCTATGTTTACGAAACAACAAGGTTTCGCAAACCAGCCGAGATGCCCTCGATCTTTCTGGACACCTCCGCCGCCCAGGCTCAGACCGGTGATCTCCTTCGCTCCTATCTGCGGGACATAGGCCGCGTGCCCCTGCTGACCCATGAGCAGGAGATCACCCTCGGTCGTCAGGTTCAGGAACTTGTCGCCTTGGAGGAATTGGAGGCGGAGCTGACCCTGCGCTGCGGTGGCGAGAAGCCGAGCCAGGAGCAGCTGGCGGTGGAGGCGGGGCTCACCGTGCCTCTGCTGAAGAGACGCCTGCAGCTGGGCCGCCGCGCCAAGGAGCGGATGGTGGCGGCCAACCTGCGGCTGGTGGTGAGCGTGGCGAAGAAATACACCAAGCGCAACATGGAGCTGCTGGATCTGATTCAGGAGGGAACGATCGGCCTGGTGCGTGGCGTTGAAAAGTTTGATCCCACGCGGGGTTACAAGTTTTCCACCTATGCCTATTGGTGGATTCGTCAGGGGATCACGCGGGCGATCGCTGAGAAGAGCCGCTCGATCCGTCTGCCGATTCACATCACCGAAACCCTCAACAAGCTCAAGAAGGGTCAGCGGGAACTGAGCCAGGAGCTGGGCCGCACGCCCACCGTGAGCGAGCTGGCGAAGGCGGTGGAATTGCCGGAGGAGGAGGTGAAGGACCTGCTCTGTCGCGCCCGCCAGCCGGTGAGTTTGGAGACGAAGGTGGGAGACGGAGAGGACACGGAGCTGCTGGATCTGCTGGCGGGCGATGGGGTGCTGCCGGACGACATCGTCGATGGAGAGTGCTTGAAGGGCGATCTGCGGGCGCTGGTGGAGCAGTTGCCGGAGCTGCAGGCGCGGGTGTTGCGCATGCGCTATGGCATTGAAGGGGAGGAGCCCATGAGCCTCACCTCCATCGCCCGGGAGCTCGGCATGAGCCGCGACAAGACCCGCAACCTCGAACGTCGCGCCCTGGAAGGCATTCGCAACCGCTCCCGCGAACTGCGCCACTATCTGGTGGCCTGACCCTCCACCCGTTCAGCCTCCGCCCGCAGGCGCCCCAAGCGATCCAGGAGCGATTCGTTGCTCATGCGATTGGTGAGCCGTTCCGCCAGCAGGGGAAACGCCAGGGGCGAGGGTCGGGGGGTGGGCACCAGGCGCAGGGCGCAACCCTGCAGCCGCTGCAGGGTGCTCTCCAGGCGATGCACCTCCAGCTGCTCGCGCAGCACCTCCTGATGCGCCTGCCGCAGCAGGAGATTGTCGGGATCGTGGCGCTGGAACACATCAAACAGGAGGGCGGCGCTGATCTGCAGCTGTCCGGTGCTCTTGCCCGCGCCAGGCATTCCGTTCTGCACCAGGCCGCTCACCTGGGCGATGGCTCGAAACCGGCGACGGCCCATCTCCGAGAGGTTGATGGCCCGCTCCAGGTCGGCCTCCAGAGCGTCGGAGGAGAGCAGCTCCTCCCCCAGGCGGTCCACCAACTCCGCGAAGGGATAGCCGCGGGGAGCCAGAAGTTCGAAGCCGTAGTCGTTCACGGCCACGGTGAGGGTGCCTGGCGCCTGGCGCGCCAGGCGCCAGGCCCAGAGAAATCCCAGCCCCTCATGCACAAAGCGCCCTTCAAAGGGGTAGGCATAGAGATGGCTGCCCTCGCGGGTGCGGCAGACCTCAACGAGAAACTCGTCGCGCGCCGGGATCAGGGACACCTCCGCCTGCCGGCTGAGCAAGGGTCGCAGCGCCTTCAACTCCGGGGTGTCGAGCCCGTCGCTCATCTCCCCCTCCTCCAGAGCGCGACGGCAGCGATCGACCTCCAGGCGCAGGTGGTGGCTGAGCAGATCGGAAAGGGCCATCTGCCCCCCGGCCCAGGCGGGCACGGCGGTTGTTTTTTTCGCGGTGGCCCGCACCTCGGCCGTCATCTCCCGCAGGCGCAGAAGTTCCAGCTGGCGCCCGGCGAAGAAGAACACATCGCCCGGCTTGAGGCGACCGATGAACGCCTCCTCCACATGACCGATCACCGCGCCCCGGGCGAAGCGCACCGTCACGCTGCGATCG
Organism: uncultured Cyanobium sp.; assembly: GCA_964455575.1. GTDB lineage: Bacteria > Cyanobacteriota > Cyanobacteriia > PCC-6307 > Cyanobiaceae > Cyanobium. The sequence continues at coordinate 4,864 of CAYVWU010000126.1, read as the reverse complement.
GCGGTGATCGTGCCGATGTTGAGCCGGTGCAGGCGGGCGATGGCGGGCACGCGCACGCGGAAGCGCACCTCCGGCGGGGACCCGGTCGCGGCGGCGGCGGGGGCCGTAACGGCGGGGGCCGGTGACGCGGCGTGAGCCGGTGACGCGGCGGGGGCGGCCGTGACGGCGGGGGCGACCTCCTCCCGCTCGAGCTTGCGATAACGGGGATAGGCGGCCAGACAGCGGCCGCCGTGCTCCAGGAAGTCGAGGCACCACTGCCAGGCCGCGTCGGAGAGCTGGCGAAAGCTCCAGGCGCCGCGGATGGCCCGCAGCTCCTTTGCGGGAGACAGCCCGGGTCCGCAGGCCAGGGTCACCAGATGCTGGAGCAGGACGTCCAGCGGCGCCTCCGGGGCGGCGCGATGCTCCACCACGCCCGCCTCCAAGCCCCGGCGCATGGCGCTCACCTCCAGCAGTTCGAGGGCGTTGGTGGGCATGAACAGCACCTGGCTGGTGCGGCCGGGGGCGTGGGCGGAGCGGCCGGCGCGCTGGAGCAGGCGGGCCAGATGCTTCGCCGAGCCGATCTGCACCACCCGCTCCACCGGTTGAAAGTCCACCCCCAGGTCCAGGGAGCTGGTGCACACCACCCAGCGGATCTCCCCCTCCTTCACCCCCGCCTCCACCGCTTCCCGCGCCGCCCGATCCAGGGAGCTGTGGTGGAGCGCCAAGGCCCCCTCCATCTCGGGGCAGGCATAGCGGAGGCACTGGTGCCAGCGTTCCGCCTGGTTGCGGGTGTTGGTGAACAGGAGGGTGGAGGTGGTGGGTTCGAGGGCGCCGACGAGCACCTCATGCATGCGCAGCCCGAGGTGACCCGCCCAGGGGAAGCCATCGATGGAGTCGGGCAGGAGGCTGCGGATGGCCGTGCCCCGGCGGATCGGCGCCGTGATGATCTCCGGCGAGCGGTCCACCCCCGCCGCCGCCCGCGCCGCCTCCTTCAGATTGCCGATCGTGGCGCTGATGGCCCAGCGCCGGAGCGCCGGCCGCTGGCGACTCAGCCAGCTCAGGCAGAGCTCGGTCTGGCTGCCGCGCTTGCTTCCCAGCAGATCGTGCCATTCGTCGATCACCACGCCCTGGAGCGCCGCGAAGAACGCTTCGGCATCGGGGGAGGCCAGCAGGAGGGAGAGGGATTCGGGGGTGGTGATCAGGATCGGGGGGGGACGCTTGCGCTGGCGGGCGCGCTCGGTGGTGGAGGTGTCGCCGTTGCGCAAGCCCACCCGCAGGGGCCAGCCCATGGCGGCGATCGGCTCTTCGATGGCCAGGCGCAGGTCGCGGCTGAGGGCCCGCAGCGGGGTGATCACGAGCAAGCGCAGCCCCGCCGGTTCGGCGCCGGTCGCCCGGGCCTCGTCGAGGAGTTCGGCGATGGGGCCCATGACGGCGGCATAGGTTTTGCCCGAGCCGGTGGGCACCTGCACCAGGCCGCTGCGGCCCGCCAGCCAGGCCTCCCAGCACCGGCGCTGGAAGGGCTGGGGCGTCCAGCCCTGGCGGGCGAACCAGGCCTCGATCGGAGCGAGGATCTCCGCCCGCCGGGCGGCCTTCGGGCCAGGGGCGTGGGTGGCAACCATCGCGCGGGGTTCTGGAAGCGGAGAGCCGGGGGGTCACCCTATCGATCGGGACCGGACGGCGCTGGCGGGGTCATCAGGGCCAGGGCCTGAACGAGGCTGTCAGCGTCACGGGGCCCCTTGTCGGTGCGCCAGCGGCTGATGCGCGGGAAGCGAACGGCGAGGCCGCTGCGGTGGCGGGTGGAGGGTTGAAGGCCTTCGAAGGCCAGCTCGAACACCAGGTCGGGCGCCACCGCCCGCACGGGTCCGAAGCGTTGCAGGGTGTGGCGCCGGATCCACTGATCGAGGCGAAGGATCTCCTGATCGTCCAGGCCGGAATAGGCCTTGGCAAAGGTCACCAGACGGGGCGGGGCCGGCTCACCCTCCGCCGCTCCCTCCCTCTCGCCCTCCGTTTCTCCCTCCTCCCAGGGCCGGTCCCAGAGGGCGAAGGTGTAGTCGGTGAGCAGGTTGGCGCGCCGGCCACTGCCCGCCTGGGCATAGACGAGCACCGCATCGAGGCGGTAGGGCTCCAGCTTGTGCTTCCACCAGTGGCCCCGCCGCCGACCGCTGAGGTAGGGAGACGCGCGCCGCTTGAGCATCACCCCTTCCGCCCCCGCCCGTCGCGCCTGGTCGCGGAGGGCGTCCAGCGCCGGCCACTGCTCCAGGGGCAAGAGGGGCGCCAGGCGCAGGGGGCCCGGAAGACCGTCGCGGTGGAGATCCTCCAGCTGCTGGCGGCGCTCCTCCAGGGGCCGGGCGCGGAGATCCTCCGTCCCGCGCTCCAAGAGGTCGTAGATCACAAAGCAGGCGGGCAGCTGGCGCTGGTGCTGCTTTCCGGGCGCCAGGCGACCGAGCCGGCGTTGCAGGGCGGCGAAGGGTCGCGGATTGGCGTCCTCCGGGCCCCAGATCACCACTTCGCCGTCCAGCACCAGGCCCTGGGGCAGGGCGGCGGCGGCGGCGGTGAGCTCGGGGAAGCTGGCGTTGATCAGATCCTCCCCACGACTCCAAAGGAACACCTCCCCCTGGCGATGGATCAACTGACAGCGGATGCCGTCGTATTTCCATTCCACCTGCCAGTCCAGAGGGGGCGTGTCCCGCACCTGGGCCAGCTCCAGCGGGGAGGCGAGGAAGAAGGGATAGGGGCGGCTGGGAGGAACGATCCCCGTTTCGGTGGGTGCCAGCAAGGCCTCCCAGGCGGCGGCGCCGGGAACGAATCCACCCATGAGGCGGTGTTTCACCGTGGCCTCCTCCAAGCCGCTCAGTCGCGCCAGGGCCCGCACCACCAAGCCTTGGCTCACCCCCACCCGCAGGCCACCGGTCAGGAGCTTGTTGACCACCAGCAGCTGTTCGCGGTCGAGACCACGCCAGCAGGCGCGAACGGCTTCCGCCTGCAGGTCCCCTTGAAGGCGGGCCAAGGCGGGAAGGCGTCGCTCCATCCAATCCGCCAAGGAGCCCGCTGCCTCCGTCGTGGGCGGCGAGGCCGGGGCGACGCCAGGGGATGGCGGGTTTTGGAAAGGCCATAGAAGGCTGATCGTTTCCGCCGAATCGCCCACCTGGCGATAACAGGCGTCAAAAAGCCAAGCCGGCCAGGGGGCGACCTCCTGGCCGATCTCCCGAAGACGACGCCCGGTGATCAGGCGACGCTTCTGGAGGCCCAGCAAGCCATGGAGCGCCCAGGCGGCCTCAGAGGCCGGAGCCCGCCGGAAGTAGTCCAGCAGGGCCTGCACCTTGGCCTCTGTTGCGGTGGAAGCATCCAGAAGGCGAAAGAGGTGGCAGAACTCTTCCATCCCTGGAGGGTCTGAGCGCGGAGAACGGCCCTATTCAGGCACGGGCATGGCGTTGATGGCGCGCTGCTCCTTGAGCAGGCGCGGATTGTGGCTCTTGATCAGGCGCCGGAGGGGCGTCGGTTGGCCGGATTTGTTGTAGCCCATGCTGGCGAAACCGACGGCATACGCCAGAGCGATGATCCCGTCGCGGAAGAGGGGCCCGATCGAATTTTGAAGCGCCTCGTTCTGATTTTGCTTCAGTTGATTCTCCAGACGCTTCACCGAAGGCCGCAGCCGATTAAGCAGGCCCGTTTTGATGGTCTGCACGTCCGCCCCGAGGGGACGATTGGCCAGCTGCTCACCTCCGGGGATGGCGCGGATGGCCTCCCGAAGCTCGTTTTCGTTCGTGGCCTTCTGGATCTGGTTGGCGGCATCGGCCAGCTTCTTCAACTGCCCTTGACCTTCCTGAACCTGGTTGCGAATACCGGTCAAAGCTCCATAGGACTGGATCGGGATCAGCAGCAGATAGCCGATGGCGGCAATCGTGGCCACCCGGCGAATCAGCCGCAGTTGATCGCTGGATGGCATCACATCGCCATCGAGCAGGTTGGCCAGCATCAACAGGGCCGTGCCGATCAGGGGCAGGCTGGCCGTTCCGCGCAAGGTGGCGCTCACCCGCACCATCCATTGGGGCTGGATCAGCGCGATCGGGAACAGGGACGTGATGACCTGAGCCAGAAAAACGATGAACAGCGCGTACGCGATCCATTGCAGGCTGTCAGCCAACTGGCTGGATCCCACTTTCTTACTCACGAAAGCCTCCTTTCTTTCTTGGACATTGTGGCAGTGCGCAGGTGGTTTGTCCGGAGTTGCGGGGCACTTTTAACGATGCGATCTGCCGCATCACGCAAAAGCGCAACCTTTCGCTGCTTACTGGTGCAGCAGGGCGTCATCCGCCTGAAAATCCGGGGCGGGCAGGGTCTGCTGGGCGTAATCCAGTTGATAGGCGTCGCGCAGGCTGGCGAGCAGATCAAAACGTGGTTGCCAGGCCAATTCCCGTTGCAGGCGGTGGGTGTCGGTGAGGAAATGGGAGAGCCGCAGGGGGAAGGCCTTGCGCGCTTTGGGATCAAGGCGCGAGGGATCAAACCCGCGGATCTCCACCTGCGCCGGATCCTTGCCGCAAGCCACCGCCGCCGTCTCCACCAGCCCCCGCAGCGTCACCCCCTGCCGACCGGAACAGTTGTAGACGCGGTTGCAGGCGGTCTCCACCTCCAGGCAGCGGGTCATGGCCTCGGCCAGATCGCGCACATCCCCCAGCTGGGTGATCCACTGGCCATCCCCGGGGAGTGGAACGGGGCGATCGTGGAGGAGGCGATCGAAGAACCAACGCTCGATCGGGTTGTAATTCCCCGGTCCGATGATGTAAGTGGGGCGAAAGCTGGTGAAGGGAATGCCCTCCGCCCGCAGCCAGGCTTCCGTTTCGGCCTTGCCGGCATGGCGGCTGGCGGGGTCGACGGGGGCGTCTTC
>CAYVWU010000125.1:3808-7409 GCA_964455575.1 uncultured Cyanobium sp. | reverse complement strand
GGTGTCTGAGATGTATTTCAGGAAAATCAGACCCAGAACCAGATGCTTGTATTCCGCCGCATCCATCTGGGCACGAAGTTTGTCGGCACTTGCCCAGAGCACGGACTTGAAATCCTTGGCGGTGCCCTCCCTCTTGGCTCGTCCCCTCCCAATAGCACAAGTCCTCGTCCTCGTTCTCGGCTTCCGGGATGGTGAAGGTTGCTGGGTCGGTCACCGGGTCTATTGACACGACAATAGTTTCGCTAGCCGGACTGGCCTCTCCCCTCCGTCTCGGCGCCGGCTCCACCCCTGGGGCCACCCCATAAAAAAGCGGACCCGTCCAGGACCGCTCGATGACCGAACTCAATCTATGAACTTCTGTAACAGGACCGCGAGCGGCTGGCGGCGCTCCCCTCAATTTCCTCGTCGCACCGTGAATCTGCCCCCTACGTCGTGTAATCGGCATTGATGCGCACATATTGATCCGACAGATCGCAGCCCCAGGCCCTTCCCTCCCCCGCGCCGCTGCCCACACGCAGCCGGATCACCACCGTGTCGTCCTCCAGGTAAGCCCCGGTGGCCCGCTCCCGCATGTAAGCCGACGCAGCCGCCCGATCAAAGGGCAGAGGCTGACCCGCCGCCATGAGCTGATGCTCTCCCAACCAGAGCGCCACGCGGTCTGGATCGAACGGCACGCCCGCCCGGCCCGCGGCGGCGACGATGCGCCCCCAATTGGGATCCCGGCCATGGATGGCGCATTTCACCAGCGACGAGCCGCAGATCGTGCGGGCGATCGCCTGGGCGGACGATGCGTCCGCGGCCCCTTCCACCCGCGCCTCAATCAGGCAGGTGGCCCCTTCGCCATCCCGGGCGATGGCGCGCGCCAGGTGCTGCGCCACCGCGGTCAACCCGGCCTCCAGGGCATCGAAGTGGGCCGGCGACAATGGCTCTCCAGCGGCAAAGGCCAGCAGGGTGTCGTTGGTGCTCGTGTCCCCATCCACCGTGATGGCGTTGAACGACCGGTCCACCGCGCGCCGCACCATCCCTTGCCAGGCGTCCGCCGGCACCCCCGCGTCACAGCTCAGAAACCCCAGCATCGTCGCCATGGCGGGATGGATCATCCCGGAGCCCTTGGCCATCCCCCCGATCCGCACCACCCGGTCCCCCAGACGAGCCTCCAGGGCACACGTCTTCTCCACCAGGTCCGTGGTCAGGATGGCCCGGGCGGCGGCTCCGCCCCCCTCCTCCGGGTTCAACGCCGCCACCAGTGGCTCCAGACCGCCCAGCAGGATCTCCATCGGAATCGGCACCCCGATCACCCCGGTGGAGCACAGCAACACCTCTTCGGGCGTCACCCCCAGGCGCTCCGCCAGGGCGGCCGTGGCCAGGAGGCTGTCCGCCAGGCCCCGCTCCCCGGTGCAGGCATTGGCCTGGCCGGAATTGATCAAAACGGCCCGCGCCGCGCCACCGCTGGCTTGCAACCGCTGCGCGCAGAGGTCAACGCAGGCGGCGCGCACCTGCGTCTGGGTGAAGGTCCCGGCGCACACAGCCCCGGCGGGAGCGAGGAGCAAGGCCAGATCGGGACGGCCTGAGGCCTTCAGTCCCGCCGTGATGCCGGAGGCGAGAAAACCGGCCGGCGCCGTGACGCCTCCGGGAATGGGAGACCAGGGATGCGACACGGGCCCAAACCAACCGATCCCATTCTCCCAGCGACCCCGCGCCGCCCTCGGCACACAGGAGCCAAGGCAAGATGGCCGCACCCGTCCGAGGGTTGTGCCGCATGGCCACGGCTCCTTCTTCCCCCACCCGTTCGCGACGCCAGGTTCGTCCGGCTCCTCCCCCTCCCTCCTGGCGCCGCTGGCTGCTCTTGGGCCTCCTGTTCGGCCTGGGCTACGGGTTCACGCAACGCCTGCTGGACCTCCGCTGGCAAGAGGACAGCACCCGGCCTCCCGCCTTCCGAACCAAGGCTCCGTCCGGGGGCGTCTCCCTGGAGGAGTTGCGGCGGCGGAATGGCGACAAGAGCATGACCCTCACCGCCGACCTGGAGACCCTCGCCCGCGACAAACGGGCGGCTCAGGAGAAGCAAGAGGCGGCCAAACGTGAGGAGGCCGCCCGGCTGGAGGAGGCTCAGCGGGCCGAGAAGGAGCGACTGGAAAGCGAGCGGCGCCGTCTGGAGGCCTTGAATGCCCCGCAGGAACCGGCCGTCTCCGAGCCTGTGCGGCGCGACGACCCCCTCCTGCTCACGCCACCGACCCCCGAGCTTCCCCCGCCAGAGCCCTTCAACACCCAGCCGGAGGGCTCTCCCCAATCCAGACCGTCAGCGGAAGCAACCCCAAGCCAACCCTGATCTGCCACAGTGCCTCAACGGTGCAGGACCCGCTGATGAGCACGCCGCAATCCTTGCTGCAGGCGACGATCAACCGGCTTGGTGCCCGCCTGGGCAGCCAGCTGGCCGACCGGGCCGCCGATTTTGCCGTGTTGGCCCAGGATGCTCCCCAGCGACTGCAAAGGGAGTGGATCCTCTTTTGGGAAGAGGTGGAGAAGGAGGCTGATCGACTCGATCACGGCGACACCTCAGGGCCCCGCTATCGGGATGAAGCGCCTGTCGCCAGCGATCCCCAGGAACAGATCGATGCCCTCCGCGCCAAGGTGGCGAACCTGGCCCGCAAGCTGGAGCAACCCAATCGCGGGAGTGGCTCGGCGGGGTCGGTTTGATGGGGGCGTCCACGCTCCGGGCACCGGCTCCGCGCTTTTGGCGCGCCTGGACGCGCCCGCTGCGCATCTGGTGGTTGGTTCTCCGCCTTCTGAGCCTTCTCTGGTGGAACAGCCGTCGGTGGACCTATCCCGGTGGCCTGACCCCTGAGCGACAGGCCCGACGACAGCGTCAATTGGCCCGCTGGCTCACCGGACAGTTCCTGACCCTGGGCTCAGCCTTCATCAAGGTGGGGCAACTGCTCTCCGCCCGGCCGGATGTGCTGCCCGCGGAGGTGGTGGAAGAACTGGCCAGCCTCCAGGACCGCGTGCCCGCCTTCCCTTTTGCGGTGGTCGAATCCATCCTGGCCCAGGAGCTGGGTCAGCGTCGGCTTGAAATCATCGATCTGGAGGTGACCCCCCTCGGATCCGCCAGTCTGGCCCAGGTGCATCGCGCCAGCCTGCGCAGCGGCCGGCAGGTGGTCTTCAAGGTGCAACGCCCGGGCCTGGAGCAACTCTTCCGTCTCGATCTGGAGGTTCTGCAGCAGGTGGCCGCTGCCGTGCAGCGCCACCCCCGCTGGGGCCAGGGCCGCGACTGGATCGGCATCGCCAAGGAATGCCGAAGGGTGCTGCTGCGGGAGCTCGATTTCCGCTTGGAAGCTCAACACGCGGCGCGCTTTCGACAGCAGTTTCTCGACGACCCCTCCATTCGCATTCCGGCTGTGGTCTGGGAACTGAGTTCCCGCCGCGTGCTCTGTCTGGACTTTGTGCCGGGGATCAAGATCACCGACCGTCAGGCGCTCCTGGAAGCCGGCGTTGATCCAGCGGTGATCGCCGAGCGAGGTGCTGCCAGCTATCTGCAGCAACTGGTGCGCTTCGGCTTCTTCCATGCCGATCCCCACCCGGGAAACCTGCTCGCCCTGGCCGATGG
>CAYVWU010000125.1:984-3798 GCA_964455575.1 uncultured Cyanobium sp. | reverse complement strand
GTCAGCTCTCCGAACGGTTGCGCAGCCGATTGGGGAGGATGGTTCAGGCGGCGGCCATGCGCGACGCCGCGGGTCTGGTGGAGCAGCTCCAGCAGGCGGGGGTGATCGCCACGGGGATCGATCCGGGTCCCGTGCGCCGTCTGGTGCGGTTGATGCTCAACGAAGCCCTGACCCCACCGTTCAACGGCAACATCATTGCCAAGTTGTCTGGCGATCTCTACGACCTGGTGTATGGCCAACCCTTCCGACTGCCGGCCGAGCTGATCTTCGTGATGCGTGCCTTGTCCACCTTTGAAGGGGTGGGCCGCAGTCTGGATCCCGGCTTTAGCCTGATGGCCATCGCTCGCCCCTATCTCCTTCCTTTAATGACCAGCAGCGGCCAAGGATCCAACACCCTTCTCAACGAGATCACCCGTCAGGCGGCGGATGTCGGCTCGCGTGCCCTGGGAATTCCTCGCCGCCTGGATGAAAGCCTGTCGCGCATCGAGCAGGGAGATCTGCAGGTGCAGATCCGTGCCGGTGAAACCGATCGCCTCCTCCGGCGCCTGGCCCTCGCCCAGCAGAACGCGGGTCAGTCCTTTCTTCTTGGCGGCCTGGCGGTCGCGGCCTCCCTGCTGGCGGCCAGCAGTCGGCCCGCCCTTACGGCCGTCCCGCTGCTGTTGGGCGTCCCGGTGGGTCTTGGCTGGTTGAAGGTGCAGGCCAAGCTCAAGCGCGATGGCCGTCTCGACCAACTCCCTGGCCAACTTCCCGGCGCTTGAGACCAGGATCTCTTCCTCAGGAGGCGCGGATCTCCGCAGTGTTCGTCTCAGGACGGCGGGTTCCTCGCCTCAGCCCCATGGGATCAACGGCCCTCCAGCAGCGTCCGGTGCAACCAGCGCGCAGCCAGGCGATCACTCCACCGTCCCAGTGAAGCGTCCTCCGGGGCATGGAAACCACAGTGGCCTCCGTGCGGCGTGAGCACCACCTCCGCGGGAGGGCGGTGATCTGTGTCCTCGCCAGGGTCACTCCCGCACCCAATCTCCTCCTGCAGGGTCTCGATCGCCTTCGCGGGCACCCAGGGATCGTCCTTGGCGTGCAGGAGCAACAGGCGCGGCAGATGCCCCGCTCCTGAGGGAGGGGTGGAGAGAAGACTCTGGCGCAACCGGTGCAGCGGACTGCAGGCTTCGTAGTAGGCATCCACATCCGCGAAGCCCCATCGGGGTGCTGTGATCAGCGCGTCAAACGCACGGATGGTGCGTGGTCGGCTCGGTCCGGTCAGTCCCTCCCGTTCGCGGCTGGAGAGCGGTCGTGGATCCAGCAGCGTCTGGTGAATCAAGCGTCTCACCATCCAGTGCTGGTAGAAACGGTTGCGAGGTCGATCGAATTCCGCGGAGCATCCGGCCAGCTCCAGCGGGCTGCTGATGGTCATCAGGGCATCCAGCGCGGGAGGACCGTCAGCCCTGCTGTCCAGAAGGGCATTCAGGAGCACGGTGCCCCCGAGGGAGATGCCGGCCGCCCCCAGGGGAAGGGGTTGTCCCTCTGAGCCGGCCCACTCCGCGGCGAGTTGCCTGCAGTCCCGCAGCACGGGAAGAAGGTCGGCGGTGCAGGCGGCAGCATAACTGCCTTGCGCCAGAGGGCGTCCGGGCCCTGCCCCCCGGAGGTTCAGTCGAACCACTGCCAAACCCTCGCCAGTGAGGGCACCCGCGAGACGCCTCTGTCCCCCATCGTCGCTTCCACCCCCCAGGCCATGAACCACCACCACCAGCCCGCGGGGTGCTCCGCTGGCGGGGAGATCCAGCCTGGCGAGCAGCCGATCGCCATCCGGCAAGGGAAATTCCCAGGCTGGGCCGGTCTCCTGGCCTGAGGGAAGGGGCCGAAAGGTATCCCTCAAGGTCTGCAGGTCCGGCCCCAACCAGGGAAAGCGCTGGCGAAAGGGCGCCAGATCCAGACTCTTCAGGAGTTCGCTCAAGCTCCTCCCATCGTTCACGCTCCTCCCATCGTTGTCCCCAGCCTTTCAGGCCAGGGACGTCAGGCCAGGGACGTCAGGCCAGGGAGGAGTTCAGGCGAGGGCCTTCTCCTTGCCCACCCCCATGCTGCGCAGTTCCGACAGCAGGCCGTTGAGCACGGCCTTGGCATCCCCGAACACCATGGCGGTCTGCGGCAGTTCAAACAGGGCGTTGGCGATGCCCGCGTAGCCGGCGCCGAGGGAGCGCTTGACGACAAAGATCTGTCGAGCCTGGTCCACCTCCAGAACAGGCATCCCATAGAGCGGACTGGTGGGATCGTTCTTCGCCTGAGGATTCACCACGTCGTTGGCACCCAGAACAATCACCACATCCGTGCGGGGAAACTCCGGGTTGATGCTTTCCATCTCCACCAGTTGCTCGTAGGGCACATCAGCCTCGGCGAGGAGGACATTCATGTGACCGGGCATGCGGCCCGCCACGGGATGGATCGCGTAGCTGACCTCCACGCCATGGGCCTCCAGGAGCTTGGCCAGCTCTCGCAGCGAATGCTGGGCTTGAGCAACTGCCAGCCCGTACCCAGGGACGAACACAACCCGTTCGGCCTGCTCCAGGGCCATGGCGCATTCCTCAGGACTGCAGCTGGTGATGCGCGTGTAACCGGCCTCACTGCCGCCCCCCCCGACGCTGGAGGTGGCACCACCCAGGGCGCCGCCGAACAGCACTGAGGTCAGGGAGCGGTTCATGGCGGTGCACATCACCTGGGTGAGGATCAGGCCCGCAGCGCCAACCATGGCTCCCGCCACGATCAGGAGTTGGCTGCCGACGACAAAGCCCGCCGCGGCCGCCGCCACCCCGGAATAGGAGTTGA
>CAYVWU010000125.1:0-974 GCA_964455575.1 uncultured Cyanobium sp. | reverse complement strand
GGGAAATCACCACGGGCATGTCCGCACCGCCGATCGGCAGGGTGACACCGATGCCGAGGAGGCTTGCCGCCACGACTTCCACCCACAGGGCTGGACCGGCAGGCTGGCTCCACAACACGAGCGCCGCCCCGAGGCAGAGCAAAGCCAGGCCCAGGTTGACGGCATGGCGCAAGGAGCTCTGCGTCCAAGCGGGTGTTTCCAACCAGCCTTGGAGCTTGGCCATGGCCACGATGGAACCACTGAAGGTGATGGCGCCGACAAAGAGGGAGATGGCGATGGAGATCCGTTCCACTCCTCCAGCCCCGGCCCCCTGAAAGAGCGCGACACCCAAGGCCACCAGCAAGGAGGCCAATCCGCCGCAGCCATTGAACAAGGCCACCGTTTCCGGCATGGCGGTCATCGGCACCTTCATGGCGGTCACGACCCCCGTCAGTCCACCCAGCGCCAGGCCGATGGCGATCCAGAGCCAGGTGGTGGGTGACGGGTGGGATTGAATCAACAGGCCCACCACCGCCAGTCCCATGGCGAGAGCCGCCAGGCCATTGGCAGCCCTGGCGGATCGCACTTTGGACAGACCCTTGATACCCAAAGCGAGGAGCAGCACAGCCCCCAGGTCCATGACCTGGGGAAGCAGGGAAAGGTTGAGAGTCATCAGGAGTTTCCTTTACGACGAAACATGGCCAGCATGCGATCGGTCACCAGAAAGCCACCAATCACGTTGAAGAGAGCCAACCCCAGGGAGAGGGCTCCAATGATCTGCAGAGACGTGTTGCCACCCGCCTGCTGAATGAGGGTCAGAGAGGCCAACATGGTGATTCCGCTGATGGCGTTGGCACCAGACATCAAGGGAGTGTGCAGGGTTGGCGGAACCTTGCCGATCAATTCAAAGCCCAGCAAGCTTCCGAGAAGGAGTACCCAGAGCGATTGCGTTAGAGAAGTCATGAAGGTGATCCTGTTGGGATGAGAGGTGCTTC
>CAYVWU010000124.1:0-7477 GCA_964455575.1 uncultured Cyanobium sp. | reverse complement strand
TCAGCGCATACGCCTACAACGGACGAAGCATGCACGGCATGTTCTTCGATCAACATGATGCGTATCTCGGACTCGGCTTTCAAGTGCAGCTGTAGTCCGCGCTTCGTTAGCGCACAACGATGATTGGAATAGCTACCACGCTGCCATCGCTTCGATGAAGTCGAAGGCTGTAGGCCCCATTCGCCACGGGTGGGATCCAAGCTCGAAGAGACAACGCGCCGGCAATCGACCACGTGTCAACGGTATGTACGCCGCCCTCAATGCCTACAAGGTCGATGCTCTGTGGTGCAAACCCAACGCCAGTCACAACGACGTGATCAGATGTGATTGGGTTCGGCGAAAGAGTCGGTAGGGGGGCAGTATGCACCTCATCAACCGAGGTTGTGAGACGGCCAAAGTATGCGGTTGTGCGCACCGTATCTGGCGGGGCGACAGCTACGCCACCGCGTAAGACAGTTCGAATGACGAGTGAGTGGTCGAGCAGTAATACGGGACTATCGACCTGCTGGAATGTGAGGCGCCGCGTCTCAGTTCGAACGACAAGTGTTTGTGTACCATTCCGGAGCGTATCCACGGTGACCATCATCGTATTCAGTCGTGCAACGTTGTTGAACTGATAGCCAGGGATGAAGAGTGTGCCCGCAGCATCGTACGACGTGGTTGACTGACCACGTCGCGTGCCTGTGTAAGGTGGCGTCGTAGTAATGCGGATGTCGGCGCGGTGTGCATCAATGATGCGCCCCGAGTACACGATTTCTGTTGGTCGTGTATCGTAGGGATCAACAACAACAGCAGTCTGCGTATTCGGCGTGACGGTTCCGAGCTGTCGGAAGAATTGTCCAACCCGCGCGTACAGGGTCAGAACTGAATCCTGCTGGACAGCTACCTGCGTGAGAGGAAACTGCGCCAATACACTCGGTTGAAGTGACGCTGGCTCGAGATGGGAGACCGTGCGCTCTCTGCCAATGCCAAGGTCGTTATATACCCAGACGCGATTTCGGCCACCCGAGTCAAATGGGATCGGTGTTGAGACGACAATCTGCGTGTACTGCATTGAACCAGATGGCAAGGATCCATCAGTCAATGGCAGCTGCGCAAATGCTGACGTGGCAGCAAGGAGCGCTACGGCGATAAGGATTTGAATGCGATGTAGCATAATGGCCATCCCAGAATCAGGCGTTGTGTGATGTACAAACATCATCACTCGATCATCATCGAGCACCTTGACAAAACCTATACACTAGAGTGATTGAAAAAAGACCGTTAGCGAGGTTGATGATGGGATCGAGAGTTTCTTCCGGAGCCGTGAACGGTAAATCTCCACTGTGCCTGCGTTTACGTTGAGAATCTCTGCAATCTCCTTCGATGACAAATGTAAGCGAAGCAAGCTCGCGAGCTGATGTTCTGTTGGTGTGAGCGTTGGACAACGGTCGACCAGTGCTTTGTGGAAATCATCATGGACGTCTTTGAGCTGCTCAGAAAACGCCTTCCATTCGTCATTTGAGCGCCGATGGTGTTCAATACGAGAGGTAAGCGATCGCAACATGGTACCACGAGACTGAGCAGGCGCATCGATTGCAGCACGGATCTCATCGACGATCGAACTGAGGAGCTCGTTCTTTTGCGCGATTGCCAATGCCGATGTATTCAGCTCACGTGATTGCGTGTCGAGCTGGAACTGCAGACGCTCACCCTCGTGGCGAGCAACCTCCCAAGCCCTCTGTGCCCGCTCCATATCGAGTCGAAGCTGCAGTGCCTGTCCATGGCGAGCCCGAAGTTGATCGTCATAGGTCCGCTGTGCAGACGAGCCCAACCGTTCGAACGCAAGGGCTTGCTTGAAATCACCCTCCGACTCAACGATGGAGGCCATCAGCCTTGCTGTACGGGCTTGTGCGCCATAGAGCGCGTGTTGCTTCGTAATGCGAAGTGCCCTCTGGAGATGTTGAATGGCCCCCGTAGCATTGCCTGCTTGAAGTTCAACCTCTGCGGCAACGAGTTCAACGTCGGCGTGGAGCGGATGATTGTCGGTTCGACGTGCAACCTTGCGAGCGTCCGCAATCATATCACGAGCCTCGTCTGTCCGAGATCGTTGCCGAGCGATGTTTGCAAGAATCACCAGACAGCGCAGGCGACGGTCTACATCGTGATGCGATGTAAAGATCTCGAGGGCATCCTCGGCAAACGCTGCTGCTCGACTGAACTGGCGACGTTCGAGATATAGTTCGCTTAGCGCAAGCGTTGAGCGCGCGATGCCGAGCGTATCGCCAAGCTCGGTCATAACCGCAAGCGACTCCGTTGCGACAGAGAGAGCAGCAGGGTGATCAGCGGTAGCCTGGAGGACGCGGCTCATCGTTGAAAGTGTGAGCGCGATGCCGACCTTATCCCCGTTACGTCGATGTTCCTCCAGCGCACGTCTTGACCAATCGAGGGCAATCTCTGCGTCGCCGACGGCAACGTACACGCCGGCAATATTGCCCATCAGCTGGGCGAACACAGCTGTGTCGCCCCGGCGCTCTGCAATCATCAGACATTCAACATAGGCTTCGAGTGCAGGTGCGAGGTGGTTCAGAACAGTACATACCGAACCGATGTTGTTGAGCACCTTCGCGAGGATCTCGTCATCTTTCAGCGTTCGAAGGAGTTGTTCGCTCTCACGATAGCACACGAGGGCTTCTTCGTTCCTTCCCAATCCGCGGAGTGCAAGGCCAACATTCTGAAGTGCTCGCGCCACACCCGATGTGTCGCGAAGTTTACGGTACCGTTGAAGTGCGAACGAGAAGTGCTCATAGGCTGCTTCGTAATCATGACTCGCGTAATAGCAGATGCCAATCATGCGAACTGCATGGAGCTCTTTCGCGGCATCACGCATTGATTTCGCGACAGTACGAGCCTGCTTCGCAAACGGAAGCGCTTGTTCTGGATTGGTCCATTGCACATCGCGACACGCTTGCATGTAGGCCTCAAACTTCGCGATCGGGCTTCGTGCGCGGCTAAGACGCTGGTGCAGTGTGGAATCGGCGTCTGTCATGCGGTGAATATAGACAGGAAGCTGTAAAGGTTTTGTATAGGTGCCTTGAGATCATCCGCCAGATAGGTTGCATTCAGTCATTCGCTCATTCATTTGCTGGAGACTGAAGGCATGAAACACATCGTTCTATCACTCGCTGTTCTCGCGACTCTCGCGACAGCACCATCGGCTTGGTCGGTCGGGGCACTGTTTGTTCGCCCCCTCCGATCGACCGCGAATTTGTCGTTGGTCTCGATCAAGACGTACGACGCCGAGGCGTGGATCAATGATCATATCGCTACGACACACGTTAACCAGACGTTTGTCAACGAGATGAATGACATTGTTGAAGCGACGTTCATCTTCCCGTTGCCGGAAGGTGCCGTTATCACCGACATGTACTATTGGTTCAATGGGAAGCGCTATCGTGCCGATGTCCGCGAGCGTAAAGAGGCGCAGGCCGCCTATGACGCCAAGGTGCGACGTGTCTTGGATCCCGCCTTGCTGCAGGAAATCGGCGACAACGTCTTCAAGATTCAAATAGCGCCGATCAATGCAAAGTCCGAGGTGCGTTTTGAGATTACCTATACCGAGATCCTACCATTCGAGGGAGGAACTGGTCGCTACACGCATCTCTTGCGCGCAGTTGGCCTCTCGCCAAAACCACTCGAACGACTCTCGATCAAGATTACGGCGGTAACACAGCGAACATGGAAACGTATCGAAGCTCCATACTACGCGTCGTCGCCAGTGAATTCGATCACCGAAGTAACGCCATCAGAGTCACGGATCGCGTATGGTGATGAAAACGTCCATCCGACGCGGAACTACGAGCTGCGTCTGACTTCGAATCGTGATGGCGTCGAGATGGGCACATTGACCTATGTGCCAGTTCCGGCAGATTCGTTCGGAACAGACCCTTTCTTTGTGTCGTGGATCATTCCACCAAGTGAGGATGCAAAACCTGTTCGCCGATCGATCGTTGTCACCGCAGATGTATCCTCTAGCATGGAAGGAACACGGATCGTACAGCTGCGTCAAGCGCTGCATGCCTTTCTCGATGGGTTGAACGAGCAGGATCAATTCAACATCGTCACCTTTAGTACGGGTGTCGTCAAGTTCCGTCCAGATCTGGTCGCTGCTACACCAGAAACCATTTCTCAAGCACATGAATTCGTGCGAAAGCTCGCAGCCCTTGGGTTGACAAACTTCTTTGATGCACTTCGGGCGGGACTGCAACAAGCATATGACCCTGCGTCTGCGCGTGTAAACGTCTTCCTTACCGACGGTGAGCCATCGTGGG
Organism: uncultured Cyanobium sp.; assembly: GCA_964455575.1. GTDB lineage: Bacteria > Cyanobacteriota > Cyanobacteriia > PCC-6307 > Cyanobiaceae > Cyanobium. Next base: position 3,167 of record CAYVWU010000124.1, on the reverse strand, counting down.
GAGAGGTGCGCGAAGGCGTACTGCTTGATTCCGTCGCTCGCTGGAATGCTGCGTCAGTGCGCATCTACCCAATGGCAGTAGGGATTGATTTCAATACGTCAATCCTCAAGAAGCTTGCCAGCACGACAGGGGGCTTCGTCACACTTGTAGCTGATGATGACAGTATTGCTGTTGTGGTCCAGGAGCATTTGCAACGCATCTCGCGACCAAATCTCTCGCAGTTACAGCTGTCGTACGGTGGTCTGCCAACTGTCGACGTGTATCCCGCCGTTCTTCCAGATGTGCCAGCAGGTGGGCGAGTAACGCAGTATGGACGGTACACGACAGGCGGACCATATGACGTGACACTCCGTGGAGTGCTTCAAGCAGTCACGTTTGAACTCCGTCAAACTGTTGTCTTCGGCGATTCACTGAGAAACAACAAGGCTGTTGCACGCCTCTGGGCGAAGTCAAAAATCGATGCTCTACTTCTCGAGATATCCCGCGTCGGCGAGCTCAAGGAGCTTGTTGCTGCTGTGATTGATCTCTCGATCCGGTTCAACATCCTGACGAAGTACACAGCGTTGTATGCCGATCCTGACGATCCCTCAACGACGAGCGTCCCACACGAAGAACGTCCCATCGAGGGAGTGACCTTTACGGTATCACCGAACCCAGCTCGTGATTACATCACGTTCGATGTATCGCTGCCCGATGGCACTGCCGCAGCAGTGGCAGAACTCTCTGTGTTCGACGTGCGAGGTGTTCGCGTTGCAACACTTGTTGTCAATGTGAACGCAGGCGGTATACGCATCCCGTGGGACATGCTTACATCGTCAGGCACGCCGCTCGTCGCTGGGATGTACACAGCAGTGCTGCAAATCGGCACAACGCGGCGCTTTGTGCAATTCCTTGTTCAATAACGCTCACAACTGACATCTAACCAGCTCATCTTCAATACATACAACGAGAACATCTCATGAAAAACATCATCATCTGCCTATTGGCCCTAATGTGCATGCTCAGCACACAATATCACGATGCACGCGCTAACGGTGTAACCGACGTAGAATCGACCGATAACGCGGGTATCGTCTCAGTCGGGGTCTTGGCACCAATGTCGATCAACCTACGCACAGTCATTCGAGATCAGTTTGCTGTGACGACTATCACGCAAACCTTCCTCATTCGCAATCGCATGTGCATGCGTCGTTATGGCATGCCTCTCACCGACGCACGCTCTGTTACCGGTATTCGCTACCGCATCGACTCGACAAACTGGCGCGTGGCTACAATTGGTCGAAAGGACACGTCCAGCGGCTCGGGCGGAGCAGGGTCTGGAGCGTTGCCACCGTCGAAGCAGTTCTTGAGTTATGTCTCTGCATCTGGTTTCTTGTATGAATTTACGGACTCGATTCAGGGTGCGCATCTCGTCGAAATAGAGTGCACGGTGATGGAGCTCTTGCCACTCAAGGGAGGCAGGTTCACATATCAGCTGCCGTACGAACATATGCCCGCATTCAAGGTCACATCTGCGGTCTGGTCGTTGTCGCTCACGTCTTCGACAGCCTTGGCCGATGTGCAACTGCCTCTCTCAACAACCGGTACGTACGTTGATTCGACTGAAATGCACGTCGTATCTCCATGGATTGCCACAGGTGCATCTTCTGTGTCCTATCGGTTGCGTCGCGACAATGTAGCCGCGGTTGTACTGAGCGCAAAACCACGTGGTGAAGACGGATATGCGCTTCTATTTGCTACACCAGGGGGTGATACAGCAACAGCGAGTATGTCTCGCAGATTCACCATCGTGATGGATGTGAGTGGCTCGATGAGCGGCGAGAAGTTAGCTCAAGCAAAAGAGGGAGCCCAGAAGTGTTTGGATCAACTCGCATCAGAAGATGAGTTCAACATTATTGTCTTTAGTGACATCGTAACGGCGCTTTGGCAGGGACACGTGTCCGTTACCTCGAGCAATATTGAGGAAGCACGTCGATTTATTGACAAGTGTGAGGCGAATGGTGGAACTAATCTCCAAGGCGCGCTGATAAAGGCCTTCACGATGTACCGTGATTCGTCCGCTGTCAACATTGCGGTGTTCCTCACCGATGGTGTGGCATCGGTAGCTCGGTCGCAAGTGATACAAATGAACGCGATGAGGGCGCGCCTGCTGGTCATTGGCATCGGATACGACGTTGATGAAACTCTACTTCGGGCTATTGCGTCTGATCATCGCGGTCAGTACTTCCCGGTGACGACGATTGCCACACTCGGTGCCGCGATTGCCGCGATTGCCGAGTCTACGCGAATGCCAATGTTGAAGAACCCGACAATGTCGTGTGCTCCGGATGTGCTTTATGATATTGCACCAGCGATTCTTCCCGATATCTTCATGAACGAACAGTTCTCAATTGCAGCCCGGTACCGACAGCCAGGTGATGTGGTAGCCACCATCGTGGGCAACGGCGCACAAGGACAGCAGCAATTGGTCATTCAAGGGAAACTAGCTGACAATGATACACTCGCCCCGTATGTGCCAAAAATCTGGGCGAAGATGCGTATCGACCTCTTAATCACGCTCATGTCTGGAATAACTCGCAACTCGCGCCTCTGGAATGAGTATCGCGACGAAATCATCGCACTCGGCGTCAAGTTCGGACTCGTAACGCCATACACCGCCTTTACGGGCGTTTCTGATGGTCCAACACACGTTTCCGACAACGAGCAGTCGGATATCTCTACCTGTGCAACATGTGCTCGCGTATCGCCGAATCCTGTGCGAACAAGCACCACAATCCAGACTGCGTTCGTGCAAGCGCATGAATTCGTCCGTGTGATCCTCCTTGGGGTTAATGGCGAAGTCCTCTTTGATGAGCTCGTTGCAGGCTGTGCTGGGGGAGAATGGACGTATACGCTGTCTCTTGATCGACTTCCAGCAGGAATCGCCTCCGGTGCGTACATCTTGCAGCTCAGCGCTGGTGAGGAATCACGGACCGTTACTATTCACGTTGTGCGCTAGGTGTTTTCGTTGTAGGTGTGACATCCGTGCGAGGCGCGTTTACCATCCGTGGTATCCGCGCTTCGCCGTATTTTCGTGGTTTCGTACGACGACCACACGCTGACCACGTAGGGTCACGCTGACCACATAGTTGTCACGCTGACCACATAGTGTCATCGTTACAGAGTTT
>CAYVWU010000123.1:0-7494 GCA_964455575.1 uncultured Cyanobium sp. | reverse complement strand
GTCATGCTTCCGTGCAGCAAACCCTGGAGGAGGCCATCCTTCAGCTCGATCCTGCGGCGTCTCCTCGGGTGATGGCAGCCGGGCGCACCGACAGCGGTGTCCATGCGGCTGCCCAGGTGGTCCACTTCGACGCGAGGGGGCCCATCCCGCCCCAACGGTGGCCCAAGGCACTCAATGGACGGCTTCCCTCCACGATCCGCGTGCGGTCCGCCGCCGCTGTGGCCGACGACTGGCACGCTTGTTTCTCCGCGTGCTATCGCCGCTACCGCTACACCATCCACAACGGTCGCACCCCCAACCTCTTTCTCGCCCCCTGGACCTGGCACCGCCACCAGGTGCGACTGGAGGAGGGTGCCATGGGGGCCTGCCTGGAAACTCTTCTGGGCGAACACGATTTTTCCGCGTTTCAACGGGCGGGCAGCCGCCGGGCCCATGCCATCACCACCGTGCAGGAGGTGGCGGTGGAGCGGCAGGGCGATCTGCTGGTGGTGGAGATCCAGGCCAGCGGTTTCCTCTATGGCATGGTGCGCTTGATCCTGGGCCAGCTCGTGGCCGTCGGTGAGGGCCGGCTGCGACCGGAGGCGTTTGTGGAGCGCTGGCGGCGACGGGCCCGCGAGGAGGTGCGGGAGGCCGCCCCCCCCCAGGGGCTCTGCCTGCTCCGGGTCGGCTACCCCGAGCCCGTCTTCCCGGAAGCCCTTTGGTATGATGGCCAACCGCGATTCCTGCTGGAGAGCAGCGACCCACCACCGCCAGTTCCTGGCGCGGGTGCGTCCTGAGGCCCTGGCCCTCTGGATTCGCCGATAGCTGGAGGAACTGGGCTTCGGCCTCCTCCTTTCAGCCATCGGATGTCCGGTACTCTCCTGAGGTAGGTTTGGTTGTTGCGTGATGTTCCAAAGGTGCTGACGGTCTTCCCCTGAAGGGCGTTGCCATCGCGGACATCTCTCCACCGCTGACGCGGCACCCGCATCCGGAACCTTTGGTTCCATCCCGGGCCATCCACCCGGCGTCCATTTCTCAGCACCTTTTCGGTTCTGGGGAGCCCGGCGCCTTTCACCACGCGCGAGGCACCCGGCGCAATGACAACGCATCAGGCGCAATGAACAAGACCATCCAGCCCTCTCTCGCAACCCTCGACCGCCAGTGGTTCGTGGTGGATGCCGCTGACCAGACCCTCGGACGCCTGGCCAGCGAGGTGGCCCAGGTGTTGCGCGGCAAGAACAAGCCCACTTACACGCCCCATCTCGACACCGGCGATTTCGTCGTTGTGATCAACGCCGAGAAGGTGCGTGTGACGGGCAACAAGGCCACTCAGAAGGTCTACAAGCGCCACTCCGGTCGCCCCGGTGGCATGAAGACCGAATCCTTCGCCCACCTCCAGGCCCGACTCCCCGAGCGGATCATCGAGACGGCGGTGAAGGGCATGCTGCCCCATAACAGTCTGGGCCGACAGCTGTTCCGCAAGCTGAAGGTGTACAGCGGACCCAACCATCCGCACGCCGCTCAGCAACCCCAGATCCTCACCACCGACGCCTGAGATGACCAGCTCCCCTTCCTCTGTCGTGTATTGGGGCACCGGGCGTCGCAAGACCGCCGTGGCCCGCGTGCGCATCGTCCCTGGCACGGGCACCGTCACGATCAACGGACGGCCCGGCGACGACTACCTGAATTTCAATCCCTCCTGCCTCGCCGCTGTGCAGGCCCCTCTGCAGACGCTGGGTCTGGAGGGTCAGTACGACGTGCTGGTGAATGTCAGTGGCGGTGGCCTCTCCGGCCAGGCTGACGCCATCAAGCAGGGCGCCGCCCGCGCCCTCTGTGAGCTCTCTCCCGGCAACCGCAAGCCGCTCAAGGTGGAAGGTCACCTGAGCCGCGATCCCCGGGCCAAGGAGCGTCGCAAGTACGGTCTCAAGAAAGCCCGCAAAGCACCCCAGTTCTCCAAGCGCTGATCGTCATGCCGAAGTCCGACATCCATCCCGCCTGGTATCCCGACGCCAAGGTGATCTGCAACGGCCAGGTGGTGATGACCACCGGCTCCACCCAGCCCGAGCTTCACGTCGACGTGTGGAGCGGCAACCATCCCTTTTACACCGGCACCCAGAAGATCCTCGACACCGAGGGACGGGTGGACCGCTTCATGCGCAAGTACGGCATGGGTGGCGCCGATTCCGCCGCGAAGGGTGGCAAGCCAGAAGCGGCCGCGACAACCGCCTGATCCCCGCGCTTGGCGGTGTGCCGTTCGCTGGCAGTCCAAATGTTCTTGAGCCGGGTGCCCTCACGCATCCGGTTTTTTTGTCTCTGGCGATTCGTGACTCTCCTCTGTGTTCGCGGCGCCTCCCGTTCTGTTGCGTCCTCCCTGCACCTTCCCGCACACCCCTCGCCGCCGTAGCGTTCGCCCATGGATCCTGCCCTGCTCCGCGATCGTTTGGACGCCACTTGCCAGGCCTTTGATGCCCTGGAACGGCAGCTGGCCGACCCCGCCGTCGCGGCGGATCCCGCTCAGTTGCAGGCGTTGGCGCGGGAACGGGCGCGGCTGGAGCCGATCGTGCGCGATACCCAGCAGCTGCGCCAATGGGAGCGGGAGCAGAGGGAGGCGCAGGACTTGCTTCGGCAACCGCGGGGATCGCGGGAAGAGGAGGAGCTGGCTGAGTTGGCGGCGGAGGAGCTGCAGGTGTTGGAGGAGGGACTGGCGGCCTTGCGCGATCGCCTCACCGTGGCCCTTCTGCCTCGGGATCCCCGCGATGAGCGCAGCGTGATGCTGGAGATCCGGGCGGGCGCCGGGGGGGACGAGGCGGCGTTGTGGGCGGGGGATCTGGCGCGCATGTACGAGCGCTATGCCCAGCTGCACGGCTGGCAGGTGCAGACGTTGAGCGCTTCGGAGGCGGAACTGGGGGGCTTCAAGGAGTTGATCCTGTCGATCAAGGGGGAGGCGGTGTACAGCCGGTTGAAGTTCGAGGCGGGGGTGCATCGGGTGCAGCGGGTGCCGGCCACCGAATCCCAGGGGCGGGTGCACACCTCCACGGCGACGGTGGCGGTGATGCCGGAGGCCGATCCGGTGGAGGTGACGATTGATCCGAAGGATCTGGAGATCAGCACCGCCCGCTCTGGCGGCGCTGGTGGCCAGAACGTCAACAAGGTGGAAACGGCGGTGGATCTGTTCCACAAGCCCTCGGGTATCCGGGTGTTTTGCACCCAGGAGCGCTCTCAGCTGCAGAATCGCGAGCGGGCTCTGGACATCCTGCGGGCGAAACTCCTGGAGCGGGAGCTGGCGGCGACCGCCGATCAGGAGCGCAATGCCCGCCGGGCCCAGGTGGGCAGCGGTGATCGCAGCGAAAAGATCCGCACCTACAACGCCAAGGACAACCGCGTCACCGATCATCGCCTCGGCCGCAACTTTTCCCTCGATACCGTGCTGCAGGGGGAGCTGGAGGATGTGATCGAGAGCTGCATCGCGGCCGAGCAGAGCGCCAAGCTCGAAGAGCTCACCCTGCAGGCGGCGGGGGTGGGATAGCCCTGTGGCCGACGGATGGCTCTGCGCCGCCGCCTTGACCTTCAAGGGCCTGCCCCCTGGACGGCTGCCCGCCCATCGACCCTGGGGGGTCTGGTCAGGGGCGACGCCACATCGAGCTGCCACGCTGGCGCTTGCGCAAGGCGCGGCTGGCTCCAAAGGCCGCGCCAGCGCCGAGGATGGGGAGGGGGCCGGGCACAGGAGTGGCTTGGATGGAGTAGGAGTTGAAAAACAGGCTGGCGTTGATCGGTGGATTCCCCGACCTGGCGCCCGCGGAGATGGCGAGGCCCGATGGGGTTTTGCTGGGATCGTTTCGATTCCAACCTCCAAAGCTGGTGGCGGAGGAGGATGCGCCAACCAGCCAATAAGTTGTGTTCGGCTGGAGCGTGAATGAGGAAGCCGGCGTCAAGACATAATTCGCATCACCGAGAGCAAGGCTGGGAAGTGAGAGGTTGACCAATGGAATGGCCATGTCAGGATTGCCGCTGGCATCGGCAAACAAGTCGAACCTCCAGGCACCTTGTGCACCCAGATCCTGGACATACAGGGAGACTGTCGCGCCATCCAAGGTGTAGGGAACACCGCTGGGCATGGTGAAACCCACGGCTTTGCTGAACGTTGAGTCGATATCACTGGCTATCAGGTTGTTCGATGGAAAATTGCTGATGATATCGATGGCTTTCGCTGAAGAGAGCAGGCATGTTGGCACTAGAAAAAATGTTGCCGCCTGGACAATCCGCAACATGGGTTGAAGTAGCTTTGAACAACCTTTCAAAAATGTTCGCGGAATTTTTTCGAGCCACTGGCAGGGTGCGGTTGTTGATGTGGTTTGAACGGCGGCCCGCTGTGATGGCAGGCGGGATGCGGTTTGGTCGCTGGTGGCGGTCAGGCTTCGCTGATGTGGTCCTCCCCGCCTCGGCGCTCAGGGTGCGCCACCACGCCACGAGTGCCTCTTGATCGCCTTTCGCGCTCAACGCAACAGCATTCCCAGCCCCACCACCACTCCCAGCCCCACCACCAGCCACCGCAACACCTCCCCTTGGAGGCGATGGGCCACGGCGCCACCGAGCGCGCCACCGATGATGGAGGCCACGGCGACGATGAGCGCCAGGGTCCACTCCACCCGGCCGCTGCCGATCAATACGAGCGCGGCGCAGGCGTTGGTGGCAAAGGACAGGAGTTGCTTGAGCCCGTTGAGGCGGGTGAGGGTGTCGTCCAACGCCAGGCCGAGCACCGCCAGCAGGATCACGCTGAGGCCGGCGCCGAAGTAGCCGCCGTAAACCGCCGCGAGGGCGGTGGCGACCAGCAGCGGGACGGGAAGCCGCCGCCGCTCTCGCGGGGACGGGCCGGAGCGGCGGTTGGCGGCGGCGGTCCGCAACCAGCCGCGCAGGGGAGTCTGCAAGGCGAGCAGGCCGGAACCGAAGAGGATCAGCCAGGGCACCAACGCGGCAAACAGACGCTCTTCGCTGCGCAACAGCAACCCGGCTCCCGCCAGCCCTCCCAGGCTTGCGGCGGGCACCAGCCAGCGGATCCGCGGGCCTTGCCCCGTCAGGTCCCGCCGTTGCGACCAGGCGGCGCCCAGATAGCCGGGGGTGAGGGCCACGGTGTTGGTGAGGTTGGCGACCAACGGCGACAATCCCAGGGCGGTGAGCACCGGAAAGCTGATCAAGGACCCGCCCCCCGCAAGGGCATTCACCAGTCCCGCCCCCAGTCCGGCCAAAGCGGCGACGAGCCAGCTGAATCCCCCCGTGGACGTCACCGGAACGTTTCGCCGCCAGAGGGATCGTCCCATGGCGGGGCCCCCTCAGGCGCCGATCAGATACTTCTCCCACTCCCGATTGAGTCCATTGCCCATGCGGCGGCGCGCCTCGAAGCTGAGGGTGCTCAGAGGGCGGCGGGGTTCCTGGCGGAGGGGCATGCCGGCTTCCCGGGGGGTGCGGTTGCCCTTGCGCACGTTGCAGGCCAGGCAGGCGGTGGTGACGTTCTCCCAAACGTCCGCGCCGCCCCGGCTGCGGGGCACGACATGGTCGATGGAGAGAGTTTCGCTGCTGGTGCCGCAGTATTGGCAGAGGTGGTTGTCGCGCTGGAAGACGTTGCGGCGGGTGAGGGGCATCTGCCGGTAAGGCACGCGCACGAACTGCCGCAGGCGGATCACGGTGGGCTGATGCAGGTTGGGGCGCAGCTGGCGCTGTCGGTCGTGCTCCAAACCTTCCGCCTTCCCCATCAACACCATCACCATGGCGCGCTTCCAGGTGGTGATGTTCAGGGGTTCGTAGGAGGCGTTCAGCACCAACACCTGCCTGACGCTGACGCGCGTGGAGCGCTGTCTGGGGCTCGGGGGGCGGATGTCCGGGTCAAGGGCCATGACACCACTGCATCCCTATCATGCTAGGGGCATTTCTTGGCAACATTTGGTGTCCCAGGCCACCGGCGCCTATCCCGACCCCGCGGTCCTGGCGGCCCTCCTGGACGGCGAGCCGCTGGGGCCGGCGCCGCGCGGGCCGATCCGCGGGGTGGCGATCGATTCGCGGCGGGTGCAGCCGGGGGATCTGTTTTTTGCGTTGCCGGGGCGCCACGCCGATGGCCATCGCTTTGTCGCCGAGGCCCTGGCCGCTGGCGCCGTGATGGTGGTCACCCGCCGCGATTGGACCGACGTCGCCGCCACCGCCCGCCCACCTGCCGCCGCTCCGGCCGCCAGCCCCGCCATTGACGCGGGCTCCCCGCCGGGACCGACGCTGGCGGTGGCGGACCCCTTGCGGGCGTTGCAGCGGCTGGCGGCCTGGTACAGGCGGCGTCACATCGACCAGGTGGTGGCGATCACGGGCAGCAATGGCAAGACCGTGGTCAAGGAGGCCCTCACCGCCGCCGTGGCCGGCCGCTTTCGCGTCGCTGCCAGCCCCGGCAGCTGGAACAGTCAGGTGGGGGTCCCCCTGGCGGTGTTGCGGGCGCCGCCGAGCACGGCGTTGGGCATCTTTGAAGCCGGGGTGTCCGCGCCGGGGGAGATGGCCCATCTGGCGGAGATCCTTCAGCCCGACTACGGCATCCTCGTGAATGTGGGCCTGGCCCACCTGGCCTCCTTCGGCAGCCGCGAGGCCACGGCGCGGGAGAAGCTGCGCCTGTTTCAGGGCAGCCCGCCACCGCGCTGGCTGCTCCTGCCCCCCGACCCGCTGCTGGACGCCTTTCCCCTGCCCTGCCCGCGGCTGCACCCCGAGGCGGAGCCGCCCCGGATCCTGGCCCGGGAGCCCCTCCCCCGCGGCACGGAGCTCACCCTGGCCTTTCCGGGCGAGGCCACGCCGCGGCGCCTGGTCGTCCACACCCGCTCCGCCCCCCTGGTGGACGACCTGCTCCTGGCGATCACGGCGGCGACGCGCCTGGGGGTGGAGCCGGACGCCCTCCTTCTGGCCCTGCGGGACCACTCCTTCGGACCCACCCGGATGGAAACCTGGCGCACGCCGGATGGCGTCACGATCGTCAATGACACCGCCAGTTCCGATCCCCTCTCCGTGCAGGCGGCCCTGGACACGGTGGCCGGCAGCGGTGAGGCGACAGGCAAGCGGATCTTTCTTTTCGGCGGCATGGCCGAGCTGGGGGCGCGGGAGGAGCGGGAGCACCGGCTGATCGGCCAAGTGGCGGCCCAGCGGGGGTTCACCCATCTCCTGCTGCTGCCCCATCCGGCCCGGGAGGCCACGGCGGCCGGCTGGCGGGCGGTCGCTCCCGAAGCGCCCCTGCTGGAGGTGGCCGACGCTGCCAGCGCGCGGCGCCAGGTGCGCGAGCTGGCCCGGCGGGGGGATCTTCTGCTGGTGAAAGGGCCGTCCCAGGCGGGGCTCACCACCCTGGCCCGGGAGCTGTGGGAATCGATGGCGCCGCGGCGGCTGGTGGTGGATCTCGGGGCGATCCGCGAGAACATCGCCCGTTTTCGCGCCCATTGCGGGCCGGAGGTGGCGATCCTGGCGGTGCTCAAGGCCTGGGCCTATGGCACGGAGCTGGCGCGG
>CAYVWU010000122.1:0-7692 GCA_964455575.1 uncultured Cyanobium sp. | reverse complement strand
CTGGGCCAGGAGCTCGACCTGCTCGATGCTCCCGGCGTGCTGCCCCCCCTGCTGGACGATCAACGCGCCGCGCTCCTGCTGGCCATCTGCGATGACATCGGCCAGGCGGCCTATGACACTGAACTGGTGGCGCTGGCCTTCCTGCGACGGCTGACCATCCTGGCCGCCAATGAAGCCGCTTCCGGCGCCGCCCTGGAGGTGCTGGCGACGCGCTATGGCGTGCCACTGGCCGCCGCTGCCGGCGAAGGTGCCGGCAACCCCGCGGATGTCCATGCCTGGCTGGCCGGGGCCGCCGCCCGTCACACCAGCGGCGATGGGCTGCGCATGGCCACCCGCCTGCTGGACGACTTCCGCTGCGGACGCCTGGGCGCCATTGCCCTGGAATTGCCGGATGCCACGGCATGAGCGGCGGTTTTGGCGACGGCGAGGGGGAGCTGCTCACCCTCACCTATCCCCGCCCCCTGCCGATGCGGCTCGACCGCTGGCTCGTGTCGCAGCGGCCGGAACAGAGCCGCGCCCGCATTCAGAAATTCATCGATGCCGGCTATGTGCGCGTGAACGGCGTCACGGGACGGGCCAAGACCCCCCTGCGCCAGGGGGCGGTGGTGGAGGTGTGGATGCCGCCGCCGGAACCGCTGCCCTATCTGGTGGCCCAGGAGATTCCTCTGGACGTCCTCTATGAGGATGCCCACCTGATCGTGATCAACAAGCCGGCTGGCCTCACGGTCCATCCCGCCCCGGGCAACAAGGACGGCACCCTGGTGAACGCTCTTCTGCACCACTGCCCCGACCTGCCCGGCATCGGCGGCGAGCTGCGGCCCGGCATCGTCCATCGGCTCGACAAGGACACCACCGGCTGCATCGTCATCGCCAAAAGCCAGGAGGCCTTGGTGCGACTGCAGGTTCAGATCCAGAAACGCATCGCCAGCCGGGAGTATCTGGGGGTGGTGCACGGCCAGCCGGGAGGGGAGGGCGGCACGATCATCGGCGCCATCGGTCGCCATCCCGTCGATCGCAAGAAATACGCCGTCGTCAGCGACGCGCTCGGTCGCCATGCCTGCACCCACTGGCAGGTGGTGGAGCGCCTGGGGGATCACGCCCTGCTGCGCTTCCAGCTCGACACCGGACGCACCCACCAGATCCGGGTGCACTGCGCCCACATCCAGCACCCGATCCTCGGTGATCCCCTCTACTCCCGCGCGCGCCGCCTGCCCATCGACCTCCCCGGCCAGGCCCTCCACGCCACCAGCCTCGGGCTCAACCATCCGATCAGCGGCGAACGGCTCACCTTCCACGCCCCGTTGCCGGAGACGTTTGCGAAGCTGCTGGCCGTGTTGCGAAAGCGGACGGGATGACAGGGGTGGTGGCCATGGAGGGGAAGCGGCCGCTTCTCTCGGGAGCCCCCGCTTGAACCCTGCGCCTGAACGCGGACACCGTGCGGGGCAAGGGTCTGGTTGAAGGCGCTGCTGGGCTTGAGCGGGGTCGCAGAGGCGCGGGCAGCGAAGAAACGAGAGATCAGTTGTGCATGTTTTTAATCTCATCCACATTCCCCTGACCATCCGTGTTGCAATAGGCCTCGGGATCCTTACCCGGAAGGTGATGCACACGGAAGTCAAAGGAGAGTCCACTCCGCCGGATATCTGCCAGGGTCGTCTCTCCGGCGTCGATGCTTGCCCTCAACGATGCCGCCAGACTGATTTCCACATCCGCCATGGATTTGGCTTTGAACTTATCGGCAATGGCCGATTTGCAATTTCTTCCCCAGGAGCCGACTCGGGCTTCAATTTTGGCATCATCGCCGCTCTGGGCTTGAGCCGCCAAACCGAATGCCGAGAGGCTGAGGGCACCTGAAAATGCAGCAAGAGATGCAGCAAACAAGACGTGATCAGGAACCATGTCCAGATTTTTGCGAAGGAAGGCAGGAGCCTCGGTCAAACTTGCGTTTAGACAACATTGCAGCCCCTGCGGGCCATGCCTACCCGGCTTCACCCTCCACGCATTCGCCCCCGTGGAACTGGAAACCGAACGCGCACGCTCAAACAAAAATCCACACCTCTCATCTCGCCAGATGAGGAAATGGCGGCACAGGAGAGCCGCGTGTGTTGGAGCGGCCTGAACCACTGATTGTTACAATCCCACCACCAGAGAAGTCTGGCAGGAGGAGCGTTGCAATGCTTTCAGAGCAATCAATGGCCAATCCTTCGGACGAACGTTCTCTGGTTTCTCCTGGTGGGTGTCGTCGCCGGCTGGCTTGCTGGCGTGCTTGTGAAAGGTGGTGGCTTTGGCCTCATCGGCGATCTTGTGGTGGGAATCATCGGAGCCCTGATCGGTGGCCTGTTATTCGGAGGGCTGGCAGGGGCTGCCGGGGGCGGTCTGCTCGGCAGCATCATCGTTGCCACCCTGGGAGCGATTCTGCTTCTCGTTGTGTTGCGCCTCTTCGTGCGGTCCTGATCTTTGCCACCAGGGGGATGGGACTGCGGCCAACCGCCGCCCTGCTGCGCGAAGGGGTCGTCATCACAGGCTCCCATGGCGATCACTCCTGACTCCGACGGCGCAGGCCAGCAGCCAATCCCCCTCCAAGGGCTCAGCGGCAACGCTGCAGGGGATCACCTGGGAAGGAATCAGAGCAGGCGTGGTTTTCATCGGGGCAGGATTGGTCGTTCATCAACACCATGATGAGGATCCGATTCACCCCGCGAAAGGCTTATCTTCAGCGGCTGCATTCTGGCGCATCGCGTCAGCTGACCCGCCCCGGCCCATGGACTCATGCGTTGCTTTTGGCGTGGCACGTGACCATGGCCAGGGTGCGGCCTGGATGGACAGCACGTGCCAATGGCTGGGTCCACGCACCCAAAGGCCTGTTTCCTTGTCTACCTTTGTGCGCCGGAGCCATCGCCTGAACCACAAAGCTGTCGATTCTGAAAAGTTCCTCGCGGCTTGATCTGGACTGACAACCATCTGCGGCGCTCGCCACTTGCGCTCAGTTTTCTCCCACCGCCACCCCCCATGGATTTCTTTGACGACAAGCGTTTCCTTGCCGGCATGCATGGCTATGAGCGCCAATTGGCCAAGCTGCTCGCCTTGCTGCTCGCTGTTGTTGTCGGTTTTGCCGCCATTGAATTGGTCCTGCAATCGGGTCTGAAGATCTTGCGTTGGCAGACGGACTGGTTTGATGGTGGCTTGATCAAGTTGTTGGATCGTCTGCTGCTGATCTTCATCGCTTTGGAGGTTCTGCAGAATGTCACGGCCTATCTGCGCGACCAGGTGGTGCAGATTGAGCTGGTTCTTCTCACCGCTCTCACCGCTGTGGCCAGGAAGGTGATCGTGCTGCCGCCCAGCTCGGACGACAAAGCGCCATTGATGGCGGGATTTGGGTTGATCTTGGTCGGCTTGGGCGTGTCTTACTGGTTGGTGAGAAGGGCTGGACAGCAGGCGAATCGCTCAGAGCCACAAGGCGGGGACTCTCGCTCGGGCTGAGGGCGGCGACTGCCACCCGGCTCAAGCGGCCGTTGGGTGTCATTCGGTGGCGTCGTGCGGCCAGGGCGAACAGTCCCCTTATGGTGAAACCGCTCACCGGATCAGAGGGAACACGGGTTGGCCATGGTGGACACAGCACAGACGGCGCGCCCCGGCTGGCTCCGGCCCGTTGCCGCCGCCCTGGCGGCGGCCCTGTTGTTGCCGCCCCTGGTGGCCTGCAACCGCGCCAAGCCCAAAGCGTCCGCGGTGGTGGCCCCGCGCCGGGTGTCAGCCCTGGGCCGGGTGGAGCCGGAATCAAAGATCCGCCGCGTCTCCATCGCCTCCTCCGTGAGTGGTGATCGCATTGACAAGCTGCTCGTGCAGGAGGACGACGAGGTGAAGAAGGGCCAGCCCCTGGCGATCCTCAACAGCTATGGCTCCCTGCAGGCGGCCCTGAAAGAAGCCGAGGAGAAAGTCGCGGTGAGCCGCGCCAAGCTCAACCAGGTGTTGGCCGGGGCCAAACAAGGGGAGATCCGGGCGCAGGACTACGAAATTGAAAGCTTGCGGCGGGAGCTCGCCGCGGCCAAAAGCACCGGGGATCAATCGGTGGCCTCCGCTCGGGCCAAAGCCGAGGAGGCCCGCATCGAAAGCCTGCGCTACGACAAGCTCTACCTCTCCGGAGCCGTCTCGGAACTGGATCGCGACCGTTATCGCACCCGCGCCAAAACGTCCAAGGCGGATCTCGCCAAGGCCATCGAGGACCAGGCCGGCACCGAATCCCGCCTGCGCTCCAACATCGAGGGCGCCAAGCAGACCCTCGACAAGATCAAGGAAGTGCGCCAGGTGGATGTGGACACCGCCAAAAATGAGCTGCGCCAGGCAGAAGCCTCCCGCGACAAGGCCAAGCAGGAGCTGGCGGACGCCACGGTGCTGGCCCCCCAGGATGGACGCATCCTGAAGATCTTCTCCTGGCCTGGCGACAAGGTGGGGGACAACGGCTTGCTGGAAATGGCCGACACCAGCAACATGGTGATCACCGCGGAGGTCTATCAATCCGATCTCACCAAGCTGAAGATCGGCCAGGGAGCCACAATCACTGCCGATGGCTTTCAGGGCAGCGCCCGCGCCACGCTCTACAAAGTGTTGCCCCAGGTGCAGAAACAGAGCATCTTCGCCGGCACACCTGGACAGAACATGGATCAGCGAGTTTATGAGGTGAAGCTGCAGCTGCATCCCACGCCGAAAGAGGAGAAGCGCTTGCGTTTTGCTTCCAATCTTCAGGTCAATGTGATCTTTGATCCTTCGCCCAGCGAGGAGCGCCAGCCATGATCATGGCCCTGCGCCGAACACTGCACAAGGCCCTCAAACGCACCCCGGTGGCGTGGTTGCAGGTGAGCCACAACCCGATCAAATTGGCGATCGGCGTGGCGGGCGTGAGCTTCTCCAACATCCTGATGTTTTTCCAATTGGGCTTGCTGGACAGCATCTACAACAGTCAATGCGAGCCCATTCGGCGCATGCAGGCTGACTTGATGATGGTGAGCGCAGGATATAGCAACCTTGGCTCCCTGCAGCTCTTTGATCGCAGCCGCCTCTATCAGGCTCTCGGTGTCGAGGGGGTGGAGGGCGTGTCGCCGCTGCACATTGCGCGGGGCACCTGGATCACGCCAGGCACAGGGGAAAAATTTGACATCTTCGTCTATGGCGTCAGTTTGAGCCGCCCCTCCCTGGCCCTTCCGGAACTGGAGGAGAACCCCAGCAGGCTCCAGCCCCTGCGCAATGCCCTGTTCGACCGCAATTCCAAAGAGCAATATGGACCGATCGCCAAAGAGTTGAAGACCAGGCCCTATGTGAATGTGGAAGTCAACCAGAAACAACTGCGCATCATCGACACGTTCTCCCTTGGCGCCACCTTCGCGGCCGACGCCAACATGGTGGTCAGCGACAACACCTATTTCCTTCTTTTTGAAGACAAGAATCCCAGCGAGATTGAGGTGGGCCTGATCCAGCTCAAGCCGGGCGTTGACCCCCTGGCTGTGCAACGGGCTCTCCAGCCACTGATGCCAAAGGATGTCAAGGTTGTCACCCGTGATGAATTGGCGGCCCTGGAGGTGAATTACTGGAAGAAGAATTCTGCCGTCGGCTTCATCTTCACCCTTGGCGTGGTGGTTGGCTTTGTGGTGGGCAGCATCATCGTCTATCAGATTCTGTTCACGGATGTGATGAACTCCCTGCCCCAATACGCCACCCTCAAAGCCATGGGCTACACCGATGGCTATGTGATCTCGATCGTGATCCAACAGAGCGCCATCCTCGCTGTGGTGGGCTTCATCCCCGGTTTTCTCGCCTCCGCCGCTCTCTATGCCCTGCTGGCGAACATCACCAAACTCGCGGTGTTCATGACCATCGCGCGGGCGCTGCAAGTGTTGCTGCTCACCTTCGTGATGTGCGTCGGTTCCGGCTCCCTGGCCACCCGCAAGCTGGTGCAGCTCGATCCGGCTGACGTCTACTGATCCCTTCGCCATGACCTCCTCCGCCGCCTCCGCTGACGCGTCGCCGCCAGACATCCCGGCCACCGCTGACGCGTCCTCCCCAACGGTGGCCCAAGGGGAGCCGGTGATCTCCCTGCGCCATGTCAATCACTGGTTCGGCAGTGGCGACACCCGCAAGCACGCCCTGAAGGACATCAGCCTCGACATTCATCCCGGCCAGATCGTGATTTGCACGGGCCCCTCCGGCTCGGGCAAGACCACGCTCCTCACCATGCTGGGGGGCCTTCGCTCCTGCATGGACGGGAGCCTCCGCATCCTGGGGGAGGAGCTCAACGGAGCCAGCAAGGCCCAATTGGCGCGCCTGCGCCTGAATGTGGGTTTCATCTTTCAGGCCCACAACCTGATGATGTTTCTCAATGCCCGCCGCAATGTGCGCCTCTCCCTGGAGCTGCACGACGCCTATCTGGAGAAGAACATGGATCAGATCGCCGCCGACATGTTGACGACCTTGGGTCTGGGCGATCGCTTGGATTACTACCCCGCCAATCTTTCCGGCGGCCAGTGCCAGAGGGTGGCCATCGCCCGCGCCCTGGTCAGCCAACCCCGCATCGTGCTGGGGGATGAACCCACCGCGGCCCTCGACAAGGAATCCGGACGCACCGTGGTGAATCTGATGCGAAAGATGGCCGATGAGCAGCAGACCACCATCATCCTGGTCACTCACGACAACAAAATTCTCGACATCGCCGACCGCATCATCATCGTGGAAGACGGCGCCCTGGCGAGCAAGGAGCAGGAGGACGCCTTCGTCTCCCGCATGCGGGAGGGTGGGTCTTAGCGTTTGCGGGCCTCTCCCCCCGACGATGCACCCTTACGCCCTTGCCTCGCTCAGCCTGGAGGGTGGCCTGGATCCGGCGCGTCTGCAGGAGTGGCTTCAGCAGTGGGGCTACGGCGTGATCTTCCTGGCCATGCTCTTGGAAAACGCCGGCCTGCCCCTGCCCGGGGAAACGGTCACACTCCTGGGCGGTTATGCGGCGGGTAGCGGGCAGCTGCATGGGCTGGGCGTCATGGCGGCGGCAGCCAGCGGCGCCATGCTCGGCGACAACCTGGGCTATTGGGTGGGGCGCCGGGCGGGCTGGGGGTTGATCCTGCGGGTGGGTCGCCTGCTGCGGCAATCGCCGGAGCAGCTGGACCGGCTGCGGGACCAGTTTCTGCGCCACGCCAATGCCTCTGTTCTGATGGGTCGCTTCGTGGCCGTGCTGCGGGTGGTGGCGGGACCGATGGCGGGGGCGGTGGGCATGCCCTATCGCCGCTTCCTCCTCTGCAACACGGCCGGCGCCGTGCTCTGGGCCAGCACCATGGTGAGCCTGGCCTGGCTGGGCGGCCGCTGGATCCCCTTCTCCCAGATGGTGGGTGGCGTGGTCAACTTCGGTCTGGGCGCCCTGCTGCTGGTGGTGGTGATCGTGCTGCTGCCCAAGCTTTTCTCCGCCCTGGAACGCCGCCAGCTGGAGCGACAGTCCAGCGACGGCCCTCAGGAACCCGCCCACCCCCAGCCGCCGACCCTCTGAGCGCCCCTGCCGCGACACACCGGGCGCTTCGGCCAGGCCTGCGGCGGCCGCCAGTCAACATGGGGGATCCTTCCCTCCCCGGCCCATGCCTTGGCGGTATCTCCGCTATCTCGTTGTTCCTCTGGCCTGTTGCGCCGCGGGCCTGGCGATCGTGCTGGGCTGGCAGGGGCTGAGCG